>JACWDR010000020.1 GCA_014653975.1 Pelagibacterales bacterium SAG-MED20
AACGAAAATCCAAATAATGTATCTGGTCTAGTTGTAAAACATTTAATGTTTTTTACTTCGGAATTTCCCTCAATTTCAAAATTGATTTCACAACCAAAGGATTTACCAATCCAATTTTTTTGCATGGTTTTAACCTTATTGGGCCATAAATCCAGGTTGTTTAAACCCTCAAGAAGCTCCTCAGAAAATTTAGAAATATTAAAAAACCATTGGTTTAATTTTTTTCTTTCAACTATAGCTCCCGATCTCCATCCTTTTCCATTAATCACCTGTTCATTTGCAAGAACAGTTTGATCTATGGGGTCCCAGTTAACATAATTTTCTTTTCTATAAACTAAACCTTTGTCATATAAATCTAGAAAGAATTTTTGCTGGTGTTTATAATAATTATCTGAGCATGTAGATATTTCTCTTCCCCAATCTATAGAAAGGCCGAGTTTTTTGAGCTGTTTTTTCATGACGGAGATATTTTCTTCAGTCCATGATTTTGGATCTAGATTATTTTGTCGAGCAGCATTTTCAGCAGGCATACCAAAAGAATCCCAACCCATTGGGTGTAAAACATTAAAACCTTGTAAAGATTTATATCGCGCAAGAACATCGCCAATAGTATAATTTCTTACATGTCCCATATGAATCTTTCCAGATGGATAAGGAAACATTTCCAAGCAATAAAATTTTTTTTTTGATTTATCTACAATACTTTTAAAAGAATTATTTTGTTCCCAAAGATTATGCCATTTTTTTTCGATAGATTTGAAATTATATCTTTCCATTAATTTTATTAAATTTAATTATTAAAAATTAATTTTTTTTCTCTAGGTCGCGTTTTTTTATTAAAGCAGCTTTTTTAAGAATAGCTAATTTTATTTCTTGGTTTAAATTTGAGCTTAATAAATTACTTACACAATTATTTTCTGATTTACATTCTCTCTTGTAAATACTAACTTTTATCCCATCAGCTCTAATTTCATTTGAAAGAAATTGAATCATTAATTTGATAGAATCTTTGTCTGTCTTTGAATTTTTATACCAATCTGTAACTATTATGCCTCCACCATAATCAACATTAGATAATGGAACAAAATCTAAAATAGAAATTGTTGCGCGCCACATTTCATTCGAACTTGCAAATTGAAAGTCCCCACCTTTTTTACCCATCATGTTACCAAAATTTATACCTTTTCCTTCCTTTATATTTTGCTTTACTCTTTCATCAGAATTGGGAGAAACTTTTCGTGCATCAACAGGTCTATAAATTCCACAAGAATTAAGATAAGAAAACAGCATGAATACTAGAGTTATTTGAAGTATTCTTTTTATTTTGATATGGTTTACGGGAAAATTATTCATGGATCATTTAATATATCAATTATATCAAAAATTGTAGAAAAAATGAAATTTAGCCCATAAATACTAGTAAAATCAATGTTGTAAATTTACAACAAATCACAATAAAAGTATAAGAATTGTAGATTTCTAGCTGATAGTTGACCTTAATTTGATAATTATATGGTTCATAATTAATTAATTAATGAATAAAGGAGACAATTATGAATATTAAAAAAATAGGACTTTCAGCTCTTGCTGGATCTCTTGCAGTTGTTTCAGCTAACGCTGTTGAACTGTCAGTATCTGGTAAAACTGAAGTTACTTACGTTTCTAAAGAAGGGGCAACTACGGGTAATCCATTTGGTATGGGTAACTCAATTACTTTCTCTGGATCTGGAGATGTAAATGGTATGACTGCTACTTACACAGCAGCTATCGCAGATGGCGGACAAGCAAACTCAAACACAAGTGAAACTTTTGCTTCATCATCACTAATGTTAGACATGGGTGATATGGGAACAATTGGTTTTGACCAAGGTGTTGGTGAGTTTGGTGTTAGTACGATCGATGATAAAACTCCATACGCTTATGAAGAGCAGTGGTCTTACGTAGGTTCTTCAAACGGCCTAAGAGCTGCTGGTGGAGCTAACGTTGTTGGTTACAAAAACACTTACGCAGGTTACCAAATATCTTTAGAAATCGACCCAGGTCATACTAACAATAGTTCAACTGGAGCTGTTGGAGATGGTGGATCTACAGGTGCTGGAACTGACGATCATGGTTGGAACGTAGCTATTACTGGCTCTCCATATGATGGAATTAGTGCTGGTCTTGGTTATGGTATCGAAAAGCATGACAACGATAACGCAGAGAACGATGACGACAGTCAGTTCGTAACTGGTTATGTTAATTATGCGATGGGTGCTGCAACTGTTGGTCTACAAAGATCATCAGGTACAGGTGGATCAAATGGAACTTCTTCAAATGAAGTCCTAATCTACGGTGTATCTTACTCAATTAATGAAAACCTAGCAGTTTCATATTCTGAAATGGAAAATGAATACGGTATTGGAACTATCAAAAGTTCTTCTGCTGACACTGCTGTAACTGAAGATACTAAAGGTTTAGGTATTTCATACACTATGGGTGCTGCATCAGTTAGAGTACTAGCGTCAGAAGCAGACAATGCTGGTGGAACTGAAGCAAATGACAAAGAGCACATGGAAATAAGCTTAATGCTTGCATTCTAGTAGTTCTTTTAACTATATTTAAAAACGGCCCTGTAAAAAGGGCCGTTTTTTTTTATTCAAAATATTTGGAAAAATCCTTTATAAAAGGTTTATACTTTTCATATAAACTAACCGAAGTAGAATATATTTTTTTTCTAGCCTGATTGACACTAAGAGTTTTAATAGCATTTTTATTCTCATTGTATTTAAGACATTTTTCATCCCACTCTAACCCTGCTGCAGATATTAACTCTTTTATTTTAGTTTTAGGTGAAGCTATTAAATCTTCATATTTGATATCAAAAACTTCACCAGGAATTTTCTTTTTCCAAAAATTAATTAAATCAACGTAGAGTTTATAGCAATCTATTAATTCTTTCTTATTATAACACCAATGACCCTCATTTTCGAAAAGGTTTTTATAAATCGAAAGACAGTTATCTTTTGGGTCTCTTGTACAATTAATTATTTTTGCTTCAGGAAATAGAATCTTAATAAAACCTATCCATTGAAAATTAAAAAGAGCCTTGTCGGTTACATATACTTTGTCTGTGTTAAAATTTTCAAGAAAATTAAAATATTGATTAGAAATTTGTGATAATTCAGCATTGGTAAGTTTTTCAAAGTTATCAATAAAGTTAATTTTGTCATTATTAAAAAAATTTTTATAGACTATTCTCGATAAAAAACTTAATTCACCAGCACCATAAACATCTGGATGAGATGAAATAATTTGTTCGACCAATGTAGTGCCAGATCTTGGCATTCCTAATATGAAGATTATTTTTTTTTTTGATTTTAATATTTGGTTATCTTTAAAATTGTAGTTATTAAATAGACTTTTTATATTCTTAAATAATTTTTTTTCTCTTTCCAAATTATAGCTAGAAGAGGACATTTTTAAGTTATTTCCTATTTCAATATGTTCAGTTGCTTTCAAGAATTCTTTTTGATCTTCATAGGCTTTGGCTAAAGCAAAATGCAAGAAAATTTTCTGATCATCATTAAAATTAAATTCTTTTAATTTTTTTTCCATCATTAAAAGATGTTCACTGTTCTCATTATAATTTATTAAAGCACTCATCATTTTATCAGCGCGTGTTATTTCAGGATTTAATTTGTTGACCTCTTTTAAAAGATTAATTGCTTTTTTATAATCACCAGTACTCTGATAAATTAAGACTAAATTAATTCTTACAGTTATGGAGTTTTTATCAATAAGTAAGGCTTGATTGAATAATTCAAGTGCTTTAGAAAACTGATTTAGTTCAAACTGTAAACTCCCATAATTAACAAGTGCATTTAAATATTTTGGGTTTATTTCTAGGGCTTTTTTTAAATATTCTTTAGACTTTGAGTAATTGAATAGATATTTGTAATTATTTCCTAAATTATTGATAGCACTTATATTTTTTGGATTAACTTGCAAACATCTAAAGAAATTCATTTCTGCTTTCTCAAAATTACCTCTTTGTTGATATGTTAGACCTAAAATATTCCATAACAAATCAATATTAGGTCGTTTTTTTAAAATTCTATTAGCTTCTTCGATAACTTTATCAAAATTTTTAATTGTATAATAATTAAGAATACTCGTTATCTTATTTCTTAAGGCTTTATTTTCTAATACCATTTAATTTTTTTTTCCCTCTTAAATATTTGATTGCTGCAAACCCATCACAATTTAATAATTTAATTTTTTTTATATTTTTTTCATTAATACCACCTAATGCAACAACTTTTTTTTTAGTTAATTTTGATAAAAGATTAAATTTATTGATATCTAAAAACTTATTTGTTTTATTTAACTTAAAGAGGGGTGAAATAAAAATAGTATCGACCCCTTGTTTTTCTTTTATTTTAATCTCTAATAAATTATGAGCAGATCCTAGTATTCTTAAATTTTTATTAATCTTCAATTTTAAATATATAGTTTTGTCAAATGAAGGAATATAAACTCCATCCAATTTCAATTTTAATGCTAAATTAACATTATTTGAAAGAAATATTTTTTTACCACTCTTATGACACTCTTTTTTAATTTTTGTTATTATGTTTTCTTTTATTGGTCTTTTATAATTTCTATATATTATATTTATTTTTTTATCCAAATTCTGTATTTCTTTTTTATTATATTCGCAGATAAAGTGATAAGGTTCTAAATAAATCATATGATAAATATTGTTAGTAATCTAATATCAATACAAGAAACATTGGAAAAAAGAATCAAAAATTTCAAGCAACCCAATATTATTGCTGTTAGCAAGACATTTCCAATGGAAAATATTTTACCATTAATTAATCATGGCCATGAACACTATGGTGAAAATAAAGTCCAGGAGGCAATTTCAAAATGGGAAAACATTAAACAAGATTTTACTAATATTAAGCTACATATGATTGGCAAGCTTCAAACCAATAAAGTTAAACATGTGATACCTCTTTTTGATTATGTACATTCTTTGGATAGTATGAAATTAGCAGAAAAAATTGCTAATGAACAAGCAAGAATGAGCAAAAAACTTAAAATTTTTATACAAGTTAATATTGGGAATGAAATTCAAAAAAGTGGTGTTGATATTGAAAACTTGAATAATTTTTACAATATGTGCAAAAAAGAATTAGAACTTGATATTATTGGGCTGATGTGTCTGCCACCTAAAAATAAAATATCAAAAGAATATTTTACTAAAATGAAAAAATTATTGAAAGATACAAAAGAGAAAGAATTAAGCATGGGAATGTCTAATGATTATGTTGATGCAGCAATTTATGGAGCAACTTTTTTAAGGATAGGGTCTAAGATATTTGGAGAAAGAAATTAAAAAATTTTTATTTTAGTTTTGAAATTAATTATTTTTGTTAAAATTAAAAAATCTTTTTTTTTTAAGGCTAAACATCCTTTTGTTTTTTTATAATTTTTGGTTAAGTGTAAAAAGATTGCACTACCCTTATAAGCTTTTGTATTTTTTGTGTTATAATTAATAACTATAAAATAATCATATAAATTATCTTTTCTGAATAACTTTTCATGTCTTGTTTTTTTATTTATTTTAATTTCTTTATTATAATATTTGTGTTTAGGGTCGTCACACCAACCCATATTTTTTTTTATGATTTTAGTAGGAATTTTTGTAAAAGGTTTTTTTACTCTATCAGCCCTATAATATAATTTTCCTAAAGAAAATTTTCCAGATGGAGTGGCTCTGTCCCCCTCCTTTTTGTTTAATTTAATTCCATTTATACCTATTGCACATTTAAAAATAAAATCATCAACATTTAAGAACCCTTTATTTTTTAGAGTTATTAGCATAAGTTATGTTTTAATGTTTGCTCAATCTGTAAGTATAGTCGAATTTCCAGAATTATATAATATTTTAAAAGAAATTAAGAGTTTATTTAAATTTAATATTAATAACTATAATAACTCTAGTGATTTCATCAACGAATTGAATATTAATAATTTAGAATGTGTAGAATCAATAATTATTGCCAAAAAAAAAATTGATAAATTAGTTATTAACAATAAAGTAGATAAAAATGCTATTTTGGTACTTGAAGAACTTCCTATCAAAATACAAAAACTTGTAGATACAATTAATATTCAATTAATAAAAAAAAAATACAATTTTCAATCTAAGATAAGTATTAAAAATTATTCTTTAAATTTTAATTCTAGGATAGTATCAAATAAGAATAATGAATTGAAGTTAACAGAGAGAGAGATTGACATTATTTTATTTTTAAGTGAAAATAAATCCCCACAATCTGTCGAAATACTCCAGAAGAAAGTATGGGGCCACTCATTTGACTTGGAAACACATACTGTTGAAACACACATATATCGGCTTAGAAAAAAATTTAAGGATAAATTTAGTGACGAAGATTTTATTATCAGCAAAGATGTAGGTTATTCAATATAATATGAAAAAAAAAAATATTATTGCGAAGGATTTAAGAACAAAAAAATATAAAATGAGAATAGTAAAAGCAAAAAAAGGAAAAGGTAGTTTTAAAAGAAAAAAAATTAACTTAGTCTAGCACCAATTTTCTGGATAATTTTTGATGACATTTCTGTACCTTTTTTAAGACTTTCACCAATAGTTAAATTATTAATGTGGCCATGAAGGTAACCAGCTGCAAATAAGTCTCCTGCGCCTGTTAAATCAACAATCTTTATATCCTTCTTTACTTCACATTCAACTACATCATTTTGATTTATAGCAACACTTCCATTTTCTCCACGTGTAATAATAATTAAATTCTTAAGTTTTTTACAGAATGTAATAACATCCTCAAATTTTTTGGCATCTATCAATGAACTAATTTCTTGTTCATTTGCAAAGGTTATATCTATTTTATTTTTAACAAGATCTAAAAAATTTTTTTTATGCCTTTCAACACAAAATAAATCAGATAATGACATAGCTACTTGATTAGAGTTTTGAATTGCTTTATCGAAAGCAGATTTGGGTTCACCTTCATCCCATAAGTATCCTTCCAAAAAAACTATTTCGCTAGCTTTTAGTGAATTTATATCTACATCTCTTTCATTGATTTTTCCAGCTGTTCCAAGAAAAGTACACATTGTTCTTTCGGAATCTGGTGTAACTAATATTAAACAGGTTCCAGTAGGTAGATTTTCTTTTTTTTTAGAATAAAAATAATTTACATTTTCTTTTTTTAAGCCATCTTCATATTTTTGACCCAAACTATCATCACAAATTTTACCAATAAATCCTACTTCATTTCCTAATTGAGACAATCCAACTATAGAATTTGCAATTGATCCACCTGAAACTGTTTCTTCAATTTTCAAAGTTGATAATAACTTTTTAAATTCAATCTCATCAACAAGTTTCATCGTACTTTTTATTAATCCATGTTTAGATAAATAATTATCTTCAACTTTACAAATAACATCAACAATGGCATTTCCGATTCCAAGAATTTTCATATTAAGCTTTTTTTGTTTTAATTGGATTTTTGCGATTAGGATAACAAGTAGTACAAATTTTACAAGTTAAACCGTAACAATTTCTAGCCTGACAATATTCTCTGCCATAATAAATAATTTGTAAATGGAGTTTGTTCCAGGTTTTTTTTGGAAATTTTTTTTTTAAATCTTTCTCAGTCTCAATAACATTTTTTCCACTTGTAAGTCCCCATCTTTGAGCAAGACGATGTATATGAGTATCCACTGCAAAAGCTGGATATCCAAAACCTTGTGACATTACAACACTTGCCGTTTTATGTCCCACACCAGGCAGTCTTTCAAGTTCTTCAAAGGTTTTAGGCACTTTGCCACCATGTTTTTTTATTAGTTGTTTAGACATCAAATATATACTTTTTGCTTTAACCCTAAAGATACCTATGCTTCGTATTAACTTTTCAATTTTTTTTCTTCCTAATTTTACAAAATGTTCAGGTTTATTATATTTTGTATATATATCTTTGGTCACATTGTTAACATTCAGATCAGTACATTGTGCTGATAAAAGGACAGATGTTAAGAGAGTAAATTTATTTCTGTGCTTTAATGGAATAGGAGTATTCGGATAAATTTTATTTAAGATTTTAAGAATTTTTTTTGTCTTTTTTTTTTCATCCATTATTTGAAATTCAATAAATCTCTCATTGAATAAAGCCCAGCTTTTTTACTAATAAGCCATTTAACACCGATTAAAGCGCCATCTGAGTAAAGTGTCCTATCAAATGCTTCATGGTTTAACTTTATAATTTCTTTGCCACTTGAGAACGTTACTTCATGCTCTCCGATAATTTCACCTTTCCTAATTGAATTAAAATTAATTTTTTTACTAAAAGGGAAAGATTTTTTATTTAAAAACTTTTTACCAATTAAAGTATAAAGGTTTTTATTTTTCCCGTTTGCAATACCTTTTCCAAGCATTAAGGCTGTCCCTGAAGGATAGTCTTTTTTGTGCTTATGGTGGACCTCAAATACTTTACTTAGATAATTATCTCCTAGAGACTCTGAGGCAATCTCAGTTAAATACATTAATAAATTCACGCCTAAGCTCATATTACCAGCCTTTAGTATAGGAATTTTTTTTGAATATTTATTAATTAAATTTCCTTCTTTTTTTGTAAAGCCTGTCGTTCCAATAACCACTCTTTTTTTTAGCTTTGATGCTATTTTAAGAATCTCTAGCGTACATTTTGGAGTGGTAAAATCTATAATTACATCAATTTTTTTAAAGGCTTCGTAAGTATTTAATTCAATTTTAATACCAGCTACTTTTTTATTGATAGAGTTATTTTCAGTTAGAGTAACTATTTTAAAAGCCTTATTTGATTTAGAGGACTTAATTAGTTGCTGCCCCATTCTTCCAAGACATCCAGTGATAGCTAAATTAATCTTTTTCATATTCAAATTTAATTAAATCTTCTTTGTAATATTTGTTCATATTATCCTTAATTTCATTATTTAATAAGTTTTTCCAATTATTTTTATTACCTAAATAAAAAAATTTAATTTTTTCCTTAGAATTTTTCTTATATTTATTTTCTTTAAAAGATCCATTTTCTTCAAATTTTTTCATTTTTTCAAAACTTGTACTTTCAATAGCTTTTATAATTTTCCTGTTATCAACTCTTTTATTAAATTTACAAATAGTATTTATAAAAACTACCATATCACGAAATGTATTATAAGTATCACTTTCTAAATCTTCGTACCTAACTGTTAACAATTTATATTGGTTATTATTTATCCACGATTTATAATGTGATTTCCAAGAACTTAGATAATTAAATTTTGCATAGCTATTATTTTGTTTTTCAAATGCATAAGCTTTATCATTTTTCATAAATTTGAGACATTCGTCGTATGTTGTAAATGCTAGGTGATTTTTTAAGGAAGTAATTATATTTCTTGGATCTCTTACTACGTGAATTATGCCCAAAACATATTTAGGATAAGTAAATTCATGGTTTTTTATTGAAATAAGAGCATTATGTGTTTTCAAAAACTTAACTTTATTTTTTTCAAAATTTTTTTTTTGAGACTTTTCCCAATATTTATAAACTTCTCCTTTTTCAATAATTTTTTTATCGAAGAAATGTTGGTTTGGGTAATCTTGAATATAGTCTAAATTTCCAATTTTAAAGTCACCATCATCAGTCATGAAATAAGCAGACAAAAATGATCTAACCCATGTATTTCCACTTTTAGGGTATGAAGCAATCCAAATTATCATATAGAGTATATCATTAATTTATTATGATAATATTAGTAAATAATTTTACTGTAAATCTTTTAGTTTTTTAAACTATTATTTTTAATAGGCTATTATTATTAATTTTTCCAGAAGCTTTTAGCTCTTTGAAAGAATTTTTTAATACTTGGGTTTGATTTTTCATTTTCAATCTCTCTAAACTTCTCAAGTAATTCTTTTTGTTCTTTATTTAATGAAATTGGAACTTCGGTATTTACCTGAACATATAGGTCGCCATTACCACTGCCTCTGATATAAGGCATTCCCTTTCCTTTTAATCTAAACTGCTTTCCATTTTGAGTTCCATCAGGAATTTTTATTTTTGCCTTACCACCATCAATAATTGGTATTTCTATTGTTGTTCCTAGTGCTGCATCAGCAATTGAAATAGGAAATTCGAAAAATAAGTTTTCGTCTGATCTTTTAAATAGATCATGTGAGTGAACATTTATAAATAAATACAAGTCACCACTTGCACCTCCTTTGGTTCCAGCCTCTCCTTTACCAGCTAATCTTATCCTTGTCCCATCATCAACGCCTTTTGGTATTGTCACAGATATTTTTTTCGAAGCCTGCTTACTACCTTGGCCATTACAGTCATTACAGGGATTGGTTATTTCTTCACCAGCTCCAGCACACTGCGGACAGGTTTGTTGAACTGTAAAAAATCCTTGATTTGACCTTACTTTACCGTTACCTCCACAAGTTGTACATCTTTCTGGAGAAGAACCTGGTTTTGATCCGTTTCCCTTACAAGTGTTACATTTTTCTGTTGTTGAAAATTTAATATCTTGTTTTTTCCCTTGATATGCTTCTTCTAAAGTAATAGATAAATCATACCTTAAATCAGAACCTCTATTATTTGAACTTCTTCTGCTTCTAGATCTACCTCCACCGCCAAAGTCTCCAAAAAAATCTTCAAAAATATCTGAAAAGTCTGTACCACCAAAACCACCAAATCCGCCGCTTTGCCTTCCACCTCCACCTTCGAAGGCTGCATGACCGAAGTTGTCATAGTTTTGTTTTTTTTCTTGGTCTGAAAGAATACCATAAGCTTCGCTAGCTTCTTTAAATTTATCTTCAGCTGCTTTATCTCCAGGATTTTTATCTGGGTGATATTTTACTGCTAATTTTCTATAAGCTGATTTCAGTTCTTGTGGACTTGCACTTTTACCAACACCTAAGACGTCATAAAAATCTCTTTTAGCCATAAGTTACTCTAAGATGATAGTTGTTTTAAGTCTTAAGCGCTTTTTTCTTTATCTTCTTCTTTTTTTTCTTCTTTTACCTCTTCAAAGTCCGCATCAACTACATTATCGTCTTTTTTTTCCTTCATCATTTTTATCACCATCTTTTGATGAATCTGGTTTTTTTTCTTGAGACTTGTAAATTGCTTCACCTAATTTCATAGAAGCTTGAACCAAACTTTCAGTTTTCTTTTTTATATCCTCTATATCTTCTCCCTTTAAAGCTTCTTTTAAGCTTGAAGAAGAGTCCTCTATTGCCTTTTTTTCAGCATCAGAAATTTTAGCACCATGTTCTTTTAGGTTTTTCTCTGTAGAATGCATTAAAGTATCAGCTTGGTTTCTTACATCTACTGACTCTCTTTTCTTTTTGTCAGCTTCTTTGTTTGCTTCAGCATCTTTAACCATTTTTTCAATCTCTTCATCACTTAAACCACCTGAGGCCTGAATTTGAATTTTTTGCTCTTTACCAGTTCCCTTATCTTTTGCAGATACACTTACTATTCC
>JACWDR010000021.1 GCA_014653975.1 Pelagibacterales bacterium SAG-MED20
AGATTGATAATAAAGTTTCATCACATTGGCTAAATCAAGAAATTAGTGAATTAAAAAAAATTAGAAAACTTAGAGATAAAAACTAGAACAAGTGTTGCAGCATATCATGGCTATAATTATCTGTTAGCTAGAGAAAATCTTACTGATCATCTTTGTAAAGCAGAAAAACAAAATAAAATTAGACAGAGACTTTTAAAGATTAGAGCAAAAAAAGTAATAGTAGCTTCAGGATCTTTAGAAAGGCCTCTTATATTTAATAATAATGATAGACCAGGAATAATGCTTTCATCAGCTATTAAAAAATATGCTGACTACTATGGTGTTGTTTGTGGTAAAAAAAATGTTTTTTTTACTAATAATGATACGGCTTATGAAAGTGCTATTTCTTTAGTTAACAAAGGAATTAAAGTTGAGGCTATAATTGATATTAGGGAAAAATCAAACTCATCTGTTGTTAAAGAAGCAAAAAATTTAGGATTAAAGATTTTATGGTCACATACAGTTGTGGATACTCATGGATATAAAAAATTAAAACAAATCTCTATAATGGAACTTTCTAAAGATGGACAATCAACGGTTGGGTCCAAAACTAAAATTGACTGTGACTGTCTTGGTATAGCTGGAGGTTGGACTCCTGCAGTACATTTATTTACTCAATCAGGGGGGAAATTAAAATTTAGAGATGAAGATCAAGTTTTTATCCCTAATAAATATTCATCTGAACAAATAAGTATTGGTTCATGTAATGGTGATTTTGAATTAGATGAAATAATCAAAAATAGTTCAAAAAGTTTAAAAGAATTTCTTAAAATCGATCAAACTGATTATGAAAATTTATCTGTAATTAATTCAAAAGAAGCTGATAAAAAAAATATTTGGTTACTACCATCAGATAAAGTTATCGGAAAAACTAAACCATTTGTAGATTATCAAAATGATGCAACAGCTAAAGATATTAAATTAGCTCTTAGAGAAGGTTTTAGATCAATTGAACATGTAAAAAGATATACCACAACTGGAATGGGCACAGACCAAGGTAAACTTGGAAACATGCATGCACTCGGAATTATTGCTGATACAGCAGGTCTTAAGATGGGAGAGCTTGGCACCACAACTTTTAGACCTCCATACACTCCTCTAACATTTGGTACAATCGTTGGAAGAAATGTTGGTGAATATTTTGATATTTTTAGAAGAACACCGATGAATGATTGGCATATAGAAAATAAAGCTGAATTTGAAAATGTAGGTCAATGGAAAAGAGCTTGGTATTACCCAAAAAATAATGAAACTATGTATGAGGCAGTTCAACGAGAAAGTATTGCTGCCAGGGAAAGTGCTGGCTTATTAGATGCTTCAACATTAGGTAAAATAGATATTCAGGGAAGTGATGCTTCAGAATTTTTAAATAGAGTTTACACTAACGCTTGGTCAAAACTAGGAATTGGTAAATGTAGATATGGCTTGATGCTTAATGAAGATGGAATGGTTTATGATGATGGTGTTACAACTAGATTAAACGAAAATCATTACATTATGACAACCACTACCGGTGGTGCTGCAAATGTAATGGGCAAACTTGAAGATTATCTTCAAACAGAATGGCCTGAATTAGATGTGTATTTAACATCAGTTACAGATCACTTTGCAACAGCAAGTGTTTGTGGTCCAAATAGTAAAAAAATAATAACTAAATTAATTCCAAACCTAGACTTATCTGACGAAAACTTTCCTCATATGTCCTACAAAGATGCTAGAATTGGAAAAATCCAGTGTAGAGTTATGCGTATTAGTTTTACAGGTGAACTTAGTTATGAAATTAATGTCCAGGCAAACTACGGAAAATCACTCTGGGAAAAATGCATGGATGCTGGTAAAGATTTTAATATTACTCCATATGGAACTGAAACTATGCACTTATTAAGAGCTGAAAAAGGTTTTATTATAGTTGGACAAGATACTGATGGAACAATGACACCAATAGATCTTCAAATGGACTGGATAGTTAGTAAAAAGAAATATGATTTTATTGGTAAAAGATCTTTATATAGATCAGATACCATGAGGGAGGACAGAAAGCAGTTAGTTGGACTTCTAACAGAAAATTCAAAAGAAATTTTAGAAGAAGGTGCTCAAATAGTTTCAGAACTAAATCAAAACCCAATTGAAATGCTTGGACATGTAACCTCAAGTTACTACAGTCCTAATTTGAATAAATCTATTGCACTCGCTGTAGTAAGAGGTGGAAAAAATATGATGGGCAAAAAATTATTTATACCAATGGAGGATAGATCAATTAATGTAACAGTTGTAGATCCTGTTTTTTTTGACAAGGAAAATGAAAGATTAAATGCTTAACTATAATTCATCAATAAAAGAGGATAAGTCCTATACAGGATTAGCCATTAAAGAAATTTATCCTATTATGAAATTAAATCTTAGAGGAAAAAGTAGAGACTTTTTATCAACTATCGGAAAAAACATTAATATGATTTTACCTTTAGAATCAAACACATCATCATCAAGTGACAAATATACATCTTTGTGGTTGTCACCAGACGAGTGGATGGTTGTATCTAATAATACTATTGACGAAGAAAATAATAATTATGAAATTGAAAGCCTTTTATTTAATAAAATTTCAAAAACTAATTTAGGAGCAGTTACAGATGTTAGTGATCAGTTTGTGCTAATAAATTTGAAAGGTGAAAAAGTGTTTGATTTACTATCCACAGGTTGTCCTTTAGATTTTGGTGAGTTTAAAAAAAAAAGGGGGCCTGTTGCTCAAACATTATTGGCACAAGTGGATATTATAGTACACCACAGGGAATTAAATGATGTTAATTTATATGTAAGAAGGTCTTTTTCAGAACATTTAATGTCATGGATTAATGATGCTGCGTCAAGGTTGTAATCTACTTTTTTTAAAATAATAGATATAAGGTATGAATGAAAAAAATATTTTTAGTTGTGCTATTAGCACTTTTACCTTTCTCAATTAATGCAGAATCTAAACTTAATCAGATAATCACATCTGGAGAATTAAAAGTTGGAACCACAGGCGATTGGGATCCAATGACTATGAAAGATCCAGCAACAAATGAATATAAGGGTTTTGATATCGATGTAATGAATGAGCTAGCTAAAGATATGGGAGTCAAAATTACTTTTGTTCCTACAGAATGGAAAACAATTGTTTCAGGAATTACTGCAGGAAGATATGATATTTCTACAAGTGTAACTAAAACTCCTAAAAGAGCTGAGGTAGCTGGTTTCACAAACACATATTACAAATATGGAACTGTACCATTAGTCCTTAAAAAGAATTTAAATAAGTTTTCAACTTGGGAATCTTTAAATAATAATAAAGTTACAATAGCAACAACTCTTGGAACTTCACAAGAAGAAAAAGCCAAGGAATTTTTTCCAAATTCTAAATTAAGATCTGTTGAATCTCCTGCTAGAGATTTTCAAGAAGTTTTAGCTGGAAGAGCAGATGGTAACATTACAAGCTCAACAGAAGCTAATAAATTGATTATTACTTATCCTCAATTAGCAATAGTTCCTGATGGTGAAAAAAATCCTGCTTTTTTAGCTATGATGGTTAATAAAGATGACAAAATTTGGAACGATTATGTAAATGATTGGATTGAGAAGAAAAAATCTTCTGGTTTCTTTAATAAATTACTAGCAAAGTATAATTTAAAAAGTCTATAAAAAATTAGATATTAATATTTAATTCATTATAACTTTAGGAGTGAAAAACTTACTTTTTTTACTTTTAATTTTACCACTTACTTCTTGTACTGATCAAGATTTGGGCTGGTTTATTCTTTCACCTGATAACGTTGATGGGTTAACAAATCTAAAGTTTTTACTAAGTGGTTTAACTACAACTATCTACATTTCAATCGTATCTATAATTATATCTGCAATTATAGGATTTATCATTGCAATACCCTCTTTGGCTAAAAGTAAATTTTTAACCTATATTAATATTAGTTATGTAGAAATTGTGAGAGCTATACCATTACTTGTTTTAATTTTATGGATTTACTATGGTTTACCAATAATGACAGGAATAAGTTTTAGTCCTTTTGTATCTGGAATTATAGCATTATCGATAAGTGAAAGCGCTTTTCAGGCTGAAATTTTTAGAGCAGGTATTAATTCAATTAAAAGAGCACAATGGGAAGCTGGTAGTTCACTAGGATTAAATTTTTTTAAAAGATTAAGGTTAGTGATACTTCCACAGGCTATTAAAAATATACTACCTGCTTTGGGTAATCAGTTTGTTTATGTATTAAAAATGTCATCATTAGTATCAATTATTGGAATCGGTGATTTAACAAGGAAAGCTAATGAACTTGTTGTTTCAACTTACAGACCTTTGGAAATTTATACATTTTTAATATTAGAGTATTTGGTTTTAATACTAATAGTCTCTTACTTTGTAAGAAAGTTAGAAAGAAATCTCAAAAAAGATGAAAATAATTAATGCCTATATTTAATACAAATCAAAATATCTTTGAATAGAATATCCTTAGAATAGGTATCTTTAATTTCTTTAATACCTTTATTTATTTGACTTTTAGATAAATTTATTAGACACGATATATATTTTTGTTTTAACATTTGAACATATTTATTTTTATTTATTGAAACCTTAAATTCAAATTTATCAACTTTACTATTTACTAATAACTTACGAACTGATTTAAGCATTCTAGCGTCTCTTTTTAATCCTTTATTAAGCTTTTGTTTCATTAACTTAAAACATGGAATTTCATTATTTGATGTATTTAAAGATAAGATAATTATTACACCATTTTTTTTTAAATTATTTTTACAAATCTTTATTAATTTTTTTCTTTTATTTATGTTAAAGAAATGAAGTGTTTGCTTAATCATTATTAAATCAAATTTATCTTGGTTAGTCCTAAAAAAATTAAAAGCATCTTCATTTCTAAAATCTATTAGTTTATCGACATCTTTGTGGTTTACTAGATCAACGCCAATAGGTTTATTATTTAATTGTAATTTTCTAGAAATTGAGGCAAAAATTTTACCTCTTCCACATCCAATATCTAATATCCTTGATTTATTATTAAGTTTCTTTTTTTTTAATATAAATGATTTAAAAGAAGTTATATATGCTTTTGATGATAACCAAGTTTTATTATCCCAATTTCTTAATTCTTTCATTATGGTTATTTGTTTTTTCTATAATCCCAAGGATATTCAAACTCCATGGACCACATCCCTAATTTATTATCCTTGGCATAATTTTCGTCTAATATAAATTTTTTAGAGTATTTTCTATAAGCAAATGCATAGCCACTTCTAACAAGGTAACTTGATAAACTCTCACTATTTACAAAACATTCTGCTAATGTTCTTTTATACTGATCTTTACTCTCATTAATGCATTCAACAGTATTATTGCCAATTTTATTAATAAGTATTTGTTTTGCAGTTATTCCACATGGGTTTTCAAGATTTTCTAAAATACAAGTTTGTTTCAACTCAGGTGTATCGATACCTGTAAATCTAATTTTCTCACCATTTAAGTGAATTGTATCACCATCAATTACTTTTAATTTCTGTGACTTAATATCATTAATAGTTAAGAAAAATACTAATAAAAAAATACTAGTAAGAAAAATGACTTTTCTTTTGTTTAAAAACATTATTTAAAAAATATCCAATAAAGATGATTAGAGCAATGCCCATAAACCAATTTGTTGCCATTATAGTATAAAATATATCAGCATAATCACCACCTCTTATGTTAATCACATACCATAAAGATAAAAATGGAAATGCAGTTAACCTCAAGATACTTAAATAAAGACTATACACAGGTTTTTTTAGAGCTTGGAAAACTGCGGTGGTTATAAAAAATACAGGATAAATTGGTGCGATTAATGCTGCCACTTTTAGATATATGGCACCATGAATTATTGCTTCATTATTATTTGTAAATTGTGAAACAAAAAATTCTGCACCGAAAAATAATATCACTCCCGCTCCTGCCATAAAGGATGAACCAAATAATAATGCTTTTGTATAAAGTTCTCTAATACGATTATATTTTTTTGCTCCAAAGTTTTGTCCACCAATAGAAAGAACAGCCGTATTCAGTCCAATTACAGGAAGTAAGAAAACTTGCTCTACTCTTAAAGCGGCACCATAACCAGCTGTTGCAAGATCACCAAATTGACCAATAAAATATAAAATATTAAAAATACCAACACCTATAAATAACATACTAAACATTATTGGTAATGCTTGTGTAAATAATTCCTTTATCATTTCTGGCTTGGGTATAAAGCATTTGATTGTAAGATATTTCTTTAATTTACATGAATTGATTTTATAAGCTAAATAAATAGTTCCTATTGATTGTGAAATTACTGTCGCTATGGCTAGTCCACCAATACCAAAAGCTGGGACAACACCATATCCCCAAATGAACAATGGATTTAAAAATATATTTAAAAAGAAACTAAAAATTAAAACATTTCTATAACTTTTAGTATCACCTTGTGCATTCAAAGCTCCATTTAAAGAAATTTGAATCATAACAATAAAAGTTCCGTAAAAAATTATATCTAAATATTCCCTTGTGAGAACAATACCAGTAGCATCCGATCCCATAACAGTTAAGAGAAAGCTAGAAGCATTTAAACCAAATAAAGTCACAACAACCGAAGTAACCAATGCAAACACAACAGATTGAGCAATGAATAAAGAAGCTTTATTTAACTTTTTTTCTCCTATCAAATTACCTATACATGCATTAGTTGCAGCACCTATTCCAACACCAACTGCAATTATTGTAAAATAAATAGGAAAAGATTTGGCAATGGCACTTATAGCTTCCGCTGAAATTCTTCCAGCAAACCAGGTATCAACTAAATTATAGAAAGTTTGAAATAATGAACCAACACTAGCTGGTATGGTTACATTTTTAAGTAACGACCAAATTGGATCTTTAGTTAAATTTATAGATTTAGACAATTATTTCTCCTATTTAAATTCTTTTTGGAATTTATGCTTTGATCCAGTCTTTTTAGCAAGGTTTATTTGTCTTTGTCTCATTCTAAATCTGTCCTTTTGGACTTTAGTTAAACTGTCGTGACAATTAGGACATGAAATACCTTCTTCATATTTATTAGACTTTTTATCTTTCAGTGAAATAGGTTTTCTACAGCCACTACACATTGAATATGTACCTGTAACTAATCCATGCTTTAAACTGATTCTATTATCAAAAACAAAGCATTCACCATTCCATAAACTTTCTTTTTTATTTACATTTTTCAAGTAATTTAAAATTCCACCTTTTAATTGGTATACATTTTTAAACCCTTTTTTTTCAAGATAAACTGAAGCCTTCTCACATCTAATACCTCCAGTGCAAAACATAGCGATTGGTTTTGTTTTTTTAAGTTTATTTAAATATTTAGGAAATTCTCTAAAATTATCTATATCTGGATTAACTGATTTTTTAAAAGTGCCCACTTTAAATTCAAAAGGTTTTCTTGAGTCTAAAACTAAAGTTTTTTTATCATTAATTAATTTGTTCCACTTTTTGGGATCAATATAGTTAATTTTTTTTTTTGAAGTTAATGTAAAACCCATAGGTACCACCTCTTTTTTTATTTTTACTTTTGGCTTATGAAATGGTTGAAACTTACTTTTTGAAGTATTTTCACTATCAAACTTTTTAAAATCAAATATTTCTTTAATTTTGGAAATAGTTGATTTTAAATCAATAACTTTTCCAGAAATCGTTGCATTTATTCCTTCATTCGCAATAATAATGGTTCCTCTAATATTTTTCTTTATCAAAAAATTGTGAATTAAAAGTTTATTTTTTTTTAATGATTTAATTTTAGCAAATTTATAAAAGCCAAAGACTTGAAACATTATAACACTCTACAAACAGTCATACCATCACCTAAGGGTACTATAATTTGCTTTACTCTTTTGTCATTTGAAACATGGGTATTAAATTCTCTTATATTAACTGTAAATTTATCTAAATTATTTTCATCAGTAACTTCCCCATGCCACAAAACATTATCAATAATTATCAGCCCACCTTTATCCATCAACTTTATTGATCTTTCATAATATTCTTTATAATTCATCTTATCAGTATCAATAAAGATCATATCAAATTTATTATTTTTTAGTTCTTCTAAACTTTCAAATGCTGGCTTGACCATTATTTGAATTTTTTTATCTTGGTTAGCTTTTTTAAAAAAATTAACCGCAACTTTGCTAGTCTCTTTATTTTTATCTAATGCTATAAGTTTTCCATCATCAGGTAAGGCTAAAGCTATAGTAAGTGCACTTAATCCAGTAAAAGTTCCTATCTCAAGTACATTTTTAATATTAGAAATTCTAATAATTAGCTCTAAAAAATGACATTGTGATGTTGCTATTTGCATTCTCTTAATATCACCTAGGGTTTTGTTATAATCAATTATTTCTTGCTGAATTGGATTTAACTTTAGACTAAAGTAGTCTATATATTTTTGTAGCTTTTCGGTAATTTCTAAAGCCTTACCCATGAAATTAAAGTTTCTTTTTTAATATCTCATTTATTAATTGAGGATTAGCTTTACCACTGGAAATTTTCATAGCTTGACCTACAAAGAAACCAAATAACTTTTCTTTACCCTGTTTGTATTCAATAGCTTTTTCTCTATTATCATTGATAATCTTATCTATTAAAGCTTCTAGTGCTTTAGGGTCACTTTCTTGTTTTAAACCTTTTTCTTCAACAATTATTTGGGGATCCTTATCTCCATCAAGCATTAATTCAAATATTGTCTTACCAATCTTTCCTGAAATGGTTCCATTTTTAATTAAATTAATTAACTTCGCTAAATTTTTTGCACTAATTGGGCTTTCAGATATCTCCAAATTTTTATTATTTAAAACAGCAAATAATTCACCTGTAATCCAATTAACCGCCAATTTCATATCTTGATTCTTACCCATTTTAGCAACTACTTCTTCAAAATATTTTGCAGTATCAATATCTGATACTAATATTGTAGCTTCATAATCAGAAACTTTGAATTCATCAATAAATCTTTTTTTCTTTTCATCTGGTAGCTCCGGAATATCTGTTTTAAGTTTTTCAATAAATTCATTTGAAACTTCCAAAGGTAATAGATCTGGATCTGGAAAGTACCTATAATCATGCGCATCTTCCTTAGATCTCATAGATCTTGTTTCATTTTTTTTAGTATCAAATAATCTTGTTTCTTGGTCTATAGATTTGCCTTCTTCAATTAAGTCAGCTTGTCTATTCGCTTCATAATCAATAGCCATTTGCATAAACTTAATCGAGTTAACATTCTTAATTTCACAACGTGTACCAAGTTTATCTGAGCCTTTGACTCTAACAGATACGTTTACATCAGCTCTTAATGAGCCTTCTTGCATGTTTCCATCACAAGTACCAAGATATCTCATGATAGATCTTAATTTTTTGATATATGCACTGACTTCATTTGGTGTTCTTAAATCAGGTTTACTAACGATTTCCATTAAAGCTACTCCCGATCTATTTAAATCTACTAAAGTGCTTTGTGGATCCATATCGTGAATACTTTTTCCTGCATCTTGTTCTAGGTGTAGTCTTTCTATACCAACTTCCTTTTGACCATTTTCCATATCAAGAACAACTGTGCCCTCTCCAACTATTGGATATTTAAATTGTGAGATCTGATAACCCTGTGGTAGATCTGCATAAAAATAGTTCTTTCTGTCAAAAAACTGATCTTTTATTAATTTGAGCTCTTAAGCCAATACCTGTTTTGATTGCTTGTTTAACACAATATTCATTAATTACTGGAAGCATACCTGGAAATGCAGCATCTACTAAACTAACTTGTGAGTTAGGTTCAGCACCAAAAGTTGTTGAGGATGATGAAAATAATTTTGAATCAGATATAACTTGTGCGTGGACTTCAAGACCAATTACTACTTCGTAAACATTATTACGTCTTTCAATTAAATATTCTGAATTTTCTTTAGTCATTTACTTAATCCACCAATCTGTAATTTTATTTTTAAATTGAATTTTTTCTTCCATGGCATAAGCAATATTTAGTATATTTTGTTCATCAAAAGTTTTACCAATAATTTGAAGACCTAGGGGGTAATTCTTGGCGTCTACTCCTGCAGGAATAGAAATAGCGGGTAACCCAGCTAAATTGACTGGAACCGTAAAAATATCATTTAGATACATTGAAACTGGATCATTAGTTTTCTCACCAATTTTAAATGCAGCACTAGGAGTTGATGGGGTTAAAATTGCATCAACTTTTTTGTATGCTTCATCAAAGTCATCTTTAATCAATTTTCTAACCTTTTGCGCCTTTAAGTAATAAGCATCATAATAACCAGATGATAAAACATAAGTACCAATCATTATTCTTCTTTGCACTTCACTACCAAAACCTTCTGATCTTGTCTTTTCGTACATATCAATCAAGTTTTCGCCTTTTGATCTAAAACCATACTTAACACCGTCATATCTTGCTAAGTTTGAAGAGGCTTCAGCTGGAGCCACTATATAATATGTTGGTAAAGCATAATTTGTGTGAGGTAGTGAAATTTCGATTATTTCAGCGCCACAATCTTTTGCGTACTCAATTCCTTTTGTCCACAAATCTTCTATTTCTTTTGGCATTCCATCTACTCTATACTCTTTTGGAATTCCAATTTTTTTACCTTTAATGTTTTTTGTTAATTCTTTGCTATAATTATTTCTTTTAAATTTAATCGATGTTGAATCTTTTTCATCATAAGTACTAATAACTTCTTGAAGCAATGCACAGTCTTTTACATTTTTAGACATAGGTCCTGCTTGATCTAATGATGAAGCAAATGCAACAATGCCATATCTTGAACAACTACCATAAGTTGGTTTTAGACCAACTGTACCTGTAAATGAAGCTGGTTGTCTTATAGATCCACCCGTATCAGTGCCTATTGTAATAGGAGTCAAATTTGCTGCTAGTGCTGATGCAGACCCGCCTGAAGAACCACCTGGTACTAAATTTTTATCAATTGGGCTTTGAACATTTCCAAAAAAACTAGTTTCATTTGAAGACCCCATTGCAAATTCATCACAATTAAGTTTGCCAAGCAAAATACCGCCTTCATTCCATATATTTTGTGTTACAGTAGATTCATAGCTGGGAACAAAA
>JACWDR010000022.1 GCA_014653975.1 Pelagibacterales bacterium SAG-MED20
AAATTGTATATTTTTTATATTTTCTGAATTAATGCGACATTCTGTCTTTTTTTTCTATACATAACCCTCCATCCTTGAGAAGATATAATTACAAAAAATAACAAAGGAGAGAGAAATGAAAAAAATACTTTTAAGTATAAGTTCTTTTTTAATTTTCCTAGCTGCTTCTTCGACTGCTGTCTTTTCAGCGGGGGACGAAGAGAATATCAAAAAACTTAGTAGTTTTCAAAAAACTGATGGCGCAGTTGCTGATGTCATTGATCAGAACACTAAGTTTGCTGCGAATATAAAAAAGAATATCCTTCCAAACATAAAAATGCCAGCAGGGTTCAAAATTGAACTTTTTGCAGTAGCGCCAGATGCTAGACATATGGCTGTTAGTAGGAATAAAGGCACAGTATGGATAGGAACTAGAAAAACAAGAGTATGGCAAGCAACAGATAGAGACATGGATAATGTTGCAGATACTGTAGAGCAATTTGCTCCGACAGTCAGCTTTGACATTCCAAATGGCCCTTGCTATTCGGCAGATGGACATTTGTATATAGCAGAAAGAAACAGAGTCTTATGGTTTCCAGCTGCTGAATACTTTATGGAAAGTCCCGATACTGTAGCTATACCAATAATCAATCAGGGAGAATTGATTCCGCCTGAAGAAGAGTCCTACAATCACACTGCAAGAGTTTGTGCTATAAATCCTAAGGATAATAAACTTTATGTAAGTATGGGCCAGCCTTTTAACGTAGCGGGTCCAGATAAGTATCCTCTTTATGATCAAGTTGGTATTGGTGGTATGATTAGGTTCAATAGATTTCCAGGAGAATTGGATAGAGAAGTAGTTGCAATTGGAATAAGAAATTCTGTTGGACATGCCTTTAATCCAAAAGATGGAGCTTTGTGGTTCACTGACAACCAAGTAGATGGTATGGGAGACGAAACACCTCCTGGTGAGCTAAACAAAGCTTGTGCCTTAGGACCAAAAGTGTGGTACGGACATCCTTACTTTGGTGGAGGAGATGTTAGAACTAATGAATATCAGGGTAAAACTATTCCAAAAGAATATGCTGACAATTATTGTAAGCCACAAGTTGACATGATCGCTCATGCAGCGGATCTTGGAATGATGTTTTATACTGGAAAAATGTTTCCAAAAAAATATCACAATGCGATATTTAGTGCTCAGCATGGTTCATGGAACGCAATCAAGCCTAGAGGTGCTAGAGTTATGGTTACCTATTTAGATAGAAAAGGTAATGCAAAAAGTACAGAACCTTTTGCTGAAGGATGGATGACTGAAATGGGAACTTATCTTGGTAGACCAGTGGATGTACAACAATATGTTGATGGTTCATTACTAGTCTCTGATGATAAGGCAGGAGTTATTTATCGAATAACTTACGAAGGAGTTTAGCATTAATAATTTAAAGGGGCCAGTTTTCTAACTGGCCCCTTTTTTTAAATAATTAAAATTTAGGAGTTAGTAATGAAAAATAAATTTTTAATAATCATATCTTTTTTAACCATCACTATGGCGGTGAGCATTACAAATAGTAATGAAGAAAATAAAATTTGTTCTGGTTTTGCAAAATGGACAGAAGATGGTGAATTTAAACAAGTAAGAGATAGCAAATGTATGACAGAAAGTGAATATCAAGCATATTTAAATGCCCCTGATTATTTATGTAAATATTATGTAAAATCAATTTGGAAAGAGTCAGAGAGAGCTTATGGGAAAAAACAATATCAATACACTGATAAAAAACTATTGAAGATCAAAGCTCTAAAAGATGAAGGTAAAGCTTTATGTAACTCTGGAAAATTGAAAGAGGGTGAGGCTAAATTAGTAGAAGCAATTAAAATTATCAGTCATACAAAGATGAATTAATGAAATTAATTTTTTCACTATTAAGTTTGTACTTTATCTTAACCGGTTCACTTTTAGCAGATACTAAACAAGCAGAAACGGGTTCTGTAGGGGCTACTATAAGTAAAAATTTGACCGAAGAACTTAGAAAAGGTAAAGAAAAAGTACAGACTATATGTTCTGCATGTCATGGTTTAGATGGTGTAGCCGCATCAGGAGGAAATTCAGTGATTATCCCAAATCTTACAGCTCAGCATAAAGATTATTTAATTGCAAAATTAAAGGATTACAAGTCTGGCAAGGTTAATCATCCACAAATGACATTAATAGCTCAAATGTTGACTGACGATGAAATTGAATATGTTTCAGAATGGTATTCTAGGATTAAAATTAGAATTTTTGACCCAAATTTAATTTTAGCTAAACCAAGTAATTAAAAAATAAAATTAAAAGTAATTATTAGGTAAAAACCGATAAAAAAGAAAAAATACTACTACAGATTGAATAAATGTAATCACAATACAGATTTTATCTATAGACTCTAATAGCTATTTATAATTAAATATTTGAAGTTAATTAACTAATAGAGGAGAAATAATGATTAAAGATAAAAAATCTTTGAAGGTAACAAAATCACCTTCAAGACGAAAGTTCTTTAAAGCAGCAGCAGCGACAGGTGCAGCAGCAGCAACAGCTGTAGCAATGCCTAGCATCGCTAATGCAGCTCCTGTAACATTAAAGATGCAAGCAGCTTGGCCTTCAGGCGCTAATATCTTTTTTGAAATGGCAGGAGATTATGCAAAAATGGTTAGCGACATGTCTGGTGGATCACTAAAAATCGATCTTCAACCAGTAAACGCAATCGTAAAAACTTCAGAAATTGGACAAGCGGTAAGTTCTGGCGTAGTTGATATGGGTCACTGGGTGACTGCATATTGGTATGGTAAAAATGCTGCAGCTTCACTTTTTGGAACTGGGCCTTCATACGGAATGTCATCTCAAGAAGTTATGGGATGGATGGAGTATGGTGGAGGAAGAGCATTATACGAAGAAGCAGTGAAAAGTGTAGGATTTGATTATACTGGTTTCTTTCATATGCCAATGCCAGCACAACCTTTTGGTTGGTTTAAAAAGAACGTAACAAAAGTATCTGATGTTAAAGGTATGAAGTATAGAACAGTTGGTTTAGCGACTAACGTTTTAACTGCTATGGGAATGGTCGTGAGACAATTACCTGGTGGTGAAATTCAACCAGCAATGAAAACTGGCTTGATTGATGCTGCAGAGTTTAATAACCCAACATCAGACTCACAATTTGGAATGCAAGATGTTTCTAAGCATTATCACCTAGGAAGTTTCCACCAATCTCAAGAGATGTTTGAAATTCCTATGAATACTAAGAAACTGAAAAGCCTTTCGCCTGCTCACCAAGCTATCTTAAAGAACGCTGCATACGCTGCGAACTCAGATAACTACTTCAAGGCGCTAGTTAGATATTCAACTGACTTAGCTAAATTAATGAATGAGCATAAGGTAAATGTTTACCAAACATCTGATGCTATCTTAGCTGAACAATTAAAAGGTTGGGATAAAATCGTTGGTGAGTTTTCTGGGAAAGATCCTTTCTTCAAGAAAATCATCGCATCTCAAAAAGCATATGCTAAGAGAACTATGAAGTATCTGTTGATGAATCAACCGAACTACAAATTAGCTTATGAAAATGAGTTTGGTCCAATCGGAAAAGTTAAAATCTAACTAACTTTTGATAATTTTTAAAAGAAGGGGGTGTAAAAGCCCCCTTTTTTTTAACCCAAAATTAAGGTATTTAATTAAGTTATGATGAGATCTTTCATTAAATTTGCGGACACTCTTAGTACTTCTATGGGTAAAGCTTTTTCATGGTGCATAGTTATTTTGATGGGAGGAACAGTTTACGAAGTGACAATGGCTTATGGTTTCAATAAGCCTACTTTATGGAACTTTGATTTCAGTATGCAGATGTATGGAGCAATTTTGATGATGTCAGGAGCTTACTGCTTAGCTACCGAGTCTCATGTTAGAGGAGATGTTATTTACAGATTATTTAGCCCAAAAAAGCAAGCTTGGATAGATTTGATACTTTACTTTATTTTCTTTTTTCCAGGAGTGCTTGCTTTAGCATTTTATGGATATGAGTATGCAGCCTTGGCTTGGAAAATAAAAGAAACCAGCTGGAGTAGCCCGGCTCAAATACAAATTTATATGGTAAAATCTATGATACCAGCAGCAGGTATTTTATTAATTATTCAAGGGATTAGTGAAGTTTTTAGATCAATAATTTGTATTCAAACTGGACACTGGCCTGCAAGAATGGTTGTTGCAGAGGAAACGGAAAAAATTTTAATGAGAACTGCACAAGACGAGGATCAAAAAGATGTTATTTAGTTTAACTAACCCAGAAGTTGCTATCCTGATGATGGGGATATTTTTATTCGCAGTATTGTTGGGATTTCCTATTGCATTTACCTTGATGGCTATGGGTATTGGCTTTGGATATTATGCTTTTTATGATCCAGTTCTAATGGATCATTTATTTGATAACAGGATATTTCAACTATTCGTTCAAAATACTTATTCAGTCATGGATAATAATGTCTTAACAGCAGTTCCATTATTTTTATTCATGGGATATTTAGTTGAGAGAGCTGGAATAGTAGCAAAATTATTTTTTGCAATAAGATTAGCTGCCCATAGATTGCCCGCCTCAATGGCAGTAGCAGCACTAATCACTTGTACATTATTTTCTACGGCAACAGGAATTATTGGTGCCGTAGTAACATTAATGGGCTTACTTGCGTGGCCAGCAATGGTCAAGGCAGGTTATGATAAAAAATTTGCTTCAGGTGTTATTTGCGCTGGGGGATGTTTAGGAATTTTAATACCACCGAGTATCATGTTAATTGTTTATTCGGTAATTGCTCAATTATCTCCTTTAAGATTGTTTGCAGCAGCAATTTTTCCAGGATTGTTACTTTCGGGTTTATACATGGGGTATGCAGTAACTAGGGCTTGGATAAATCCATCCATTGCTCCTAAACCACCCGCAGAAGATATTCCACCTAGATCAGAAATTCTAAAAGAAGTTTTGGTATCTTTTGTTCCTCTTTTTGGTTTGATAATGTTAGTTCTTGGAACGATTTTAGCAGGAATAGCAACACCTGCAGAAGCAGCTGCCGCAGGAGCATTTGGGGCGATACTTCTTTCTTGGTTTTATAAAACTCTTAAATGGCAAAGCTTTAAAGAGTCTGTATTTTTAACAGCTAAAACTACTGCAATGATTATGTGGTTATTCATTGGCTCTTGGACTTTTTCATCAGTATTTTCTTATTTAGGAGGACATGAAGTTTTTGAGCATTTTTTCAAATCAATTGAAATAACAACTTGGCAATTTTTGATAATTACACAAATAATAATTTTTCTTTTAGGTTGGCCATTAGAATGGACAGAAATTTTAATTATATTTGTGCCAATATTTTTACCATTATTAGAGGTGTTTAATGTTAATCCATATTTCTTTGCAATGTTGATTGCTTTAAATCTACAAACATCTTTTTTAACACCACCAATGGCGATGTCAGCTTATTATCTTAAGGGGGTTCAATCTAAAAATGTTGAATTGATGCAAATATTTGCTGGAATTATGCCGTTTTTAGGTATTGTAATTTTCGCAATGTTTTTAATGTATATGTTTCCTGGCATTGCTTTGTGGCTGCCAGAAACATTATTTGCAAATTAATTAAATTAAAATGATAGATATATTTTCTCTTACAGCCAATAAGATAGTTGAAAAACTGAAAGAGGGTGAAATTTCTTCTGTAGAAGTTTGTGAACAATATATAGAAAGAATTAAGAAGTTTGAAAAAGACGTTAACGCATGGGCTCATTTTGATAAAAAAGAACTTTTAGAAAAAGCCTCAGAAGCGGACAATTATAGAAAGTCAGGAAAACCATTAGGTGCTTTACACGGATTACCAGTTGCAGTTAAGGATATAATTGGAACTTTAGATATGCCAACTGAATGTGGAACTATCATTAGAAAAAAAATGACAGGATCTCAAGAAGCAGAAGTGGTAAATCTACTTAAGATTGCAGGAGCTATTATTATGGGTAAAACTGAAACTACAGAACTTGCATATTTTCATCCAGGAAAAACTACAAATCCACATGATTATTCTAGAACACCAGGAGGATCTTCAAGCGGATCCGCTGCTGCTGTTGCAGCACATATGGCACCATTGTCACTGGGTTCTCAAACAAATGGTTCAGTTATAAGACCGGCATCTTATTGTGGTGTAGTTGGTTTTAAACCATCTTTTGGATTAATTTCTCGTAGTGGTGTTTTGAGGCAATCAGAAAAGTTAGACCATATTGGTGTATTTGGAAAATCAGTAGAAGATATTGCTTTATTAACAAAAACATTAATTAAAAAAGATGCGCACGACACTTCCACTATTCATTATTCGGCAGATGAAATGTTAAATGTTTGTAAGAAAGGTCCACTTTTTGAACCAAAGTTCATATTCTATAAAACTAAGAGTTGGAAAAAAATAGATAAAGAGTCTCAAAAATCATTTGAGTTTTTTATAAAAACTTTTGAAAAAAATATTGAAGTATTTGACACGCCTTCATATTTTGATGATATCCCTAAATACCATAAGATAATTCATGAAACTGATATGGCTAATAATTTTGAGATATATTATAAAAAATCAAAGAAAAAACTTTCAAAAGAGATAATAAGTGCAATTGAAAGAGGTTTAAAATATTCAGCAAAAGAATATGCGGCAGCAATTGATTTTATGAAACGCAGCTATGAGTCCTATAAAGAGGTGTTTGAGGATTACCATGCAGTGATAAGTCCGGCAACGACTGGAGTTGCAGACAAAGGTTTAAAAAGTACAGGTAGCCCAGAGTTTTGTACTATTTGGACATATATGGGAGCACCTTCAATTTCATTACCTTTACTTACCGGCCCAAATAATTTACCATTGGGAATCCAATTGGCAGGTGAAAAATTTGATGATTTGAGATTTTTAGGTATAGCAAATTGGTTAGAAAAAAGTTGTAAAAAATATGCTAAATAAAGTAACAACATTATTAGGATCTGCTCTTGCGGCAGCTTTTTTAATCGGTCTTGCAACAACACTAACAAGATCATCAATGATTGGTTTTTGGGATGTGCTTCCAGTATACATATTAATGGCTGTAGCAATTTTAATGATGGTTTACGAAGCTTTTTTCGATAAAAAATAAATATTCCGAAAACAAATTGATCACAAAAAAAAATAATTTATTAGCTTTTTCTTTGTTGTTTATTCAACCAATTTTTATGGCTTCTAATTTAGTAGTTGCTAGAGGAGGGGTTGAGTTTGTCCCTCCAATTTCATTGGCTTTTTGGAGATGGACAGTTGTTTTTTTAATTCTTTTACCATTTACATACATTTCTTTAAAAAAAAATTTTAAAATTGTTAAAAAAGAATGTGGAAAATTATTTTTTTTAGGTGCAATGGGCTGTGGTGTCTGTGGAGCATTTCCTTTTTTAGCAGGTGAAACAACTACAGTTACCAATATGGGAATTATTTATACATCATCACCAATATTTATAATTCTAATTTCATACTTTTTTTTTGAGGAAAAAATTAATTTTATTAAAATAGTTGGTTTAATTTCATGTTTAGTAGGAGTTTTTACAATCATTATCAAGGGTAATTTAAACTTATTAATTATTTTAAAATTTACAATTGGTGACTTGTGGATGTTAGCCGCTGCAATTGGTTGGGCTTTGTATTCTATTTATTTATTTTATTGGAAAACTAAACTTCCAATTTTTCAAAGATTTGTTTTAGTTGCTTTTTTTGGATCAGTGAGCTTACTTCCTTTTTATATCCTTGAAGAATTTATGTTCCAAAGAACCACTTTTAACATAGAGTTTTTTTCCTGGGTAACCTTTGCAGCTATATCTCCAGGTATTATTGCATTTACTCTTTATACTATAGCACAAAAAAAGCTTGGAGCATCTTTAACTGGTTTTACATTGTATGTATTTACAGTTTATGCTGCAATTTATGGCTTTTTTTTATTTGACGAAAAATTAGAGTCTTATCACTTGATTGGAACAATATTAGTATTTTTTGGCGTATATTTTACAAAAAAACAAAATGAAAAAAAAATCTAATAATTTTTTAATGAGTATAATAATAGTTATATCTTTAATCTATTTATCTGTTCTAGTTTTTTTATTCTTTTTTCAAAGAAGCTTATTATATCTTCCAAATGTAAATAATTATTTTGGTGACAAATTAAAAGTAGATATAGAAGAAGTTCAAATTAGAACATCAGATAATATAAATTTAGTAGGATGGTTTCATAAAAAAGATCTTAAAAAATTTAAAACCATAGTTTACTTTCACGGAAATGCTGGGAAGCTTGACAATAGAATTCATAAATTAAATCATTTTAAAGACATGGATATAAATTTTTTAATTATCTCTTGGCGTGGTTTTAGTGGAAATTCTGGCAAACCTTCTGAACAGGGGCTTTATAAAGATGGCAAAAGTGCAATTGATTGGTTAAGAAATTTAGGCTTATCAGAGAGAGATATCATACTTTATGGGGAGTCTCTTGGAACTGGTATTGCTACTCAAATAGCTCTAAATAAAAAGTTTGCAGGTTTAATATTAGAAACGCCTTTTACTTCGATGGTTGATGCTGCGCAAAATGTTTATCCGTATATACCCGTAGGTCTTTTGTTAAAAGATAGGTATGAAAATGATAAAAAAATTAAAAAAATTAATATTCCAGTTCTAGTGATGCATGGAGAAGCTGATGAAATTGTTCCATTTAAAATGGGTAAAAAAATTTACGAAATGGCTAATCAACCTAAATATTCTTATTTTACAAAATATGACAACCATATGATGAAATATGATGAAAAGCTCATATTTGCACTAACTTCATTTATTAAGAGTTTAAATTAAGTCACAATCTAGACAAATAATTTACTAATTTTAGTTTTATAAATTTTAGGTGAAAAAACCTATAATTTTATTTTTTTTAATCTTTTTTTCAAATTCTATTATGGCTGATAGTCTTGAGACGTCCACAGAAGATCTATTTTATATAGGTCATATGAATTCACATAACAAAAAATTTACACTTTATTTTAAGACAAGAGAAAAAGCAATTTTAGCAAGAGGAGAAAATTTTAATTATGTAACAGATTATCCCCAGGACTTGTATATATATGATTATAAAACGAAAACATCTAACCCACTAATTTCATATGAGTGGTTTCCTTCTCAAGCCAAATATCTTTTGAATGAATATGATTTTCCTGTTTTCCCTGAAGACTTTGCATATTATCTCTTAAAAGATAACAATACTCTAGTTATGATAAGTGCAACTAAAAACATCAAAAAAAATTTTAAATTTGATATAGCTAAAAAAAAACTGAATGAATATCCTTTAAACGGAAAGTTTGATTTTATAATTTCATCTATTGCGAAAAACTGTGGACACTCAAGTTTAAAAGAAAATTATAAATGTAATTATTATAAACCTTTAATCTCAAATAATTTAATTAATTAATTTGTGTGAACGCATTAGCAAACTTCTCTGCACTAAAAATTTCTAAATCGTCTATTTTTTCACCAAGGCCCAATGCAATTATAGGAAGTTGATATTTCTTTGCTAAAGCAAGTAAAATACCACCTTTTGCAGTCCCGTCTAACTTTGTCATTATTAGGCCAGTAATGGGGATAATTTTATTAAACTCTTCTACTTGATTAATAATATTTTGGCCAGACGTTGCATCTAAAATTAAAATTACATTATGAGGGGCATTTGGATCTATTTTTTTAGTAACATTCGCTATCTTTTTATATTCTTCCATCAAATTTTTTTTATTTTGTAATCTTCCTGCAGTATCAATTAGAACATGATTGAAGTCACTCTTCATCGCTTCCTCTATAGCTTTATAAGCAACTGAAGCAGGATCTGAGCCCTGAGAAGATTTGATAATTTGCACATCAATTTTGTTTGCCCAATTTTCTAGCTGCTCTATTGCTGCAGCTCTAAAGGTGTCACATGCAGAAAACAAAACTTTATTTCCATTAGATTTTAATATTTTTCCAATTTTTCCAATAGTAGTTGTTTTACCCACACCATTAACACCTGAAACTAAAGTTGCATTTAGCTTATCTTTTTTTTTAAAAAAATTTTCATTTTCAAGAGGCTGCATTAGATTGATTATATAACTTTTTAAAATCATATTTACTTCATTAATAATATCTTTTTTGGGATCTATTTTTTCTTGAGAAATAATTTTTTTTATCTCATTAGCAGCTCCAAGACCAACATCTGATTGTATTAAGTATTCCTCGATTTGATCTAATGTTTTGTCATCTATCTCTTTTTTTATGATTATATCTCTTAATCCTGAAGTGAACGTTGATGCACTTTTTTTGAATCCAATTTTGAATTTATCAAAAATTCCCATTACAGTTTAATTTCAATATTTTTAATATCTGAAACTGGTCCTTTCATATAAATACTATTATTTTTATCAATAGAAATTGACAACTTTCCCAAAGCAAATTGTATGTCAACTTTTTTTCCTACTAATCTATTAATATTTCCAGCAACTGCTGCTGCACAGGCTGCAGTGCCACAAGCTTTAGTTAGCCCAGCGCCTCTTTCCCAAACTTTAACTTTTATTAAACTATTATTTATAGCTTTCGCAAGAGTCACGTTACATTTTTCAGGAAAAAATTCGTGATTTTCGATCTGTGGTCCAATTTTTTTTAAATTGTAGTC
>JACWDR010000023.1 GCA_014653975.1 Pelagibacterales bacterium SAG-MED20
AAATTTGTCAGGTGCTGAAAATTGGAAAGGTGTGGATGAAGATGGACATCGAAAAGCCCCACCTTTAAATGGCACTGGACACACTTGGCATCATGATGACAAAACACTTCATGCTATTATAAAATATGGACTAGCAAAGTTAGTAAATAATTACGAAGGTAAGATGATTGGTTTTGGTGACAAACTATCTGATAAAGAAATTGATAGTGTTTTAGCATATATCAAGTCTTTTTGGTCTAAAGAAAATTACGAATATCAACTAAAGCTTAATTGACACATTGAATTTTTGATTCAATTAGATACATTTCAAAAATGTTTAAACATTTTTTTATAATATTAATTTCATTCACTGTATCAATTTCGACTGCATTAGCAGATAAAAGTATGAAGGTTGGTAAAAAAGGAAAACCAGAAGACGTTACAAGAATAATTAAAGTTTTAATGTATGATAATTATTTTGAACCAAGTTCTTTTAAAGTTCAATCTGGTGAGACTATAAAATTTGAGGTAGAGAATGTTGGTGAATTAGTGCATGAATTTAATATTGCTAATCAAAGCATGCACAAAGAACATCAATCTGAAATGCAAAAAATGGTTGAGATGGAAATATTATTAGCTGATAGCATTGATAAAGATAAAATGAAAAAAATGTCTAAGATGGACAAATCTATGGCACATAGTCATGCTAATAGTGTTCTGTTGGAGCCAAAGAGTAGTAAAGATTTAATTTGGAAATTTGAAAATGTATCTAACATAGAAATAGCCTGCAATGTCCCAGGTCACTATGATGTAGGAATGATTGCAAAAGTAGAAATTAATTAAAATAAAATTTTTACATGGAAAATACTGTTAATTTTAATTGGTCTTGCAATAATACATGGAAAAGAAGTGCAAAGAATACTGCCTGGTGTTTATTGGGATGTGCAATTGGTGACTTTGGAACTATATTATATTTTCAAATCACAGGAATTCCCTGGCCAGTTTTAGCCATTATGACTTTAGCAATTATCAACGGGTTGATTACAAGTATTATTTTAGAAACTATAATTTTGATAAGACAAAATTTTAATTTTAAGGATGCTTTAAAAACTGCATTAGGAATGAGTTTTATTTCAATGGTTGGTATGGAAATTGCAATGAATTTAACTGATTATTTTTTAACAGGTGGAGCAATGATAACTTGGTGGGTAGTTCCAATTATGTTAACTGTTGGATTTTTAACACCTTGGCCCTATAATTATTGGAGGCTTAAAAAATTTGGCATTGCATGTCATTAACTTGATATGAAAAAACTTTTAGGGATCATGGTTCTGGGTTTTTTTAGTTACCCTCTTTAAATAAGGGTAACTAAATTTTTTTGATTAACCTTTTTGATTAGCAATCATAGCCTTAATAGCTTTTCTTGCATTAGCATCATCCAATACTGGTTTAACGATAGGAAAAGTACACGCCCCAGACCAACCCATGATCCATCCTGTTAGCGATTCTTGATTGTCTGTATCAACTATTATTAAGCCACTTCCATTAGCTGCATCGTGCCAACGACCAATTTGTTTTACATCAGCAGGGTATTCTCCAGCAATTTGTTCATCAGTCATATTTGCAAAAAAAGCTTGCGTCTCTGCTTGTTTGTCTCGATCTAATTGATATGTACACATGAAAATCATTTTATTATCCTTGGTTAAGTTGTTATTTATAGTTATCTACTTTTAACCTAACAGCAATTAGAGAACTTGACAATTGTGAAGGTGCGTTCAGTTGCCAGGTGCCCCGGACCCCGTTTACTTAATTAACAAAGTTAATTAACCAGCAAGTGCGTAACTTTCGTTAGCAATTATAAATTAGGGGGCAATATTTCAACATGATTTAGATTTTTTCAACGGGCAAACATGAAGAGGAAAGTCAATTTAATAAAATCGTAAATTAATTGTCACTATATTTTCACAATTCATAGTTATAGTTTTTTAATTGCAAAATTAAACTTAGGAGAACTAAATGATTAAGAGGATACTAACTTTATTTATTATCGTGTTCGGCACTTCAAATGCTTTCGCAGATCGCTACGATGATATTAAGACAGAATATACATCAGAATACTCATTGTCCGCAGGTTTGAACTACCTGAAGGACATTGAACCAATCAACTCAGACGGAACGGTAAATGTAGTTGTTGAAATACCAACAGGTACAAACGAGAAGTGGGAAGTTTCTAAAAAAACTGGTGATATAGAGTGGGAATTTAAAAAAGGCAAACCTAGAATTGTAAAATTTTTGGGTTATCCAACAAACTACGGGATGATACCGAGGACATTATTATCCAAAGAAGCAGGCGGTGATGGCGATCCCTTAGATGTAATTTTAATTGGTTCTTATATAGAGAGGGGTAAAGTTGTAAGCGGAAAAATTATAGGTGTGCTGAAAATGTTAGATGGTGGTGAGATAGATGATAAACTATTGATGATTCAAAAAGACTCTCCGCTTTACAAGGCAACCAATGTTGAAGAACTGAAAGAACAGTTTCCTGGAACTTTGAGCATTATTGAGACATGGTTCGAAAGTTATAAAGGTCCAGGAGAGATTAAAACAAATGGGTATGGTTCTGTTTCGGATGCTAAGAAAATTCTAGACAAATCTATCCTAGAATTCAAAAACAACAATTGACTTGTATGAAACTAAATAGATTAGGTAACTAGATTAGTTGCTTCATTTATGGATAGCATTTTAAATCTTCTCATTAACACCTTGAAAAAACCATCATCTTAATTTGATGGTTTTTTCTGTTAATGCTTTTTACTTACTCTTGCATTCAGACTTCTTAGAAACTTCGTAGAACATTTTAGATAAGGTTTGTTGATATACAATAATTCTAAATTGAAGTAGGGGCGTTCTGTTACCCGGTGCCCCGGACAAAGTTTCAACAAACGAACACTACAACACAATCATCCTCTGGAACAAACACTACTATTATTTATGATCCAGTGCGGGATCGACAAAATAATATAAATAAAGGCATGAAAATGTTAAGTGGCAAGTGTACGCTTGGAGTTGATTGTTAGTTATAGGATTTTATGGGACAACAGGAGCAAAACAGGAGCATAGGAAGATAAAATAAAAAAAATTTACTTATTAATCTTGTTCAATTATAAATATTAGCATAAATACTCATGAAATTCACAAATGCCCTCGTGGTGAAATTGGTAGACACAAAGGACTTAAAAGCCGAGGGATAGATGTTAAAGTCAGTCCATAGTAGTCCAAGTTAGTCTAAAACATCCTATAAAATCATATAACTTTAAATAAGCTTTCAATTAAGATTAGAAAATAAAGCTTAATTAATTTGTGCAGACTAGTACTAAACTAGTACCTGGATAGATAATATTATATGCTTTTATTAATGAAAAAACTTCTATTGATCGTGGTTCTGGGTTTGTTGTTGAGTGGGAACGCTTATGCAAAGAAAAATGACATTGTTATTCCAAAATATTTCTTTGCGAATGAACTTACAAGAGAAACTTGCCCACTAGAAGGTGTGCATGGTCATGGAAGCTGGGGTAAAGCATATTGGGAATTGGATCTTGCCATAACTCATGTAAGCAAAAAAAAAAATCCTGAACTTCAAGGAAATAATTATGATCATTTAATGAAACTTACCAAGTATGATTGGAACAAAGAGCATGAACTAAAAGCAAACAGTGTAAATGTTAAGCATGAAAAGCATTCTAATAGGTTGGCATTACTGCACGGAACCATTGTTACAGCAATCATAGATAACAAAATGGAGGAACATGGTCCAATTATTGCTGAAGTTATGGTAGCCTGGGCAGAAGCAGGTGTGATGTTGACCACGTTAACTGATGAAGAAATTAGCCGACTAAAAAATCAAGGCAAAGCCGAGAGTTGTTATGGCGGTGGTAAAGCTAAAGGTGACAAACCTTGTCTTTCACACAGACCTCAAGAAGCTCAAATATATGGAGCCACTTATATCCAGCAAGCATATTTGATGAGAGATCAATTTACTAAAAAACAATTTAAAATTATTGATAAGTATATTGATACTTTATACAAAAAGTATATCGAGCCGTGGACTTTATCAGCATTAGGTAGTTCAGTAGGTTTTTTTCAAATGGCTGATGGAACTGTTTCTGTCTTATCATATTTAGCTTGGAAAGATAAACCAGAAGAAGCAGCGAAATGGATTAAGAGAGGAATTAAAAAAGCTAATAAAGTTGTATACAAGGATGGCTATATTCATAATAACAGTTTCAGAGGTGTTAAAGATGTTTGGTATCATTCAAAAGGTGTGAACAATTTGCTAGGACTTTATGCTATAGCTGAACTATGGGGTTACAAAAAGTTTCCAAAAAAATTAAAGAAAAAAATAGACAAATCTGTTGATGTACTAAACCTAGGTCTTACAGACCTTAAAACTTATAGAAAACGTAAAGATCCTAAACAACTACAGAATCATACAAAAGAACAAAAAGATGCTGCATATCACACACACCAGATGGCTATTTCATTAGATTGGTTAATTGAGAATTACACAGACAGAGATCATACTATTGTTGCAAATGATAGGATGTGGAAATCGAAAAAATCAGCTTATTTTGTAGATAGAAACTTTGGGTTTGAACCAAAGTGTATGAATTAATAAAAATAATTAATTAAAAAACTAAAATTTAAATCTACTAGTATAGGATTTTATAGGACAACTAGTACCAGACTAGTACCTAGAGAGATAAAATAAATAAAATTTACTTATTCCTCTTGTTCAATTATAAATATTAGCATAAATACTCATGAAATTCATTAATGCCCTCGTGGTGAAATTGGTAGACACAAAGGACTTAAAATCCTTGCCGCTTGCGGAGTGCCAGTTCGAGTCTGGCCGAGGGCACCACTGAATGGACAATAAAATTCATTTAGTTTTTGATAAAACCAAAAGTTCTTTTAGAATTAGACTTTCAATATTAAAAAAAATTCAAATAGTTTCCTTAAAAAATGCTGATATCATAATTGTTTTAGGTGGAGACGGTTTTATGCTTCAAACATTAAAAAAATTATATAAATTTAATAAACCGTTTTATGGTGTTAACTCTGGGAACTACGGTTTTTTGATGAATAAATATTCAAATAAAAATTTTTTAAAAAACTTGAAAACTTTACATCAAATTAAAATCCACCCTTTACAAATGACTGTAAAAAATAAAAATAATCAAATAAAAAAATCAATTGCTATCAATGAAGTTTCAATTTTAAGACAAAGCAAACAAGCATCATCTATTTCAATAACCCTTAATAAAAAATATATTATAAAAGAATTAATTTCAGATGGTGTCCTGGTATCTACACCAGCAGGGAGTACAGCTTATAATTTATCAGCACATGGACCTATTCTAAATTTAGATTCAAATAAACTTGCAGTAACACCAATAAGTCCATTTCGTCCTAGAAGATGGAAAGGTTCTATTATTAATGATAGATCTGTCATAAATATCAAAAATTTACATATAAACAAAAGACCTATTAGTGCTGTAGCAGATAACTACGAAGTAAGAAATGCCAAAAGAGTTATTATAAAGGTGAATAAAAATATAAGCTTCAATTTACTTTATAATAAAAATAACAGTCTTTATAAAAAAATAAAAATTGAACAAGTCAGGAAGGAAGTAAATAATATATAATTTATTTTCATTTTTCTTCTATAGTCAGCCTCAAAAATACCAACTAAAGCTTTCTTTGTATCATTATTAAAGTATTTTTAAGAAATAATTTGTGTATTAAGGTAAATCGACACTTATTGTAGATATTTTCAATATGAAAAAAATAAATTTACAAAAAGTCCAAATTAAACTTCGAAATAAATTTATTAAAGATGGTGTACAAATGATTGGACCTGAAACAGTTTTTTTCTCTGATGATACAAAAATAGGCAAAAATGTAATTATTTATCCATATGTAGTTATTGGAAAAAAAGTCAAAATTGGAAATAACGTAATAATAAATTCTTTTTCTCATATAGAAGGTTGTAAAATTGGCAATAAATCTAACATAGGTCCTTATGCAAGATTAAGACCTGGCACAATTTTAAAAGAAGGTTCAAAGATTGGAAATTTTGTTGAAATTAAAAAAAGTAATATTGGAAAGAAATCAAAAGTGAATCATTTATCTTATATTGGGGATAGTGAAATAGGAAATGAAGTTAATATTGGCGCTGGAACAATAACTTGTAACTATGATGGTGTTAAAAAAAGTAAAACAAAAATTAGAAATAAGGTTTTTATAGGATCCAACTCATCTTTAGTGGCACCTATTGAAATTAATGACAATAGTGTTATTGGAGCAGGTTCAGTTATTACAAAAAATGTCAAAAAGAGGTCTCTAGCTTTGACTAGAGTTGATCAAGTCGAAATCAATAATTATAAAAGAAAAAAAAAATAAACTATGTGTGGAATAATAGGTATTACTAGTAATAAATCAGTTTCGTCTGCAATTATAAACTCACTTAGAAAATTAGAATATAGAGGTTATGATTCATCAGGTTTGGCAACTTTATCAGAAGGAATAATTTATGAAGTTAAGTCAGAAGGTAGGGTAGATAATTTAGAAAAAAACTTGGCTACTAAAAATATGCTTGGCTCAGTTGGTATAGGACACGTAAGATGGGCCACTCATGGAATACCAAATACTGTTAATGCTCATCCTCATTCCTCAGAAAATGTTTCAATTGTCCATAATGGTATTATCGAAAATTCAACAATTTTAAAAAAATATTTGATTAGTAAAGGGCATATTTTTAAGTCTCAAACAGATACGGAAGTTATTGTTCATTTAATTACTGAGTATTTAAAAGAAAATAATTTAAAGGATTCAATTGTAAAAATGCTTAAACAGCTTCATGGAAGTTTTGCATTGGGTATAATATTTAAAGATAAGCCTGACCTAATTGTTGGCGCGAGAAGAGGTTCTCCACTTGCGGTTGGTTATGGTCCTAATGAAAATTATCTAGGATCAGACTCATATGCTTTAAAGTCAATGACAAATAAGATCTCATATTTAGATGACGGCGAGTTTTGTGTTTTAAAAAAAGATCAGGTCGATTTTTTTGATGAAAATGGAAAAAAAGTTAATAAAAAAGTTTTAGAATTATCTTCTAATGAAGAAAATTATGAAAAAGGTGAATTTAAACATTTTATGGCTAAAGAAATTGAAGAACAGCCAACAACTTTAAAAAACTGTATTAAGGAATATATAGATAATATCAATAATGATATTAATATATTCAATATACCCTGGGACTTAAAAGAAATTTCTTCAATAACTTTAATTGGATGTGGAACAGCTTATCACTCTTGTCTAATGGCAAAATACTGGTTTGAAGAATTAACTAAATTAGACGTGACAATTGATATAGCTTCAGAATTTAGATATAGAAAAAATAGATTTAAAAAAGAAAGCCTATATATTTTTATTTCTCAATCTGGTGAAACAGCTGATACTTATGCGGCTTTAGACTTATGCAACAAGAATAAGATGAAGACATGTAGTGTTGTTAACGTTATTGAAAGTTCAATAGCAAGAGATTCAAAGTTCGTATTACCTATTCATTGTGGTCCTGAAATTGGAGTTGCTTCAACAAAAGCATTTTTAGGTCAAATGATGGTCCTTTATATTTTTACATTAAAACTGGCTTTTTTAAAAAAAGATTTAAAAAAAGAGATTTATATACAAAAAATCAAAGACTTAAAAAATTTACCTCAACTTGTTGAGAAAACTTTATTAATTGAGAGTCAGATTCAAACAATATCGAGTACTTTTACTGATGCAAAAGGATCGATGTTTTTAGGAAGAGGTTTTTCGTATCCTATAGCATTAGAAGGAGCGCTTAAGTTAAAAGAATTAGCTTATGTTCATGCTGAGGGCTATCCAGCTGGTGAAATGAAACATGGACCATTAGCTTTAATTGAAGATGGAATACCTGTAGTAGTTTTGGCTCCAAGAGATAATTATTATCAAAAAACAATTTCCAATATGCAAGAGGTAATCGCTAGAGGTGCAAAAGTTTTGTTAATTACCAATAAAAGTAAAGACGAGGTAGTATCTGAAAATATTTGGCAGACTATTGAAGTTGAAAATGCTAATGATGATTTGCTTCCATTCTTATTAACAATCCCTTTACAGAAACTTGCTTATTATTCAGCTCTTAAAAAAGGATATGATATTGATAAGCCCAGAAATTTAGCCAAATCTGTTACAGTTGAATAATTAAAAAACTCTGTTAGAACACTCCTAGGTTGAACATGAAAAATTGGAAAATAACTAGTTGGAGAAACTATCCCGTTAAACATATTCCGGAATATCCGGATAAAAAAGAACTCGATGGTGTTCTAGGTAAGATTAAAGATTTTCCACCATTAGTTTTTGCTGGTGAAACGAGACATTTAAAGGAACAACTTTCTGAAGTTGTTGATGGTAAAGCATTTTTATTACAAGGTGGCGATTGTGCTGAAAGTTTTGCAGAATTTCACCCTGATAACATTAGAGATACATTTAAGTTAATTCTCCAAATGTCTTTGGTTTTAACTTACTCTGCATCTTTACCTGTAATAAAATTAGGTAGAATAGCTGGACAGTTTTCTAAACCTAGAAGTTCACCAATAGAAAATATTGATGGAGTGGAATTACCCAGTTATTTAGGTGACAATATTAATGGAATAGAATTCAATGAAAAATCAAGGATTCCAGATCCAAAAAGATTATTTAAAGCTTATTCACAATCTGCATCAACTCTTAATTTAATAAGAGCTTTTTCTCATGGTGGATTTGCCGATCTTAAAAAAGTCCATACTTGGAACTTGGGGTTTATCAAAAAAACACCAGCTGGAAGAAAATTTAAAGAATTAGAAGACAAAATTGCCGATGCTTTAGCATTTATGGATGCATGTGGTATCAACTCAGATTTTAACAGAAGATTAAAGACAGTAAACTTTTGGACTTCACATGAAGCTTTACTTTTACCGTTTGAACAAGCAATGACAAGGGTAGACTCCACAACTGGAGAATACCACGATACTTCTGCTCACTTTGTTTGGATAGGAGACAGAACTAGACAATTAGATGGAGGACATGTTGAATTTTGTCGAGGGATTGAAAACCCAATAGGAATAAAATGTGGACCGACATTAAAAAGTGAAGATTTAATAAACTTGTGTAATAAGATTAATCCTGAAAATGAAAAAGGAAAGATCACATTAATTTCTAGATTTGGTCATGATAATGTAGGTAAATTTTTACCTAAATTAATTAGAGCAATTAAAAAAGAAGGTTTAAATGTAATTTGGTCATGTGATCCAATGCATGGAAATACAATTAAGTCTACATCTGGATATAAAACACGTCCATTTAACAATGTTGTTAAGGAAGTTAAAAATGTTTTTGAATGCCATCAAAGTGAAGGTAGTTTTGCTGGTGGCCTTCATATAGAAATGACAGGACAAGATGTGACAGAATGCACTGGTGGAGCTCAAAAAATATCTGATCAAGATTTATCTGCTAGATATCACACTCATTGTGATCCAAGACTTAATGCTAATCAAGCTTTAGAACTTGCATTTTTAATTTCAGATGAAATTAAAAAAAATGCGACATATTCTAAAAACAACATTAAAGCGGCATCTTAAACAATTGTATTAAATACAATTTTGTTTAAGTTTTTAATTATGAAAGCACCTGAAAAAGTAAAATTTATAAGTAATTGGATAAAAAACTATGTCGAAGAAATGCCAAGTAAAGCTGAGTCTTTAGTTATTGGTATATCTGGTGGAATAGATTCTTCAGTTTCAAGCACATTGAGTGCTATGACTGGTTTAAAAACAATTGTTTTATCAATGCCAATTAAACAAAAAACTACTCAACATGATTTAAGTCTCAAACATCAGAAATGGTTAATTGAAAACTTTAAAAATGTTGAAGCTCATACGTTAAATTTAGATGAATTATTTAAGTCGTTTGAAAATACCCTGTCAAAATTTGATAATGAACATGGTATGGCAAACTCAAGAGCAAGGCTTAGAATGACATCGCTTTACCAGGCGGCAGCAGCAAATAAAGGAATTGTTGTAGGGACTGGTAACAAAGTAGAAGATTTTGGAGTAGGATTTTATACAAAATATGGTGATGGAGGAGTTGATATATCTCCGATCGCGGATTGTAGTAAAACTGATGTTTGGGAAATGGGAAAAGAATTAAATATATTAAAAGAAATTATTGATGCAGCTCCAACAGATGGGCTTTGGGATGATGGAAGAACAGATGAAGGTCAATTAGGATTAAAGTATAACGAATTGGAAGAGGCAATGAATAATCCCGATTCTCAAAATCGCAAAAAATATGA
>JACWDR010000024.1 GCA_014653975.1 Pelagibacterales bacterium SAG-MED20
TAAAAATTGATTTATGAGCTTAGCATCCTCTTTTGAAAGATATCTTTCTTTTTTTACTCCTTTTTTAATTTCTTCCCTAATTTTTATTACTGTTTCTTTACGACCTTCTTTAGAGCTTATAGCGTTCAACTTATCAGTATATTTATTTATTTGCTTACCAATAGTAAATTCATAAATCATTATTATCGCCACAACAAAAATGATGATTTTATAAATATATTGTTTCATTATTTTTTATAGTCAATTTTTTTTTCTTCAAATATTTTTTTTAATTCACCATTTTCATACATTTCTTTTATAATATCACATCCACCTACAAATTCATTTTTAATATAAAGCTGAGGTATCGTAGGCCAGTCACTAAATTCTTTTATACCCTCCCTTAATGATTGACTCTCAAGAACGTTTATTCCTTTAAAATTGACCTCTAAAATTTTTAACATGTTTGAAACTGCCATTGAAAAACCACACTGAGGAGCATCAGGTGTTCCTTTCATGAATAGACAAACATCGTTATTTTTAATTTCATTATTAATCAAATCTTTAGTTTGTTGTTCCATTATTTCTCCTTTGTTTTAATTGCTAAAGCATGTAATTCATTTCCCATTTTACCTTTTAGAGAATTATATACCATTTTATGTTGTTCAATTTTACTTTTACCTAAGAATTTTGTTGAAGTTATTGTTGCTGAGTAGTGATTACCATCCCCTGCCAAATCTTGAATCTCAACTATAGCGTCATCTAAGGCTTCCTTAATTAAACTCTCAATTTCTTTTAAATCCATTGCCATTATTTACTCATATAACTAGTTAACCAACTTGTATTCGAAGTTTTTAATTCGTCAATTGTAACTTTTGTCTTATCATTAATATATAGTTCATTTTCATTAATAGTTCCTAATTCATCAAAATGAACAGCATTTTTGTTAAGTAAGTCTGCTACTTTCTTTTGATTTTCTTTACTAATCTCAATTATGTAACGTCCTTGATCTTCTGCAAAAAAATATTCTATTTGATTAATTAAAAATTTTGGTTTTTTTAAATTAATACCCTTATTTCCTTTAATACACATTTTGCTCACTGCAGTTATTATTCCTCCCACCGATACATCATGAGCACTTTTAATATAGCCACTATCAATTAACTTTAATAAGGTTTCTCCATTATTTTTTTCATTAAATAGATTAATTTCTGGCGGAGGTCCATTTTTTTCATCTAGAATATTTCTTGCAAATAGACTTTGATCAACATGTCCTTCAGTTTTACCAATAACTAACACAATATTATCAACTTCTTTAAAATCCATGGTAATCATCATTTTATAGTTTTTAATTAAACCAACACCACCAATTGATGGAGTAGGTTTGATACCTTCATCTTTTGTTTGGTTATAAAAAGACACATTTCCAGAAACTACTGGGAATTTTAAATATTCAGCAGCTTCGCCAATTCCTTGAACACATTCAACAAACTCACCCATGTTTTCTTCGTTCTCTGGACTACCAAAATTTAAACAATTAGTAATTGCAACTGGTTTTGCACCAACAGAAATTAAGTTTCTAAAACTTTCACAAACGACTTGCTTTCCTCCTGTTAGAGGATGTGCCCAACAATAAACAGCAGATGAATCTACTGAAGCTGCAACTGCTTTATCAGATCCGTGTACCCTTACAACACCTGAGTCTCCTCCTGGTTTTTGAATAGTGTCACCCATAACAGTATGATCATATTGTTGCCAAATCCATTCCTTGCTGCAAACATTAGGATGCGCTAAAACTTTTTTTAGAACATCAATTATTTTTAAATTCTTAAGATCTTCTTTTTTAATCTTATTTTTCTTTGGTAGTTTTGCTTTTTTCCACTTACGGTCATACATAGGTGAGTTTTCTACCAATGTATTAACTGGAATGTCTACAACTTTTTCATTATCAAAATAAAGTTCAATTTTTTTAGATTTAGTAGTTTTACCAATTACAGCAAAATCTAAGTTCCATTTATCAAAAATTTTTTTTGCTTGCTCCTCTTTACCATTTTCTAATACAATCAACATTCTTTCTTGGCTTTCTGAAAGCATGATTTCATAAGGAGTCATTTTCGTTTCTCTACAAGGAACTTCATTTAGATTAATTTCAATTCCAAGATTTCCTTTTGAAGCCATTTCAATACTAGATGAAGTAAGTCCTGCAGCACCCATATCTTGAATGGCTATAATTGAATCTCCTGACATCAACTCTAAACAAGCTTCTAGTAATAGTTTTTCAGTAAAAGGGTCACCAACTTGAACAGTTGGTTTTTTTTCTTCAATTTTTTCATCAAAGCTAGCTGACGCCATGCTAGCACCATGAATTCCATCTCGACCAGTTTTTGAACCAACATAAATTACTGGTTTATTTAATCCTGCTGCTTTTGAGTAAAAAATTTTATCTTTTTTTACTAGTCCTAAGGTCATTGCGTTAACTAAAATGTTACCATTATAAGAACTATCAAAGTTAGTCTGACCAGCAATAGTTGGAACACCCATGCAGTTACCATATCCGCCAATCCCATGAACCACACCTCTTAATAAATTTTTAGTTTTTTTATGTTGAGGAGAACCAAAATGAATAGAGTTTAAATTGGCAATAGGCCTTGCTCCCATTGTAAATACATCTCTCATAATTCCACCAACACCAGTAGCTGCACCTTGATAAGGCTCTATAAAAGAAGGGTGGTTATGACTTTCAATTTTAAACACGATTGCATCATTATCTCCAATATCAACCACTCCTGCATTTTCACCTGGACCTTGAATGACTTGTTTTCCTTTAGTCGGAAGTTTTTTTAAGTGAAGTCTAGACGATTTATATGAACAATGTTCATTCCACATTGCAGAAAAAATACCTAGTTCAGTAATATTTGGAATTCTTTTAAGCAGTTCACAAATTTTTGCATATTCATTTTTTTTAAGACCATGATCGAAAGCTACTTGTTCGTTTACAATCATTTTAGATTATTAATTAAATTATTAAAAAAAAGAGAACCATCTTCACCAGAAAGTGCGGTGTCTATCATTCTTTCAGGATGGGGCATCATTCCAAAAACATTTTTTTCTTTATTGAAGATACCAGCAATATTTTTTAAAGAGCCATTAGGATTAAATTGTTCTTCTATTTTACCATCTTTATCACAGTAATTAATTGCAATTTGTTCATTATCTTCAATTTCCTTTAATTGATCTTTTGTACAAAAATAATTGCCTTCATTATGTGCAATATGAAATTTCAGAACTTCACTATCAATATTCTTAAAATAAGTATTATGTTTGTTATTGATTTTAACAAACACATTCTTGCAAATAAATTCTAGGTATTTATTTCTTAACAAAACTCCAGGAACCAAACCAGTTTCAACTAAAATTTGAAAACCATTACAAATTCCCATGACCATCCCACCAGAGTTTGCAAAATTCAATACAGATTTCATTATTTTTGATTTTGAGGCCATACTTCCACATCTCAAATAATCTCCATAAGAAAAACCACCTGGTAAAACTACTAAATCACTTTTGGGAAGTTCAGCATCATCATGCCAAATCATTTTATTTTTAAAGCCAAATTTTTTTAGAGCAACATCCATGTCTCTGTCGCAATTGGAACCTGGAAATGTAATAACTGATGATTTCATTAATTATTGTGCATCAATAATTTTATAATTTTCAATAACAAGATTGGCTAAAAGTTTTTTGCACATTTCTTCAATTTGTTCTTGAGCTTTTTTTGGATCACTTTCCCTAGTATTAATTTCAAAATATTTTCCTTGTCTTATTTCATTTACATTGTTAAAGCCCATTCCATCCAATGTTTGATGGATGACTTTACCTTGTGGATCAAGAACATCTTTTTTTAGTGTTATTATTACTGAAATTTTCATTTTCGTTTTCTTTTAATAGAAGATAATTTTGTGACATTTACAGCAGAGACATTAGACTGTTCATGAAGTATACCTAATCTTTTTGCAACTTCCGTATAAGCAGGAATTAAATCTCCCAGATCTTTCCTAAATCTATCTTTATCTAATTTTTTATCTGTTATTGTGTCCCATAGTCTGCAAGTATCAGGGCTTATTTCATCAGCTAATATAATTTCATCTTTCCCATTTAACTTTAATCTTCCGAACTCTAATTTAAAATCTATTAATTTAATTCCAACACCCCTAAACATACCAATCATAAAATCATTAATTCTAAGGATCATTTTTTTAACTTTTTCAATTTCTTTTTTTGAAGCCCAATCAAAGGTTACTATATGCTCTTCAGCAATTAAAGGATCACCTAATTTATCGTCTTTCAAACAATATTCAATAAGAGGTTCTTTTAAGATAGTACCATCTTCAATACCTAGTCTTTTTGTGATTGAACCAGTTGCAACATTTCTCACAATAAATTCGATTGGAATAATTTCAACTAATTTAATAACTTGCTCTCTCATGTTAAGTCTTTTAACGAGATGATTTTTAATTCCAATTTGAGATAGGTTTGAAAGTATATGTTCAGATATTCTATTGTTTAAAACACCTTTACCTTCAATTGTGGATTTTTTTAAATTATTAAAAGCAGTAGCATCGTCTTTGAAATATTGAATAACTAAATCTTTTTCATTTGTTGCATAAATAATCTTAGCTTTTCCTTCGTATAATTTTTTTCCTTTTTTCATTATCTAAAAACTCTTCTAAAAACTAAATTTACATTCTTGAAGTGCTTAGAATAACTAAAAATAGATCTTAGTTTTTTTGGTGAAATCTTGCTCATTATATATTTGTCAGAATGAATGACATTAAACAAATTTAAATCCTCAGCAAAACATTTTTTTGCATAACTTTGAACCATTTTATAGGATTTTTCTCTACTCAAGCCAGTTCTCGTAAGCTCTAACATTAATTCCTGAGAAAAAATTAATCCCTTGGTTATATTTAAGTTTTCTAACATTTTCTTAGGATAAACAATCATATTATCTAAAATGTTAGTTAGTCTTACCAAGGCAAAATCTGTTGTAATATTAGCGTCTGGACCAATATTTCTTTCTACGCTTGAATGAGAGATATCTCTTTCATGCCATAGAGCAATATTTTCTAAGGCAGGAACAACAGCACTCCTAATCATTCTTGAAAGGCCAGTTAGATTTTCACTTAAGATTGGATTTTTCTTATGAGGCATAGCTGAAGAACCTTTTTGATTTTTAGAAAAATATTCCTGTAACTCATAAACTTCTGTTCTTTGTAGGTGTCTTATTTCAACTGCAACTCTTTCTATTGATCCAGCAATGATTCCTAAAACTGAAAAATAAAAAGCATGTCTATCTCTGGGAATAATTTGCGTTGAAATTGGTTCAACTTTTAAACCTAATTTTTTAGCTACATGCTTTTCAACACTTGGGTTAATATTTGCGAATGTACCTACAGCTCCTGATATTGCACAAGTAGAGACCTCATCAATTGCATTAACTAATCTTTTTCTATTTCTTTTAAATTCTTCATAAAAAGAGGCTAATTTTAATCCAAAAGTTACTGGCTCAGCATGAATACCATGACTACGACCCATGCATGGGGTTAATTTATATTTTTTAGCCTGTTTTTTTAAGACTTTTAAAATTTGATCAATATCTTTTAAAATTATTTTTCCAGATTGAACCATTTGAATATTAAAACTTGTATCTAGTACGTCGGATGATGTCATTCCTAGATGTAAGTATCTTGCTTTAATTCCAGCTTTTTCAGTCACAGAGGTTAAAAAGGCAATAACATCATGTTTGACTTGACCTTCAATTTGATGAATTCTTTTAACGTTAATTTTAGCTTTTTTTCTAACAACTGAAGCAACACCTTTAGGTATTTGGCCAAGTTTTTCCATGGCTTCAGCAGCTGCTACTTCCACATCAAGCCAAATCTTATATTTATTTTCTTCTGACCATATGTCAGTAAGTTGTTTTCTAGAATATCTTTCAATCATTAATTATAAGTAAGGGGGCTTAGAATAACCTTTAACAGATTCTGTAAAGATTTCATAACCATTTTCAGTAATTCCTAATGTATGTTCAAATTGAGCAGATTGTGACTTATCTTTTGTTACTGCTGTCCACCCATCTTTAAGCATTTTTACATCCCAGGCACCGGCATTTATCATGGGCTCAATAGTAAAAGTCATTCCAGGTCTTAGCTCCATACCAGTATTTTTATTGCCATAGTGTAAAATGTTAGGTGGCTCGTGAAATGTTGTGCTTATTCCATGGCCACAGAAATCTCTTACTACAGAAAAACCTTTTTTTTCTACAAAAGATTGTATTGCATAACCTATATCTCCAAGTCTTAAACCTGGTTTTAATAACTTTATTGCAAGCATCATAGACTCATAAGTAGCATCAATTAAATTGTTAACTTTGATCGGAGTCTTACCAATACAAAACATTCTACTTGTATCACCATAATGCCCATCAACTATGGCAGTAACATCAATATTAACCGCATCACCTTCATTTAAAATCCTGTCAGATGGTATACCATGACACACAACATGATTTAAAGATGTGCAAAGAGATTTTGTAAACCCTCGATAGTAAAGTGGTGCAGAATATCCACCATTATCTTTTATAAACTCATAACTTAGTTTATCTAAAAAATCTGTAGTTACTCCTGGTTTAATATTTTCTGTTAGCATATCAAGAGTTCTCGCTGCTAGGTTCCCAGCAACTCTCATTTTTTCAAATTTTTCTAAATAATCACTCATTTATAATCTTAATTTTTTTTTCTATTTTAATTTCTTTTGAATTCAATTTACAGCGATAGGCTAAAAAATTAACACCAGCTTTTTTTGCAAGTAAATAGTTTTCATAATAATCTTTATCAATATCTTTCGCTATTTTAAAGTTTTCAGCACCTTGAATTTGAACCAAAAACAAGAGATATGTTTTATAACCCTTCTTTGTGGCCTCAATAAGAGTTTTTAAATGTTTTGAACCCCTGGAAGTAACAGCATCAGGAAATTCAGCAGTTTTATTGTCTCTATATAAAGTAACATTTTTAACTTCGATAAAAATTTTTTTATTATCTTTTTCAACCAAAAAATCAAATCTAGTCTCCTTATCAAAGAAAACCTCTGGTTTAATGCTATCATTATTTACCAACTCTTTTATTAGATTATTAGAAAGGCCATGAAAGACAATCTTATTAGCAAAGTGAGTATTAACACCAATTAAATTTTTTTTAACTTTGATGATTTCTAATGTGTATTTAAGTTTTCTCTTAGGGTTATTATTTTTAGAAATGAACACTTTATTGCCCTTCTCCAGTAAACCCATCATAGAACCAGTGTTTGGGCAATGAGCTATTACAATTTCTTTATCTAGTTTAATATCTGTAAAAAATCTTTTATACCTTTTGACTAATTTGCCTTTTATTAAAGACTTGGTAAATTGCATAATTAATTTATATATTTAAAAATGATTAAAAACAAAATAGTTAATGCCGCAATACTAATTATAGGAAATGAAATTCTTTCTGGAAGAACTCAGGACACAAATACAGCCACTATTGCTTTATGGTTAAATTCTATTGGTGTTAAAGTTAAGGAAGTTAGAGTAATTCCTGATATAGAAAAAGTAATTATAGATACTGTTAATGAGTTGCGAAAAATAAATGATTATGTATTTACAACTGGAGGTATAGGCCCAACCCATGATGATATAACAGCAGAATCTATTTCAAAAGCGTTTAATCTTAAATATGGAATTCACAATAAAGCCTTTAGAATTTTAGAGGCTTATTATAAACCAGGAGAATTTAATAAAGGTAGACAAAAAATGGTTTGGATGCCTGAAAACGCAAATTTAATTTTAAATCCAACAAGTGGAGCACCTGGATTTAATGTTGAAAATGTGTTTTGCTTGCCAGGAGTACCATCGATTTTAAAATCAATGTTGGGAGGCTTAAAAGATAAAATTACAGGTGGAGAACCAATTTTAAGTCACACAATTAGCTTAAGAACTGTTGAAAGTGAAATAGCTAAATCACTAACTAACGTCCAGAAAAATAATAAAGATGTTGAAATAGGAAGTTATCCTTTTTTTCAGGCAGGAAAACTAGGTGTTTCAATCGTGATACGATCGGAGGTTAGATCTAAAATTGAAAAATGTAGTGGACAAATTTTAGATTTTGTTAATGAAAAAAAAATAGAGGTAGTAGACAGATAAATACATGCTTTATTTTGCCTATGGTAGTAACTTGAATCACTTTCAAATGAAAAGAAGGTGTAAAGATAGTTTTTTTTTAAAAAAGATTAAATTAAAAAATTTTAAATTAACATTTAGAAGTAAATATAGAGCTGCAGATATTGAGCCTTGTAAAAATTCAGTTGTACCTGGTGGTTTGTTTGAAATTTCAAAAAGTGATGAAAAGAAATTAGATATTTATGAAGATTATCCTATATTATACAAAAAATACTATTTTAGTCATTATGGAAAAAAAGTAATGACTTATACAATGACAAAAAAAACATCTTTTTGCTTTCCTACTGAGCGTTATTTAAGTGTAATAAAACGTGGATATAAAGATTGCAAACTTGATAACAATTATCTTAAAAAAGCATTAAAATTTTAGTTTAAATTATACCAAACTTGATTAAGACTATCATTTTTAATAATTTAAATAAAAAAATGACTAAAATTTTTTGTGATATTGCTGAATTAAATCAAATTAAAAAATTTGGAAAAAAAAAAATTGTAAAAGGTTTTACAACTAACCCAAGTTTAATGAAAAAGGCAGGAGCAAAAAATTATAAATCTTACTCTAAAAAAATTCTCAAAATTTGTCCAAACAAACCAGTATCACTAGAAGTTTTTGCAGATGATTATCTTAATATGAGAGATCAAGCATTAAAAATTAATACTTGGGGAAAAAATGTTTATGTAAAAATCCCAGTAACAAATTCAAAGGGAATTTTTATGGGAAAAATTATTAAAGAATTAAATAATATGAATATTAAGCTTAATATTACGGCTGTTTATAATGCTAAACAAACTCAAAAAATTCTAAAATTGATCAATAAAAAATCAGAAGTTATTATTTCAATATTTGCAGGAAGGGCAGGTGATACCGGAAAAGATCCCATTCCAGAATTTAAAAAGAGTATTTCTTTTGCAAAAAAATTCAAAAATGTTAAAATTTTATGGGCCAGTGTCAGAGAGCCATATAATTATATTCAGGCCAAACAGCTAGGATGTCATATTATAACAATTCCACCGCCTACAATCGAAAAGATTGAAAATTTTGGAAAATCATTTAATCAATTAACTATAGAGACTGTAAAAGCTTTTTATAAAGACGCTAACTCAGCAGGTTTTAAAATCTAATGATTAATAAATATGAACTCTCAAC
>JACWDR010000025.1 GCA_014653975.1 Pelagibacterales bacterium SAG-MED20
CTTTATAGATAATATCTTTTGATGTTTTCTTAAATTCATTTTTATAATTAATTTGTATAGAGAAATAAAAAACTAAACTTATAATTCCTAATAAAGAAATGGACGAAGGGGTAATTTTTTTTAAAAATGTTAAATCAAATTTTTTATATCTAAATTTTTTTTCAATATAATGATATGTGAGAACTGATAACACAAAAGTTAAAAAAAATACGAACGGAATTCTAAAAAAATTTTCAACAAAATATAAATCATAAAAATAAATTATTGGTAAATGCCAAAGATAAAATGAGTAAGAAATATTACCTAAGAAAACTAGTGAATTATTTTCAAAAAAAAATTTTAATTTTAAATTTTGTTCGTAAAATAGTAAAAATAAAGATGCCAATAAAGGTGAAAGTAATACAACGATTATATTAGTCATATAAGAGGTATTCAATGAAGTAATGAATAAAAATATAAAAGCTAACAAAGATATTATAAAATTTTTGTTTTTAAAATTTTTACTGAATATGTATGTAATTGATCCAAGTAAAAGTTCCCAAAATCTAAATACCGGAGAATAGAATATAAGTTTTTTGTTTTCAGAAAAATAAATTGTAAATAAAATTCCAATGATGATTAAAATTGATATTGTTATTATATGGGCTGTTTTTTTTTTAAAAAATTTATAAATAAATAATAATAAAAACGGAAAAATTAAATAAAATTGCTCCTCAACACCTAAAGACCAAGTGTGACCAAAAACATCTTCAAAAATATTGTCGAAATAATCTTTTTTTGAAAAGAGATAATATAAATTAGCTGAGCCAAAAATAGTAAAGATAAACACATAAATATTTTCAACTAGCAAGTCTAATGGCTGAAAAAAAATTGCAAATAAAAGTACAAATGTTAAAATAAAAAGCAAAACAGGAAATATTCTTTTAAATCTTTTTGTGTAAAATGATAAGAGATCTATAGATTTTCTTTTTATTAATTCGTTATAAATTCTTGAAGATATAACAAATCCAGAAATCACAAAAAAAATGTCAACTCCTATATATCCAAATTTAAATAAATCTATTTTAAGGTGATAAAAAAAAACTAATAAAACAGATATTGCTCTTAAAAATTGTATATTTGGATATATATAGTTCATAATAAATACCTGATTATATTATCACTACATATCCAATAATGATTTAGTAATTTTATTATTTAAACTAAATCAATTCTGGTTGCTTCTTCATGTCTTCTTTATTAATTCCAGCTACCTTAACGGGTTTTTTCATAGCATCTCTTCTGAATGGCTCACCTAGTTCTTGATTTAAGATTACTTCTATGAAAGTGGTAATTCCTTTCTTTTGATCTTCACAAGACTGTTTAATTGCAACAGTAGTTTCTTCCATAGTTCTTACGGCTACCCCTTTTAATCCACAAGCTACAGCTACTTTTGCATAACTTAATTCTGGATCAAGTTCTGTTCCAACAAAGTTATCATCAAACCATAAAGTCGTATTTCTTTTTTCTGCTCCCCATTGATAATTTCTAAAAATTACCATTGAAATTGCTGGCCATTCTTCTCTAGCGCAAGAGCTCATTTCATTCATGCTAATGCCAAATGCACCATCACCGGCAAAACCAATTACTGGAGTATCTGGGCATCCAATTTTTGCTCCAAGAATTGAAGGAAAGCCATAACCACAAGGACCAAAAAGTCCTGGCGCTAAATATTTTCTTCCTTTTTCAAATGTTGGATAAGCATTACCAATCGCACAATTATTTCCAATGTCACTTGAGATGATTACATCTTCTGGCATTCCCGCTTGAATTGCTCTCCATGCTTGTCTAGGGGACATTCTATCAGAATCTCTTTCTCTCGCTTCTTTATTCCACACAGTTCCTTCATCATCGTCTTCATGATCCAGACTTGATAATTTTTGTAACCAAGCAGATTTAGTTTGATGAATAATATCTTTTCTTTCTTGTCTATTTGTATCTCCTGCTGTAGAAGAAAGTTGAGCTAAAATCTGTTGTGAAACTAACTTTGCATCACCACAAATTCCAACTGATACTTTTTTAGTTAATCCTATTCTGTCTGAATTCATATCAACTTGAATAATACTTGCATCTTTTGGCCAGTAATCCATTCCGTATCCTGGTAAAGTTGAAAACGGATTTAATCTTGTACCAAGTGCAAGAACAACATCAGCTTTTTGAATTAGTTCCATTCCAGCTTTAGATCCATTATAACCTAATGGTCCAGCTGCTAGTGGATGACTACCTGGAAAACTGTCATTGTGCTGATAACCAGAACAAACCGGAGCATCTAATTTTTCAGCAAGTTTTTTACAATCTTCTATTGCTCCACCAATTACAACACCTGCTCCAGATAATATTACTGGAAATTTTGCATTAGAAAGTAAGTAAGCTGCTTTTTTAATTGCATCAACTCCACCCGCTTGTCTTTCTAACCTTACAATAGGTGGAAGATCTATATCAATAACTTGAGTCCAGTAATCTCTTGGAACATTTATTTGTGCAGGTGCAGATCCTCTTATTGCTTTTTCAATTACCCTGTTTAATACTTCTGCCATTCTTGAAGGGTCTCTGACTTCTTCCTGATAGCAAACCATATCTTTAAATAGGTTCATTTGTTCAACTTCTTGAAATCCACCTTGACCCATAGTTTTATTAGCTGCCTGAGGTGTAACTAAAAGTAATGGAGTATGATTCCAATATGCAGTTTTAATTGGAGTAACTAATCCTGTAATTCCTGGACCATTTTGTGCAATAACCATTGACATTTTACCGGTTGCTCTTGTGTACCCATCAGCAATTAAACCTCCATTTGTTTCATGAGCGACATCCCAAAAAGTTATACCAGCATCAGGAAAAATATCTGAGATAGGCATAAACGCAGATCCAATAATCCCAAAAGAATGTTCAATACCATGCATCTGTAAAACTTTTACAAAAGCTTCTTCTGTTGTCATTTTTGTCATAAAACTAGAACCTCTCTAATGTGTAAATTAAATTTTTTTAAATTTTGTTTGTTAATTTCTGCGATTAATATATAAGTTTTCCAAAATTTCAAACAAACAATTCGACACAATATGACTACAGATATTATTATACATGACGAAAAAGACAATGTAGGGGTAGTTGTTATAGATAAAATTACTCCAAAACAAGACTGTGCTTGCTGGATTATGGAAAATGATAAGACGGTTCAAATTCAATCAATAGATGAAATTCAATTGGGACATAAAATTGCAATGGTTGATCTTAATGAAGGTGACACTATTTTGAAATATGGACATGATATTGGAAAAGTAGTTAAATCAATTAAAAAAGGTGAACATGTACATGTTCACAATGTTAAAACTAAGAAATGGTGAAAAATATGGAAATTCCAAAAAGTTTTTTAGGTTATAAAAGAGAAAATGGCAGAGCTGGTACAAGAAATCATGTAATAATTCTTCCAGTAGACGACATTTCAAATGCGTGTGCTGAAGCAGTTGCAAATAATATTAAAGGAACAATAGCCCTTCCTCATTCATATGGAAGACTTCAATTTGGTGCTGATTTAGAATTACACTTTAGAACAATGATTGGTACTGGAAGTAATCCAAATGTTGCCGCTGTAATAGTAATTGGAATTGAGCCAAAATGGACAAAAAAAATAGTTGATGGAATTGCAAAAACAGGGAAGCCCGTTGAAGGGTATCATATTGAGCGTACTGGAGATATTGGTACTGTTATGAAAGCTTCAAAAAAGGCACAAGAATTTGTAATGTGGGCATCTGAAAAACAAAGAGAAGAATGTCCAATGAGTGATCTATGGATATCAGTTAAATGTGGAGAATCTGATACGACTTCTGGATTGGCCGCAAATCCAACAGTTGGAAATTTAATGGATAAGCTAGAACCAATGGGTGTTCATTTATGCTTTGGTGAAACATCAGAGTTAACAGGTGCTGAACAAGTTTGTGCTACAAGAGGAGCTACACCAGAAGCTTCAGAAAAATTTATGAAAACATGGAGTTCTTATAATGATTTTATTTTAAAAGAAGCAACAGATGATCTTTCTGAAAGCCAACCAACAGCAGGCAATATTGCGGGTGGTTTAACAACTATTGAGGAAAAGGCTTTTGGGAATTTTCAAAAAATTGGTAATTGTAAGTTTGTAGATGTATTAGAACCAGCAGAAGAACCAAAAAAAGGCAAAGGTCTATACTTCATGGATACTTCTTCGGCAGCAGCAGAATGTGTAACTCTTCAAGCAGCAGCAGGTTTTAATATTCACTTGTTTCCAACTGGACAAGGAAATATTGTTGGTAACCCGATTGAACCAGTTATAAAATTAACAGCTAATCCTTTAACAGTTAAAGGGATGGGAGAACATATTGATTGCGATGTTTCAAAAATTCTTTCAAGAGAAATGAACATGTCTCAAGCAGGTGATGAGTTAATTAAAACAACTATGCGAGTTGCAAACGGCAGATTAACTTGTGCTGAAGCATTAGGTCATAAAGAATTTGTCATGACTAAACTTTATAGAAGTGCTTAATTAATAAAAATATTTCATGATAGAAAAAAAATACTTGGTTGTTTTACCAGGTATAATACTTGCTTTTGTTTTATATACTCTTTCACAGGGCTTTAATAATATCATTGGTATCGAGCTTTTTGGTTATGAAAAAAGTCCGATATCAACAGCAATGATAGCTATTTTAATTGGTATTTTTTTTGGTAATGCTTTTCAGGTAAGAGACTCTTTTCAAAAAGGTTTAGATTTTACTAGGGAGTATATTTTAAAACTTGGAATAATCTGTCTTGGGATCCAGCTAAAGCCATTTGAATTTTTAGAATTTGGAAAAATTGCAATACCTCTAATAATAATCTGTATTATTAGTGTTTTAATTGTAATTAAACTATTAATTAAAAGACTTAAAATACCCACAAGAATGGCTTATTTAATTTCCATTGGAAGTACTGTTTGTGGAACAACAGCAATAATGGCAACAGCTCCTGTGATTAAAGCAAATAAAAATGAAGTGTCTTATGCTATAGCTAATATTACTCTATTTGGAATAATATCAATGTTGATTTATCCATATTTTGCAAATATTTACTTTGGTGGTCAACCACTATTTATAGGCTTGTTTCTTGGAACTTCTATTCATGAAACTTCACAAGTTGCTGCAGCGGGACTTATTTATGATCAACAGTTTAATAGTCCCGAAACTTTAAATATTGCTACAATTACAAAACTTATTCGAAATACCTTTTTGATTATCATGATACCATTTTTTGCTTTTTTGTATAACAGAGGAAAATCTAAAGAAAAAAATTATTCTATATTAAGTATATTTCCATATTTTGTTTTGGGGTTTGTTGGAATGATAATTATAAGAAATATGGGTGATCATTTTTTTATAAATATTTACAATAATGACTGGCAAAATACTATTTATATAATTAAATCATCTTCGAAAGTTTTTTTAACCATGGCCATGGCTGCAATAGGTTTATCAACTAATTTAAAGGATATTAAAAATATGGGCTTTAAACCATTTTTAGTTGGTTTTATAGCAATGGCTACAGTTGGTATAGTAAGTCTTTTAACTATTGAGTTTTATACTAGATATTTTATTTAGCTGCTTTACTAAAATAACTTTTTCTTAGATTTGACAAAAATCTTCTTATAAAAGCAGCGGCTACGCCTAAAGAAATAGCAAATACAATTGAAAATAATCCATATAAAGTTGGTACTTCAACAGATAATTTTTTTATAAATTTAGAAAGTGGATTTAAATTTTTAATGTCCATTTTTGCTATTTCTTGAGAAACATGCTCTGCAAAAAAAGTATCATATGCTATAGCTATTCCGACTATAAGCAGCAAAAGAGCAAGTAGAGTTTTTAACCCAGTACTATCAACTGACTCACCTAATTTTTGCCCACATTGAACACCTATAATTGAACCTGTTACTAACATAAATACCAAAATCAAATCAATAGAACCATAGTTAAACGCATGCAAGAATGTAACGATCACGCTTACAAATATGGTTACAAATAATGAGGTACCAGGAATTAATCTCGTTGGCATTCCGATTATATAAATCATTGCTGGAACTAAAATAAAGGCTCCTCCTATACCCATTATAGCTGCAATAAAACCAACTATCAGTCCAATAATTATTGGAGTAAAAGCACTTTCGTATAACTTAGATTTTTGAAATCGCATTCTTAATGGAAGACCATGTATCCAATAATGTACGTGTAATTTTTTTTTTGTTATAATCTTTTTTCTAGCTTTATCAATTTCACCAAGCCCCTCTACAAGCATTGCTGTACCAATAATTGCAAGTATATACATGTAAGCTAAAGAAATAACGATATCGATTTTTCCAATTCCTTTAAAATAAGTAAAAGTCCAAATTCCAATTAAAGTTCCAATTGCTCCTCCAATCACAATCATAAAACCCATTTTATAATCAAGAGTATCCTTTAAATAATGAGTAGTAGATCCGGATACAGATGTAGCCAAAATATTATTTGCTTCATTGGCAACTGCATAAGTTGGGGGTACACCTAGAAAAATTAAAAAAGGTGTCATCAAAAAACCACCACCAACACCAAATAAACCAGAAAGAATACCAACTACAGCACTTAAAGAGAAAATTGCAAGTATGTTAACTGAAACTTCTGCAATAGGTAAAAAAATATCCATATAAATCTTGGTTAATAATGACTATTACTCATATATAATCATGTCAATAAAGATATATATATTATTGTCAATAAACTAATTAATAAAAAATAAAACCATAATGAAAAAAACTGCAACTTGGTTCATTATAAATCTATTATGTTTAAGCAAAGTAATAGGTGCAACCGCAAACTGTTCAGGGGGTGAGTGTAATTTTGATAATAGTTTTCATTATAAAAGTGCAAAAACTTACTGTACACAAACCTTAGTTTACGAAAAAGTTGAAACTGACTTTTTATATTTTACAATAATAAAGAATGGAAAAAGATGTGACGTCTTTGAAACACAGAAAGAAAATTAATATAAACTTATAGTGTTTCAAGATTACTTGAAAATGTCACTAATTTGATCATCCAATTCATTATTTTTATCACTGTTTTCTTTTTCTTTTTTTAAATTTGTTTCCGTAATATCATTTAATACTTTTGCATTAATTGAATCTTCGACTACAGCTTCTTTAACAAAGGGAGTGCCAACTATATTGTTTTTAGTTAATGAATTATTTAATTCTTTGATCTTTTTATAAATATTATTTTTTTCATTTTCTACTTTAAAGAAATTATCTTTAATAACTTCAAAATCCTTTTGAATATTAATTATTTCACTCGATAATCTAATATTTTCTTCTTGATAAAATTTTATTTGTTCGAGTAACTCGTCTTTTTTTGAAGCAGCTAAAGAGGCTTCATTAAAATCTTTTTTTAATCTATTAATTTCATTTTGTAAATTTTTATTGTGATTAATATATCGACTTATAGTATTTTTTAATTCATCGTTATTAATCAAAAATTTTCTGTTAGATTGAACATTTTCATTCAATTTTTTCTCTTGGTTGATAAAATCTAATTTAAGTTGATCATAATTATGTTTGTAATTATCTATTAATTTTTGTTGGTTATTAATAACATCTGACTGAACTTTATTCTGGTCAAACAATATATCTTCTTTATATAATTCTTTTAGTTCAGTTTTATGATTTTCAATCGATTTAGTAATTTGTAAAGTTTGCTCTTTAATATTATCATTTAATTGATAAGCTGACTTTTTTATATCTACAAAATTTTTTTCTACCTTGTTAACAGTTGTGTTTCCTTTATTTTTAAGATGAATATATCTTTTTTTAACAAGATCATTTATTTTTAAAATTTCTTTACTTAATGAATGTTTTGAAATCTCAAAAGAGTCATTTTTTAAAATTAACTTTGAATTTAAATCATCAAGATTTATATCTTTATTATCATCTTTCATAAAATGAACTTTTAATAAAACTATTTTGTTCGATCAGGTGTAAAAAAACGAAATCTTTTTCTTTTTTTACTATCATTTAATTGCTCTTTATTTTTTTTTCCATCTTGATCAAAAACCCTAATATTAACTACATCACTACTATTGACTTTAATTTGATGTTCTGGCTCAGAATTATTTATATTTTCTTTACGTTCATAAGAGCTGATTTTCTTTTCTATATAAATTGTTTTTTTTTCAATATCTTTATTTTTATTATAAATATTTTCATGAGTTGTTTTTATTTGAGTTTCAATATCTGATATTTTAGTCTCTAACTCTATTTGCTCTGAATTTGATTTTTCAGTATTTGATAAACGCTCTTCAAAAGCTAAGACTTTCTCTTCTAATTTTTTTTGTTTATCAAGTTCTTCAATTTTGATTTTTAAATCGTTTTCCAAGTTTTTAATTTTACTTTGATGTTCATCTTTTTTTAAATTCAATTTTATTTCAGTTTTATCTAGATCTTCACCTAATTCAGCTAATCTATTTTCTAAATATCTAGTTTTAGACTCATAAATCCATTGTTCATTACAATGTCTACATTGAACAATTTTTCCTTCAAGATTTATCTCTTCTTCTATAACGGAGAATTTATTTTTACAACTTTTGCAATGCAAGATCATAATTTAAGGATTAATCTAACTTGTAAAAAGTAACGAGTCAATAAATAGAATTAATACAACTAAATATTACAAGAAAAAATTTAAATTTTAGAGAAAATTCTACTAATTACTTCATCTAGACTTTTTTGTTCTTGGTCATTTAATGACTCGATTTTTTTTTTATCTTTAACTGTATTTTCTTTCACAAAAGTTGATGGAATAATGTTAGTTTTTACATCTATTGATTTGTTGAGCTCTTTGATTTTATTTGATATTTTTTCTTTTTCTGTTTCTATTGAATTCAAATTATCTTTAATAGTTTCATTTTTTTTCTGTGCAGACAAAAGTTCACTTGATAATCTAATGTTTTCTTCTTGATAAAATTTTACTTTTTCAGTCTGTTCATCTAA
>JACWDR010000026.1 GCA_014653975.1 Pelagibacterales bacterium SAG-MED20
AAAGAATGGCAAGTTCATTTTTATCCTCTAATAGAGAGTACTACGAATATTACGGATTAACGCCAGATAAACTACAACATGCAAAAAAAGATGCTTTAATCATGCATCCTGGTCCTATGAATAGAGGAATTGAAATTGATACAAAATTAGCTGATGATATTAATCGAAGTGTAATTAAAGAACAAGTTGAGCTTGGTGTAGCAGTCAGAATGGCTTGTTTAAAAATTTTTTGTTAATAAATGAAAAAAAAATACTTTATAAATGCAAATATAGTTGACCCTCATAACAATATGAATGAGATTGGTGGATTGATTATTTCAGAAAATGGAACAATTGAAGCTGTTGGTAAAAAAGTTAACACAAACAATTTACCATCCCATGAGAAAGCTATTGATCTAAAAGGAAAATATATTTTTCCAGGTTTAGTAGATATGAGAGTATTTGTTGGAGAGCCTGGATATGAATATAAAGAAAATTTTAGGACTTTAAGTAATGCTGCTTTAGCAGGGGGTGTGACATCGGTTGTTACAATGCCTAATACTAGCCCAGTAATTGATAATGTTTCAATTGTTGATTTTTTGAAGAGACGTGGAAGAGATAAATCTAAAATAAATATTTTTCCAAGTGCTTCCTTAACTAAAAATATTGAAGGTACAAATATGACAGAATTTGGTCTTCTTCAAAATAAAGGGATAATAGCTTTTACGGATGGAACAAGAACAATTCAAAACACTCAATTAATGTCTAGAATAATGAATTCTGCCAAAGATTTGGGTGCTCTTATAATGCAGCATGCTGAAGATTATAACCTGTCTAAAAATGGAATGATAAACTCAGGGATAATTGCTACAAAACTTGGTTTATCTGGAATACCTGATGTAGCTGAAAGAATAATTATTGAAAGAGACTTAACTTTACTTGAAAATATTAAATGTAGATATCATATCTCACAAATTTCCTCTGGAAACTCTGTTCAAATAATAAAAGAAAGAAAGGAAAAAGTTAAATTCACGACTGGCGTATCAATTAATAACTTATCATTAAATGAAAATGATATTGGTGATTTTAGAACCTTTTTAAAATTATCACCTCCCCTTAGAAAAGAAGAAGATAGAATGGCACTTGTTGATGGTCTTAAAGATGGTAATATTGATGTTATAGTATCAGATCACAAACCTGAAGATGAAGAGCAAAAAAGACTAACATTTGCACAAGCAGCAACTGGTGCATCGGGCATTGAGACATTACTATCTTTAAGTTTAGAATTATTTCATAACGGTTCACTTAAATTAGATACTATTATTAAAGCATTAACATCCAATCCTGCTAAAATCTTAAAACTTACTAAAGGAAATCTCTCAATTAGTAATGACGCAGATTTTTGTATCGTAGATTTAGAAAAACCTTGGATCGTAAAAAAAGAAAAACTAATTTCAAAGTCAAAAAATACCTCTATAGAAGATAAAAAATTACAAGGTAAAGTGATGAATACATTTGTCAAGGGTCAAGAATTATTTAAGTTGTAATAATGGAATATATAATAATTATATTAATGTCATACTTAATGGGGTCTATACCATTTGGATTTATACTTACAAAATTATTTTTAAAGAAAGATATCAGAGAAATTGGCTCTGGTAATATTGGAGCTACAAATGCACTTAGAACAGGTAACAAATTAATAGGATATGCAACTTTAATTTTTGATATTTCAAAGGCTGTAATCCCTGTTATCTATATTAAGTTTTATTATCCGGATTATATTTTTATTGCTTCAATAAGTACTTTTTTGGGTCATGTTTTTCCTGTATGGCTAAAGTTTAAAGGTGGAAAAGGAGTGGCTACTTATCTAGGTATCCTTTTTACAATTAATCCAATTTATGGATTTATCTTTGTAACAGTTTGGATAACTATTTTTTTAGTTTCAAGATATTCATCGCTATCATCAATTATTGCAAGTTTATCAATACCCATTTACTTACAAATATTTGAAGACTTTAATTCTATATTTTTTATAATAATGTTTGTCTTAATTTTGTATACTCATAAAGAAAACGTCAAACGCTTACAAAATAAAGAAGAAACTAAGACAAAAATTTATTAATTTGACTATCAAAAGCTTTTGGGTAGTTTATTTTAATAATGAATCTTGTCATAGTTGAAAGCCCAGCTAAAGCCAAAACAATCAATAAGTATCTAGGTGATAACTATATTGTTTTAGCTAGCTACGGACATATTAGAGACCTTCCCTCCAAAAATGGTTCTGTAGATCCAGAAAACAACTTTAAAATGGAATGGGAAGTTGACAGCTTTTCAAAAAAATATTTAAAAGAAATTACAGATGCAGCAAAAGATTCTTCTAAAATTATATTAGCTACAGACCCTGATCGTGAGGGAGAAGCGATAGCGTGGCATGTTAAAGAATATTTAAGTGAAAAAAAATTAATTAAAGATAAACATGTTGAAAGAGTTGTTTTTAATGAAATAACTAAAAAAGCTGTAATGCACGGGATTGAAAATCCTAGACAGATAGAACCATTGTTAGTTGATGCTTATATGGCAAGAAGAGCTTTGGACTATTTGGTTGGTTTTAACATTTCTCCAATATTATGGACTAAATTACCAGGGTCTAAATCTGCAGGACGAGTACAATCAGTTGCTTTAAAACTGATTACTGAAAGAGAGCATGAAATTGAATTATTTGATCCTCAAGAATTTTGGACTTTAAGTATTAAATTTAACGACAATGATAAAAAAAGTTTTTTAGCAAGTATTTATCAACTTAATGGGTCAAAAATTGAAAAGTTTTCTTTTAAAAATAAATTAGAAACGGACAAAGCTGTAGAAAATATAAAATCAAAAAAATTTTTTATTAACGACATATCGAGTAAAATTATTAATAGAAATCCCTCTGGTCCTTTCACAACATCCACACTACAACAAGTTGCCTCCGGAAAATTAGGATTTGGTGCTTCTAGAACAATGCAAATTGCTCAAAAATTATATCAAGGAATAGAGATAGAGGGTGAAACAATAGGCCTAATTACTTATATGAGAACTGATGGAACTAATTTATCAATTGATGCCATTGACTCATTTAGATCATATATTAAAAATGAATTTGGTAATGAGTATTTACCAGAAACACCCTTAAATTATTCAGGCAAAAAAGCAAAAAATGCCCAGGAAGCACATGAGGCGATAAGACCTACTGATGTAATAAGATCACCTAACAGTTTAAAAAAGTATTTAAGTACAGATCAATTTAAGTTGTATGACTTAATTTGGAGTAGAGCTCTATCTTCACAAATGGAGTCAGCAAAATTTGATAGAAGTACAATTACAATAACCTCTGAAGATAATAACACAATCTGTAAAGCTTCTGGATCAATTATCAAATTTGATGGTTTTTTAAAAATAATGAAAGATATTAAAAGAGATGAGGACGAAGAAATTTTACCTATAATGTCAAAAGGTCCAATAAATATTGAAGCAGTTATGAATGAACAGCATTTTACACAACCTCCTCCTAGATACTCTGAAGCAAGCCTAGTAAAAAAACTTGAAGAATTAGGAATTGGTAGACCGTCTACGTATGCAAGTATTATCTCAGTAATATCAACTAGAGGTTATACAGAGGCTATTAACAAGAGATTCCACCCAACAGATAGAGGTAAATTGATATCTGCCTTTTTGGAAAAATTATTTTCAAAATATGTGGATTATAATTTTACAGCAGGTCTTGAAAATCAACTTGATGAGATAACTGCTGGAAAAGAGGGATGGATAAAAGTTTTAGAGATGTTTTGGAAAGATTTTAATCAAAATGTATCAGAAGTGAAAGAAAAAAGAACAAGAGAAGTTTTAGATTTATTAAATGATAGTTTAGGTAGTTTAATTTTTGAAAGAGGAAAGGATGGTAATGTAGATAGAAAATGTCAATTATGTGATAATGGATCATTAAGTTTGAAAAATAGTTTTAGAGGGGGGGCTTTTATTGGATGTTCAAATTATCCAGAATGTAAATTTACAAGGCCACTTTCAAAAACTAAAGCTGCAGCACAATCTCAACTTGCAGAACCTAAATTTATCGGAAAACATAAAAACGGTAATGACATATTTTTAAAAAACGGAAGATTTGGTCCGTATATACAGTATGAAAAAGTTCAAGAGATCAAAGATGAGATAATTGAAACAAAAAAAAAGAAAAAGAAAACTAAAAAAAAAGTGGGTAAAGAAGAGAATAATTTTAAAAATGTATCTATACCAAAAGGAATAGCATTAGAAAGCGTAAATCTTGATAGAGCTAAATTTCTTTGTTCATTACCTAAAACCTTAGGTATAAATCCTGAAAACCAAAAAGATATCATCCTTAATTCTGGAAGATTTGGTCCTTATTTAAAGTGTGAAAATAAGTCAGCTCGAATTGAAAATGTAGAAGAAATTTTCTCAATTGGTTTAAACAGAGCGATTACTTTAATTGCTGAAGCTAAGCCAGGTAGAATGTCGTCTTCAATAATTAAAGACCTGGGAGAACACCCAGAAGATAAAAAACCAGTAAGAGTCATGAAGGGTCAATATGGGCCTTATATCAAATATAAATCTTTAAATGCAACAATTCCTGAGGAAAAAGACCCTTTAGAACTAAATATGGAAGAGGCTTTAATTTTGATTGAGAAAAGGAGAGAATACGATAAAAATAAAAAAACAAAAAAAAGAAAGAAAAAATAATATGAAAAAAATACTTTTAATGATTTTATTATTAAGTTTCACTGCTTGTGGGGCTGTAAAAGATAAAGTTGGTAGTTTTAAACCTAATACTGGTGAATGTCCTCCCCAAGCTGAAAGAACTTTGTCAGACATAATCTGTAAAGAACCTAAATAGTTATTAGTGCTACATTTATGGATTTTGAGTCTAAAATTAAGGAATTGAATTTAAGTTTACCCAAAGCAACTGATCCCGTTGGATCTTATTTAGCAACAAAAATTATTGGAAAGATGCTTTTTGTATCAGGTCAAATATCTATTTCTGATAAGGGTGAGTTGATTAAAGGTAAGCTTGGAAAAGAATTAACTACAGATGCAGGATATGAAGCAGCTAAAAGATGTGGGTTAAGTATTGTTTCACAAGTTAAAAAGGCTTGTAACGATGATTTATCTAAAATAAAATCTTGTGTAAAATTGACTGGTTTTGTTAATTCAACTGAAAACTTTATAGAACAACCAAAAGTAATTAATGGTGCATCAGATTTAATTTCTTCGATATTCGGTGATGCTGGAATGCATACAAGGGCAGCTATAAGTACAAATAGTTTACCACTAGGGGTTTCGGTTGAGGTAGATGCTATTTTTGAATTAAATTAACGACCAATACCAAAATATTTAATTTTTAATTCTTTCATTTTATCAGATGAATAGATATTTCTCACATCAAACAATATAAACTTTTTATTTTTAACATTTTTTTTAAAGTTAATTGATTTAAAATCATTCCATTCAGTGTGAATTATTATTAAATCAGAAAATTTTATTGCAGTATTAATGTCTTCAGAAAAAGTTACATCTTTTAACATACTAAATTCTTTTTTATGGCCTGTCGGGTCATAATAATTAATCTTAGCTCCCTTTTTGATTAATGCGGGTATCATTGATAAGCTTGAAGAATCTCTCATATCATCAGTGTTTGCTTTGAATGTAACACCTAAAAAACATATTTTTTTATTTTTAACTTTATTATTTAACAATTCATAAATTCTTTTTAATAATAGTAATGATCTGTTGTCATTTGATTTAATTACACTTTTAATGACAGATAAATTGATTTTAAATTTGTCTGCAGTTGTTATAATAGCCTTAGTGTCTTTAGGAAAGCATGAGCCTCCGTAAGCAGGGCCAGCTCTTAAAAAACGACTACCTATTCTTTTATCAAGTCCCATACCAATTGAGATATCTTCAATATTGATATTAATTTTTTCACACAAATTGGCAATTTCATTTATAAAGGTGATTTTTGTTGCCAAAAAAGAATTTGAAGCATACTTAATTAATTCTGCAGCTCGTCTAGAAGTGTTCAAATATTTAGCACCTTTTGAAATTAATGGCGAATAAAGATTTTTAAGAATCCTATTCGATTTTTTATCTTTTGTTCCAATTACTACTCTATCTGGATAAATAAAATCTCTTATAGCCTCACCTTCTCGTAGAAATTCTGGATTTGAAACAACGGTAAAAAGTTTTTTAGATTTCTTTTTTGAAATAATTTTTTCAATCTCATCTCCAGTTGTTACTGGAACTGTAGACTTAGTAATGATAATTTTAAATTTTGAAATTGAGCCACTGATTTGTTTCGCAACATTGTATATTTGATTTAGATCAGCACCGTTATTGTTTTTTTTAATAGGGGTTCCAACACAGATAAATATAATATCAGATTTTGAAACAGAATCAGAGAGGTTTGTAGAAAATTTTAACCTTTTATTTTTATAATTTTTTAAAACTAATTCTTCTAAACCAGGCTCATAGATTGGAATTATTCCTTTTTTTAATTTTTTTATTTTATTTAAATCCTTGTCTACACAAATTACTTCATTTCCAAGGTCTGCAAAACAAACACCACTTACTAAACCTACATAACCAGTTCCTATCATGCATAACTTCATAATTTTGAAATCTCCAAAGAAGAGTTAATATAACCAGACATAGTTCCACAATCTAAATATTTTCCAAAGAATTTATGCGCTGTAAATTTAATATTATCATCTATTAATGACTGTATTGCGTCAGTAATATGTATTTCACCACCATTTCCAGGTTTTTGTTGTCTTAATTTTTTAAATATTTCTCTA
>JACWDR010000027.1 GCA_014653975.1 Pelagibacterales bacterium SAG-MED20
GTGATAATCTTCCGCTCCAACATTTTCAAGATCCTCCTCTAACCAAGCTAGTAATTCTAATCCTCTTTTAAGCATATTAGCATTAGTCATATAATTTGTAGCTATTCCACCAACATATTCATCCATAATCCTTTGAAGACGTTGAAGTCCTTGAATTGGAGATATATAACTAGGTGAAACAGTACCACCAGTAATTTCATTTTGACCGACTGTGTAGTTTTCTAGAGGTTTATATACAGCTGCTTTAAAGTCCTCACATTGTTTATCTGAAACCTTAATATTTGTAGCTTTTTGGTCTTCAATATATTTAACGGCTGCTTTTGCAGCTAACCGACCTTCTGTAAATGATCCAGATGAAAACTTGTGGGCACTACCACCAACGGTATCTCCAGCTCCAAAAAGTCCATCAATCGTTAACATTCTATTATAGCCCCAGAAATATTCTGGAGGAGATAAATCCTCTGGGCCACTTACCCATGCTCCAGAACATGTTGCATGAGAGCCCATAACATATGGCTCTGATGTTGTTAGTTCAGGATTTGTATATTTTGGATCAATATTTTGAGAAGCCCAAACTACAGCTTGTCCAACTGTCATTCCTAAGAAATTTTCCCAACCTACTGTTTCTAAGTGTGGATCTTGAAAAGCTTCAGTAGTAACCATATGAATTGGTCCTCCGCCTGCCATAGTTTCTTGTATAAATGCGTGATTTCTTAAACAAGTAGGTGTTGGATGATGATCAATATATTCACCAACAAGTTCTTTGGTTTGATCATACCATTTTTTCTCATAGTTTTCACCATTTGCATTTTGTGTATAAGTTTTAAGGTGTAAAAAGTATGCTCCAACCGGACCGTAGCCATCTTTAAATCTACATAACACAATTCTGTTTTCCATTTGTGTCATTTTTGCTCCAGCTGCGATAGGTAATGCATATGCAGAACCATTACTCCAAGGTGCGTACCAAGTTCTTCCCATTCCTTCACCGACTGCTCTGGGTTTAAAAATGTGAGATGCTCCACCTGCTGCAACAATCACTGTTTTTGCTTTAAATACATGAAAATCTCCTGTTCTCATATTAAAACCAACAGCTCCACCTACTCTATTTTCTTGAGACTCGTCCATCAGAAGGTGTGTAATCATAATTCTGTTGTAAATCTTATCAGCTGATTTTTTTGCTGCTTCAGCAACAATTGGTTTATAACTTTCTCCATGAATCATAATTTGCCATTTACCTTCTCTAAGGTAACGACCAGTTTTTTCATTTTTCATCATTGGTAAGCCCCACTCATCAAACATATGAACTGTTGAGTCTACGTGGCGAGCCATATCATAACCTAAATCTTCTCTAACCATTCCCATCAAATCATTTCGTGCATACCTCACATGATCTTCAGGCTGATTTTCACCCCACTGCATACCCATATAACAGTTAATAGCATATAGACCTTGAGCAACTGCACCACTTCTATCTATATTAGCTTTTTCAACACATATAATTTTTAAATCTCTTCCCCAATGTCTAGCTTCAAATGTTGCGCCTGTACCAGCCATTCCACCACCAACAACTAAAACATCGCAATCTTCATAATGAGTTTTATGTTTAGCCATTAGTAGTAAACTCCTTTTTTAAATGAATCTCTAGGTACTGATGGTAACTCGCCATCAATATTTAAGCCTTCAGGTTCAGTATAAAGTCTTTGAGAATTAATTTCACCTTGGTTTGGTTTATCACCATCGGCTAATTTAGGAATAAATTCTCCCCATGGTTTAGTTGTAATTGGAGACACGAAATCTTTTGTAGTTCCATTTCTAAATTTAATTTTCCAAGAAATAGTTCCTTTTTCTTCTTCACGTCTAACTCTTACACTGTGCCCCATAGGAGCAAAGTCAGCATAACCCCTTACGTCAATTGCATGATTAGGACACGCTTTGACACATGAATAACATTCCCAACAAAAATTAGGCTCAATATTTTTAGCTCGTCTAATGTTTTCATCAATGTGCATTATATCTGATGGACAAATATCTACACAATGACCACAACCATCGCATCTTGTCATATATACAAATGTTGACATATTATTTTCTCTCCTTTTTTAAAATTCCCATATTAATAATGTTTTGGTTGTTCTCTTTTAATTCCTAATCCAAATTGTTTAGGGGCATCAGCTAATGGGGGAAGGTTATCTCGAGATCCATCTGCTTCTGCTAAATTTTTTTGTATTGCTGCACCAGGTTTATAAAACATGTGAGCAAATTTTGACCAATAAACTCCACCAAATAAAGCAAGGTTAGAGAATATGTATAAAGTTAAATAAATTTTGTCGTCCCATCTATTTTCTAGGTTTAATGATTGAGTATATGACCAAGCTAAACCAAATGTTGCACAAGCTAATAATGTTAGTACAAACAAATCAGCTTTTATTATTCTATACCAAGGGTGTGCCTCAGCTAATACATCAACTCTTAGAAATAGCCAAAACCAATAACCGCCAACACATGTCATTATTGCACCCACATGCCACATCATCGGCCACAGAGTTGGAGTAATTGTATCTACAGACGTATAGCAAAAAATCATTACCACCGAAGCAACCCAAAACAAAATAGTACCCCACATACCCAGAACATGAGCAACTCTTCTTTTGCCTGCACCAAGTTCTGCAGTAGTTGCAATATCATGAACTACTGTTTTTGCAATGATCGCCATTTTTTCCCCAGATCCAAGTTCTTTTTCAGCAGATAGTTTTGCTTTTTTTGCATTATTGAAAAAATAAGTAATATTTTTATGATGTATCATTTGAATAACTGTTCCAAAGAATATTAATGCCAACATAAGAAGCACGAAACCTTGAATTAATATAGAAGGAACACTTTCAGCCAGTATTGAATATGGATTAGTAGACATCATAATTATTACCCTTTTAAATAGAATCTAAAATTTTTTAATGTTTCTAGTATAGTTGAAATAATAGATCAACCGTAATATCTGCCGCAATTTCTCATTTACAATACAACTTATGCTTTACGCTTATAATGTTGTTTTAAAGGAATTACTGATCTTACACCACCCTGTGGATTTTCTACATCACCTTCTCTTCTTGGGATTAAATGAATATGGCAGTGTAAAATAGATTGACCTGCAATTTTTCCTGCATTAGTTCCAATATTAAATCCTTTAACAGTAATATCTTTTGACTCAATCTCTTGCTTAATATCTTTAATTAAAGAATTGCAGGCAATAATTTCTTCGTTAGTTAAATCAAAATAATCTTTAACATGTCGTTTAGGAATTATGAGGCAATGCATATCAGAGACTGGAAAAGTGTCATAACTTGCATAAGCTAAATTATTTTCTTTAGCTAAACCACTTTTCTTAATATTGCAAAATAAACAAGGATTATTAGGATCTCTCATATAATTAGTCTATTTATATAATGGACACATTAAAATTTCTTTTTTATAAAAATTTAATAATATTTTATAAAACTTTAAACTTTTTCTCTTCCATTTAATATTATTTATTGTTTGGATTGAAGCAATACCCTTTCCAGATCCAATAAGAATAATTTCATCATATGTATTTAGAGAATTGACCAGAATATCTTTGTTAACAATATTTCCCAGTTTCTTTTTAAAAAAATTATAATTAATTCCTTTATAAATATTATTCTTTGGGGAGTAAATTTTATCATTTTTTATAAACAATATATTTGAGGTTCCACTTTCTAATATTTTTTTATTAGAACACAAACCAATATCAGAAGAAGAATTGTCCATTTTTGATAGATGTTTTAATATAAATTTATATTTTAAATTTTTAACCTTTGGGTCAATTCTTTTATAATTAACAAGTTTTAAATTAAATTTTAATTTTGGTGTTAATCTTTTTCTTAATGAAATAGAAAGCATTCTTTTATTTACAGCAACTCTAAGCAAATGGTTATAAGATTTATTTTTGTTTATATTCAACTTGATAAGTTTAAGTATATTTTTTTCAATATTTGGTTTATTTAATTTATAAATTTTTAAAGACTTTATTAAATTTTTAATATGTTTTTTAAAAAATAATATTTTTGCAGGTTTTCCAAAAATCCACATTGTAGTAAACACACCATTGTCACCCCAAAGATCATTAAAATTGATTTCTTTAAGAGTCTTATGCTGATAAGATTTTTTTAATAAGTAAGTTACCATTTTCAGTTAAAAAAGATTCTGGGTGAAATTGAAATCCATATATTTTTTCTTTATTGTTTTCTATTGCCATTGCTACATTTGAAATAGCACATCTCATTGTGATTTCAAAATTTTCTGCTTCAAAAGGCTCTTTTAATTTAAGAGAGTGGTACCTGCCAACGACAAATTTTTTATTTCTTTTAAATAAAGATTTGTTACTAGTGACTTTTATTTCTGATTGAAACCCATGATAAATCTTATTTTGTTGAATTATTTTGCCTTGTTCACAATATAAAATTTGTTGAAATCCAAGGCAAATACCTATTATTTTTTTTTTTCCTTTGAACTCTTTGTAGATTCTTGAACTAATTGGATAATTGGCTGGAGAACCAGGCCCAGGGGAGAAAACTATTACATTGGATTTTTTTATTTTGGTTTCGTTTATTTCATTAAAATTATCACATTCAACTTTATCAAAACTTTCAAATTGATGAACAACATTATGTGTGAATGAGTCTTTATGATCAATTATATAAATCATTTATAAAGATCCATTAAGGCTTTAGCTTTAATGTAATTTTCATTAAATTCATGATTAGCATTACTGTCAATTACCACTCCTGAAGCAACTGAAATTTCTGATTGGTTTCGGTAATTTAAAATAGATCTAATAATTATATTAAACCTCATATCACCATTAAATTTAAAATATCCAAAACTTCCTGTATAAATATTTCTACTTTCTTTTTCTTGAGCATTAAGAAGATTTAAAGTGCTAATCTTGGGGCATCCTATTACAGAACCGCCTGGCATCATTGCTTTAACTATATCTAAATTAGAAATATTTTTTTTTAATTTACCAGCTATTAAACTCACATAATGATAAAGATCCTTGTATTCTTCTACAACTTTCTTTTTAATGATTTTTACTGACCCAGGTTTACATATTTTTGATAAATCGCTTCTTTCCATATCTACAATCATATTATGTTCCTTAGTTTCTTTTATATTTTTTTTAAAAAAAGCAAGTGCCTTAATTTTATTAAGATTTTTAGATTTTTTTAATGTTCCAGCTATTGGCTTGGTAGATATAAATTCATTTTTTTTTGTTATGAGATTTTCTGGGGAACAGCTTATTATAGAATAATCCTTATCTTTAATCATAAAAGCTTCTGGGGCCATGTTTGTTTTTGTAAGTCTACAAAAAAAATCTAAAGGATCTATTTTTGATAAATTCTTATATTTTGTACATATTTTTATTTGATAAGTTTCACCAGACTTAATTCTTTTCTTAAATTTATTAAAAATACTTTTATAAGTATTTTTGCTTAAATTAATTTTAAAAATTTTATTAGATTTAACAGATATTAATGGTGTGTAACTTAATTTATTTGAGAGGTTTACTTTAGTTTCAGGCTTATAAAAAATTCCTTTTGGAAATTTTAGACCTTTTTGTTTTTTTATTTTAATACCTATTAGATTATTTAAAATTTGATAACCAAAAAAACCTAAAAAAATATCTGTATCTTTAGTTTTTTGTTTACTATTATTTATTTTATTAATAAAATTTTTAATATTTCTATTTGTTAAAATAATTTTTTTAGAAAAATCTGTATATAAATTAAAACCTTTCAATGATTTGTAAATGATAAAAGGTTTTTTTGAGTCTGATATTTCTTTTAAATAATTTATTTTAGTCAATTTATTAAGCTGTTTGTAATCTTTTAACTTGCTTTTCTTTTATTGGTAAGTGTATCAATCCAGCAAAAATAGATAATACGATAGAAACATACCATGCATAATCATATGATCCATAAACTTCCTTAAATACACCACCTAGGTAAGCTCCAAAAAAAGAGCCAATCTGATGACTAAGAAAGACAATACCATAAAGTAATCCCATATACTTTGTACCAAATATATAACCCACTATACCGGCTGTTGGAGGCACTGTAGCCAGCCACAAAAATCCAAAAGTTATCCCAAATAATATAGCAGTGGTTGGACTTGGAGGTAAAAATATAAACAAAACTATTACAAGTCCTCTCATGAAGTATATAAAACTAAGAATAAATTTTTTTGGGAATTTTGTTGAAAAATATCCACTCGTAAGTGTTCCAAAAATATTAAACAATCCAATCATTGATAATAATGTTGCAGCACACCAGCCGGGTAAACCTTTATCATTTAAATAAGCTGGTATATGGGTTGCAACTAAAGTTATATGCCATCCACATACAAAAAAACCTAATGTTAAATATATATAACTTTTATTTGTAAAAGCTTCTTTAAGCGCTTCCTTGGCAGATTGATTATCAT
>JACWDR010000028.1 GCA_014653975.1 Pelagibacterales bacterium SAG-MED20
CTATTAGTATCGTACTGTATGTAGCTAATTGCATTTAAATCTAATAATTGTTTGAAACCAAATAAACTAAATTCATGTTCACCACCAGATATTGGAATCATATTCAAATTATTTAGTTCTGCATAACCATGAACATCATCAGCTATTACAGGTTCTTCTAACCATCTAGGATTGAATTTCATTAATTTTGGTATCATTCTTTTTGAATAGTCTAGGTTCCACCCCATATAACACTCAAGCATTAAATCAGCATCTTCACCAACAACCTCTCTTACAGCCTCAACTAATTGAATATTTTTTTTCATTCCTTCTGGCCCATCTTTTGGACCCCACCCAAACCTCATTTTATACATATTAAAACCCTGTTTCTTATAAAGTTCTGCTTCTTTTTGTAGTTCTTTTAAAGGCTGGCTGTAAAGTTTAGATGCATAAACAGGAATTTTTTCTTTTGTTCTTCCACCCAATAATTTGAAAACAGGTTTTTTTGTAATTTTTCCAATAATATCCCAAAGAGCTATGTCAATTGCCGATATAGCGGTCATACCAACACCTTTTCTTCCCCATGCCAAAGTTCTTCTATACATTTTTTCCCAAATATAAGCGTAGTCAAAAGGATCTTCACCAATTACGAGTGGCTTTAAATATGTATCGATTGTTTTTTTTGTAATCTGAGGTGCTAGAGCTGCATTACCAATTCCAATTATCCCATCATCTGTTTCAACTTCACACACTAACCATTCATGAAATCTAAAAGATCCCATAGCATCAGATTTTTCATAAAGCACATCAGAAGCATTTGTGCAAAAATTACTTTTTGGAGGAACTGTTTTACCAGTCCACTGAAAAACAGTAGTTTTAATTTTTTTGATTTTACTCATTTAACTTATTTTCTGCCATTGTTAATGCAATTTTAAAAGAATTTAAAGTAGGTTCTAAATTTGCTTTATTTTTACCAGCAATATCAAAAGCTGTACCATGAGCAGGGGTTGTTATGGGAATTGGTAGACCACCTTGAACAGTTACACCTCTATCAAATCCAAATGCTTTCAACCCAGACTGCAGAGCGTCATGATACATGCCAACAATACAATCATGGTTTTTATTTTTAAAAGCAGTAATAAAAGAAGTGTCACAAGGTAAAGGACCATCAGCATCAATTCCCATTTTTTTAGCCTCATTAATAGCAGGTATAATTTCATCTTTTTCTTCTGTTCCAAATTCTGCATGTGGATTTAGTGCCTGAACAGCAACCCTAGGGCTCTTAACACCATTAAGTTTCATGGCTTCATAAATTAATTTAATAGGTTTAATAATTTTTTCTTTTTTAATATGCAAGGGCACTTCGCTAAGAGGTATATGAGAAGTAACTCGGGCAGTCCAAAAGTTATCTACAACATTAAATTCACAAAAATAATCATTTACATCCAATCTTTCAGCCATTAGATGTAGTTCATCTGAATGTTTATTTCCCCCCATTATCATACTTGTTTTATTAAAAGGACCAAAATTAATTGCATGTATTTTTTTTTCTTTTGCAAGATCCAAAGCGAGATTGAGAGCTTCTAAAACACTTTGTCCTGATTCTTTGGAGCATTCAGCAGTTTTATATTTATGATTTTTCCCCTTCGAGATATCTAGAAAAAATTTATTTCCATCTTGATAATTAATTTGATCAAAACTTTCTACAAATATTAAATTTTCAGAATTTTTAGAAATTTTATTGCCTTGGTCTAATATATTTTTTTCACCAATAACAATTACATTTGCCTGATTAGTAACTTTATCTGACAACAGTTTAGAGACCAATTCGGGTCCAATTCCTGAAGGATCTCCCAATAAGACAGCTATATTAATTTTATTCAGAGGCATATTTTTCTCTTACAGTTTGTAACAGATTATGTTTAAATAATTAAATATAAATTAACAATAGAGGAAAATAATGAAAAAAACATTTAAAACACTTTTAGTTGCTGTTTTTGTTGTGGCTGAATTTTTTGTGATCGCATTACCTTTAGTAACTACTTCTGCAAAAGCTGATAGTGCTATACAGGCAATTACTCACGCAGGTTTTGGTGGTGGTACTGATGTTACTACTAGAATGATGCTTTTAAGAGCAAGAAGAGTTCTTAAGCAAGACATGCAATTAGTAAATAAAAAAGGTGGTGGTGGAGCAGTATCTATGGATTATATGATGTCTTTGCCAGCAGACGGTCAACATACTTTAACATGGACTACTGGTCACGCTGTGTCAATGGCTTTAGGTAAAACTAAGGTTAAAATTTCAGATATGCAGCCTTTAGCAAGAGGAACTGATGATCCTCAGCTATTTGTTGTTAACTGTAAAGCAGATATTAAAGACGCTAAAAAATTTATTAGTGTTCAAAAATCAAAATCACTTAAATATGGAACAACTCATGTTGGTGGAATTGATGATGTAAGTGCAATTGCTTTTACTAAAAAAGGTGGATTAAAAGATCCAACTATTGTTGCTTACAAAGGTGTGGCTCCGATTAAAACTAACCTAATCAAAGGAGATATTGATGTAGGTGTTTTAAACTTGGGTGAAGCTTTAACTGAAATAAATGATGGAACACTTTGTGTTTCAGTTGTTTTAGCAAACAATAGAATGGCTAAAATTGGAGATTCTCCAACAGCTAAAGAATTAGGAATTCCTGTTTCTTTATCCACTGTTAGAGGCTTTGTAACTAAAAAAGGAGCTCCAGCTGAACGAGTTAAAGAATTAGAAGCTGGAATGATGAAAGCAATGAGTCACAACTATTACAAAAATTTCTTAACTGAAATTGGTCTTGATGACACTAGTGTAGTTGGTGCTGACGAATGGGGTAAGCAAATGGAAGAAATGCTTACAGAGATGACTGCACAACTTAAAGCTTTAGGCTACATAAAGTAATTATAAAAAAGTACATTTAACTTATGAACAATGTACAAAAACAAAAAAGGGCAAACAAAAGTTTGCCCTTTTTTTTTAAAGAAGAATTTAAAGTTTCATTTATAATAATTTTTGTTTCAATAATTTTACTTATTACCACATTTACATTTGATATAGTTCCTCCAATTTTAAATAGAGGCATACAGCCGGCAACCTTTCCTAAAGCCTTATTAGTTTTGATAATAAGTTTAACAGTTATTATCTATTATTTATCAATTAAAAAACCTTGGAAAAAAGAAAAAAAACTACCGAAGGAATTTTATATAACATTATTAAGCTTTATATTATTTATACTTATTTCAAAAATATTAGACTTTTTTTTAGCAATTTCATGTTTATCTATTATTGTTTCTCATTATTGGGGAGAGAAAAGAATATTTTATTTACTTCTAATAAGTTTATTTTTTCCATTAATCGTATTTATATTTTTTGAAACAATTTTAGGCTTAAGATTTCCTCCAGGAATAATTACAAACATTTATTATAATTGATATGGAAAATTTATCTTTAATGATGGCTCCATTATTTAGTTCTAAGCTATTATTAGTTTTATTCTTTGGAACTTTATTTGGATTAATTCTAGGAGTTTTGCCAGGCCTAGGACCTACAACTGGTGGTGCATTAATTTTACCTTTTACAATGACTCTTGATCCTCTTTCAGCAATTGTTCTTTTAACAGCAATTTACTGTGCTGGAACATACGGTGGAGCAATCACTGCAATATTGATTAATACACCTGGAACACCTGCCGCCGCCGCTACTTGTCTAGATGGTTATCCTTTAGCACAAAAAGGTGAAGCTGGTAGAGCATTAGGAATGGCAACAGTTTCAAGTACTGTTGGTGGTATCTTTAGTGTTATTGTTCTTGTCTTTTTTGCACCAATGCTTGCAAAATTAGCATATGAATTTGGTCAACCAGAATATTTTGCTTTAGCGATATTTGGTTTAACTATGTTAGCATCCATTGGAGATGGAAGCCCAATAAAAAACCTTATAGCGGGAGCTTTTGGAATCTTAATATCAACAATAGGAAAAGATTTTATGACTTCTATAGATAGATTTACTTATGGCATAAATGAATTATCAGTTGGGATAGGTTTTATCCCTGTGGTAGTTGGCCTATTTGCAATTAGTGAAATGCTTACTCAATCAACTTTATTAGATAAGGTATTTAAAAGAGTCGCTTTAAAAGCAGTGAGATTGCCATCTTTAAAGGATTATAAATTAACTTGGAAAACAATTTTAAGATCATCTGGTATAGGATCTTTTATTGGTGTTTTACCAGCTGAAGGTGGAACTGTTGCCTCATTAATAGGATATTCTGAAGCCAAAAGATGGTCAAAAAAACCTGAAGAATTTGGAAAAGGATCTATTGAAGGAATAGCAGGTGCTGAGGCTGCTAATAATGCAGCAACAGGAGGCGCTATGGTTCCAACTCTTGCGTTAGGAATTCCTGGTAGCGCAACTACAGCAGTAATCTTAACAGGACTAATAATTCATGGTGTTAGACCAGGTCCAGATTTATTTAAAGAACAACCTGAATTTCTTTATGGAATATTTGGATCAATGCTAATTGCAAATATATTATTTTTCATATTTGGTTTTTTTGGAGCTAAAATTTTTGCAAGAATAACATTAGTCCCAAATAAAATTTTGTGGCCTATGATTTTTGCTATATCAGTTTGTGGAACATACTCACTTAGCCAATCTATAATAGATGTTTGGATAATGCTCTTTTTTGGAGTAATAGGATTTTTTATGAGAAGATATGGTTTTTCTGTAGTGCCAGTTATTATTGGATTAATTTTAGGAGAATTGGTTGAGGGAACTTTAAGGCAGTCTTTAGTTATATTTGAGGGAAATTGGCTTATGTTTTTAACAAGACCGATAGCATTAACTTTTTTTGTTTTATCAGTTATTGCTTTACTTTTTCCTTTATTTAAGAAAAAACAAAACAAAATTAAGATATAAAAATGAAGCTTTAAATAGAAAGTCAGCTAATGAATAATTATAATTTAAAAGGTAGAAGAGCAATAGTTACTGGTGGTGCACAAGGTTTTGGTTATGCTATTTCAAAAAGATTTTTAGAGTCAGGTGCCGAAGTTGTTATATGGGATATTGATCAAAAAGCTATTAATGAAGCTTTGAAAGAGCTTGCTTCAGATAAATGTAGCTATCAAATAGTAGATGTAACTAACTTTGATGACATAACAAAAAATATCGAAAAAGGTATTAAAGAAAAAAATGTAGACATTCTTATTAATAATGCAGGAATGGCAGGTAAAAACACACAGGTTTGGAATTACCCAAATGATGAATGGTTAAAAGTAATGAACTTAGATTTGAATTCAGTTTTTTATTGTTGCAAAGCAATAGTTCCACATATGATCAAAAATAATTATGGTAGAATTGTAAATATTGCATCAATAGCAGGAAAAGAAGGGAACCCAAACGCTAGTGCATATAGTACTGCTAAAGCAGGTGTTATTGGACTTACAAAATCTTTAGGTAAAGAACTAGCTGATAAAAATATTTCAGTTAATGCAGTAACTCCAGCTGCTGCAAAAACTAGAATTTTTGATCAAATGACAGAAGAACATATCAATTATATGCTTTCTAAAATACCAAGACAAAGGTTTGCAAAAGTAGATGAACTAGCTTCTTTAGTAACCTGGCTGGCTGCAGAAGAAAATTCTTTTTCAACAGCAGCTATTTTTGATTTAAGTGGTGGGAGAGCAACTTATTAGTTATGCAGATTGGATTCGATGTTGGGGCTACCAAAATAGAAAGTGTAGTCTTAAAAGACAATGGAGAAGAAAGTCATAGAAGTCGTAGAAATTGTCCGAAAGACTATCTATCTATAATTAATACAATTAAAGAAATAGTTGCTAATTTAGAAAAAGAACTTAACCAAACTTTACCCGTAGGAGTTTGTCATCCAGGTATTCATTCTCCACAAACTGGACTAGTAAAAAATGCACCTAATTGTGTGTGGATTGAAAAAAAACCTTTTCAAAAAGATTTACGTGAAGCTCTGAGTAGAGAAATTTTCTGTGAAAATGATGGTAATTGCTTTGCTTTATCAGAAGCAATTGATGGAGCAGGCAAACATTACAAGAT
>JACWDR010000029.1 GCA_014653975.1 Pelagibacterales bacterium SAG-MED20
AATTATCTACTAAATCAAGAGATGGAATTTACATATTCACATCTGAGGTAATAGCAACATTAGGACTTATAGTGATAATTTTTGGGTCTATGAAGTCAGGCAAAATTGCTGTTGCAGCTAGTGTTGGTCTTTATATTACTGCTGGTTATTGGTTTACTTCTTCAACTTCTTTTGCAAATCCAGCTGTTGCAATTGCTAGAACATTTACAGAGTCTTTTACTGGTATTAGTTATTTAAACACTCCTTATTATATTTTAGCTGAGCTTGTAGGAATGTTAATTGCTGTATTTATTGTTAAAAAATTATTTTTAGAGAAAAATTGAAAAATATAAAACTTACCAATCGAATAAGTTTAATTAACAAAAAATTTAAGAAAAAAGAGTTTTATCATTATCTTAAAACTTCTAATCTTTCATTAGTAATACCTAAAATTAAAAACAAATATATTGTAGTTTCTCAAAAAAGAGTTCCGATTAATAAAATTAATTATGAGTTTCCTTCTGGCATAGTAGAAAAAAAAGAAACAACTTTGCAATCAGCTTATAAAGAATTAAGTGAAGAAACTGGATATAAATCAAGATCAAAATTGAGTAAAATTATAACTTTTTATACTGAGCCTGGGCGATTAACTACTAAAATTACTGGTTATTATACAAAAGACTTGATTAAAATTTCAAAGCCAGAAAAAGGTATAAGAATTCATCTGTTTAATCAAAGCGATATATTTAAATTAATATTAAATCAAAAATTCAATAATAGTTCTCATATAGCAATGTTTTTATATTTAATAAAAAATATTAAAAATTTATAAACTGCAGGTTGTATTAAATTAACTTTTAGATTTAAGAATTATGTGATTAAATTAATCATCAAATAATTTGGAGGAAAAAAATGGGAAAAAAATTAAAGAAAAATGAGAAGAAAAAAACAAAAATTTTAAAAGCAATTGATAGACTGAAAAATAAAATTACAGCAAAAGAAAAAAATTTGTCAAAAGTTAATATTAAAATTGCTGGTTTAGAAAAAAAGGTTGCTGAAAAAAAAGCAAAAAAGCTTGCTAAGAAAAATGCAGAGAAGTCTCCTGCATCTATAAATAATTAATATCAAATAAATCGTCCTTCTCCCTTCTTAATTTAAGAGAAGGGAGAAAGTAGTTAATTAACAAAATTTAACTATTAGGAGGAAAACAATGAGACTAATATCTTAAATTTTGTTAAAATCCTTATAGATAAACTAAGTTACAAAATTATTTATTAATTGTTAAGGTTGAATGAATTTATATGTTAACTTTTATATATATTTGATCTAAATAAAATACGCTCGATAAATTTTACCGAGCGTATTTTGAGGGGAACGTAATAAATTAATTAACCAATTCTAGAGCCATCATTTTTTCTGATAGCTACAATTGCAGATCTTGGAGCAGTTCCAGGTCCATCTGGCCATATAGAATTACCTTTTTCACCAGGATGTTGAATACCAACAAACATTGTTTTATAATCTTTACTCCAAGTTAATCCTGTGACCTCTGCCTCATTAGGTCCTACAAGAAATCTTTTAATTTCTCCTGTCTTGGGATCTCCATACAACATTTGATTATTGCCCATTCCAGCAAAATCTCCTGTGTTTGAATATTTTCCATCAGTTTGGATCCATAATCCTCCTTTAGAGTCAAATTTAATTCCATCTGGAGAATTAAACATATTATCTTTGTTTATGTTTTTAGATCCAGCATTTGCTCCTTTATGAACAGATGGATTTCCAATTAAAGCAAATATATCCCATTTAAAATTAGATGAAGCATGATTACCTCTATCTGCTGTCCATCTAACTATTTGGCCATAGTTGTTATTTACTCTAGGGTTAGGTCCATTAACAGACGTATCATCACCACCTGCATTTGGTTTGTTTCCTCTATTTTTGTTGTTTGTTAAAGCAACATAAGCTTCTGCTTTCAAAGGATTTGCTGCAACCCATTCAGGTCTATCCATCGTAGTTCCACCTGCTGTTGATGCTGCCATTCTAGTATGAATAGCTATTTCAGCTTTAGATTTCATTCCAGTTGTTTTAGGTGTCAAAGGTAACCATTTACCTCTTCCATTATCGTTAAACTTAGCAACAAATAAATCTCCGTCATCTAATACTTTGGAGTTGTCACCATTTTTATTATATTTTCTTGATGAAACAAATTTATACAAATATTCACCTCTTTCATCGTCTCCCAGATAAACAATAACTTCATTATTTCTACCAAGGACTACCTCAGCATTTTCATGTTTAAATCTTCCTAAAGCTGTTCTTTTTTTAGGTGTTGATGAAGGATTTAATGGATCAATTTCAACAACATATCCTGCTCTATTAGGTTCATTTGGTTCAAGATCCCAATTAAATCTATCATCAAATTTACCCCATGCGTAACCCCAATCCTTTGTTGAAATACCATATCTTTTAAATTCAGGCGGTATATCGGCATTAGGATCTGTGTTAGAAAAATAACCATTAAAATTTTCTTCACAAGCTAGATAAGTTCCCCATGGAGTTTTACCATTTCCACAGTTGTTCCATGTTCCTAAGGATAATGTTCCCGTTGGATCAGAAATTGTTTTTAACAAATCATGACCTCTAGCTGGACCAGTGATTTCCATTCTTGAATCTGCAGTTATTCTTCTGTTATATTTTGAGTCTCTTACTATCTCCCATTTACCATTTGCATTTGATATTTCAAAGATACTAACTCCATGACCAGCTTTACCTTTTCTAACATCATCTGCAGTTTCTGGTAATTTAGAACCTCTATTATCATAGATAATTGACCTATTCACATATTCATTATTAACTGCAATTATTGTTTTACCATCTTTTGTATAAAAAGTGTCCATACCATCATTGTTATCACCAAAGGCATGTTCTTGACTTTCACCAGTACCTCTTGAGTAATGATCAAACCATTTACCTTTAGTAAATAATGGATCACCCCATTTAGCTAAAATTTCCCAATTATATCCTTCTGGTACTGTAATATCATCTTTTGTATCTGCTTTGATTGTTTTAAAATCTATTAGACCAGAAAATGCAGCTTCAGCATCTGTTGGGCTTAATATGTTAAGACCAGAACCAATAACAAAAGCTGATGTTCCAAACATAGCACTATTTTTCATAAAGCTTCTTCTGCTCATTGCTTTTTTTAGTATATTGTCAAAATCTACCGCTTCTGGTGGTGGATTGTTTATTTCATCATATTCATCAATTGACAAATTATGTATCTTAGAATTATTTATTTTCATTTAAATCTCCTATTTTTTTTGAAAATTTAATCAGAAAGATATGACAGAAAATTTAACTAATTATTTAATTTAAATTAAAATAATGTTACAAAAAAAATATCACTCAATTAGAAGTAGTATTAAATTTAATTTATCGTGAATTATTTGAGTAAATTACTCTTGGTTCCAAAAATAATTCTCTAGCAAGAGCATTAAATCTTTTAGTAACTTGTTTTGAGATTATTTCTTGATGTTGTGATGGAATTTTCAAAAATAGAGCGTTTCCTCTTTTATATAATTTAAACTCCTCCAAGAATATTGTAGATATCGAGGTCAATGATTGCGAAAATCTCAATGCTGCTCCCACTTGTTTGCTTGAAAAAATTTCATTATTATTTAAAAAAATTAGATACTCCATTTTTGGATCATATTTGATACTGCAGTAGCGCCAATAACATGACAAAGCTAATTGTATTCTTTCTTTGTGTGTCAGTCTAAGTAATGGGGTGTTAATCGTTTCTTGAAATACTAATTCAGCTTTTTGAAATGCTCCTAATCCCCAATCCATATGACTTAATACACATGCCAAATATAATAATTTTTTATTAAAATACTCATTGCCTTCAAAAACTGGCTGAATAAAATCATAATATTTTTTATAATTCGATCCTAAATCACCTCTTTTTTGTGCAACCTTCTCAAGCGCTTTGTAAAAAATTTCAGAGTCTTTTATATCTTTAAAATAGTCAATTGATAAAGAACCTTCACGCAAACCACTTATAGAACAAATAATATTTTTTGGATTTGTAACTTTCATAATTTCATCAAGTATAATGCAACTATAAGGTAAATATGGTGTTCTAGATTTTGAAATATATTCAACTGTTTTTAGTTTAGATTTATTAAAAGATGAAATTTTTTCAACAAACTTAGATAAAACGTTATTATCAATACTATATTGATGAATTATATGTACCGGATGATTGTTTTGAAAAAGATGTAATTTAAATAATGATCGCCAAGTACCCCCAACTAAATATAAATTATTAAACTTCTTTTTTGAAAGCCATTTTTCTTCTCTTAATAATTTTTTGATATATTTAGCTAAATTTCTTTTTTTAACTATAGGATTATTATATAATCTCAAAACACCAAAAGGTAATGAGGTTTTATTAGTTACTATATTGTTTTCAACACGAGCTAATTCTAAACTACCTCCTCCAAGATCAGCGACTAATCCATCAACATTTTCAAAGCCTATTTTAACTCCCTCAGCTGAGTATTCAGCTTCTTCTTCACCTGACAATATATTAACCTTAGTTTTAAAAACTTTTTCAACTTCATTAATAAATGGTTTTGTATCTGTTGCTTCTCTTAGAACTGCTGTTGCAATGATTTTTAGATTTGTGATTTTTGAAACATTTAAAATTTCAGAGAATCTTTTTAAAACTTTTAGAGCATATTCAACACCAGATTTGTGAAGCTTTTTGGATTTATCTAAATTTTTTCCAAGTTCACAAACTGCTTTTTCATTGAAAAAAGGCACACGAGAAGAACTAAAATCTTCATAAATTAGCATTCTTATAGAGTTTGATCCAATATCTATTATAGC
>JACWDR010000003.1 GCA_014653975.1 Pelagibacterales bacterium SAG-MED20
ATTCACCAATTGAGCAATTATAGATAACGCTATTTCTGAAGCGGATTTGCCGCCCAATCTTATCCCTATTGGCCCATGAATTGATTTAATTTGCAGTGGAGTAAAACCTGCTTTTTTTAATCTATTACACCTTTTTTTATGAGTTTCTTTACTACCTAAGGCTCCAATATAAAAAAATTTATTTTTTAAGGCATATTTTATGGCTATATCATCAATTTTTGGGTCATGTGTAAGTCCAACTAAAGCACAATTAGAATTTGTTTGTATTTTTTTAAATGCTTGATTGGGCCATTCTTTGATTATTCTTGCATTAGGGAACCTTTTTTTAGTTGCAAAATAACTTCTTGGATCAATTATATAAATTTCAAAATCTAATTTATTTGCAAAATCAATTAAGTATTGAGCTATATGAACAGCACCTACAATAATAATTTTTAAAGGGTTATTGTAATATTCTACAAATATGTTTGTATTTTTTATAATTCCATTATTTTTGGATTTAAATAAAGAATTTATCTTATTTGTAAATTTTTCAAAACTTTTTTTTAGGGCTTTATTCTCTTCAAAAATTTCATTCTCTCCTGTTGATAGATTTGTTAATAAAGCAAATTCTAATTTATTTTTTTTATTTTGAATTATCTTCTTCAAAATGTTTTTTTTTAAATTAATTTTTTCTAAATAAATGGTTATTTCACCACCACAAGAAAGCCCCACATTCCACGCTTTTTCATTCGAAACTTTAAAATTTATTACCTTAAATGATTGATTTTTTTTTATAATTTCTAGGGACTCTTCAATAATAAATGACTCTATACAGCCACCAGAAACCGATCCTATAAAATCTCTGTTTTCATTTACTATCATTTTACTACCAATAGGTTGAGGAGATGATCCCCAGGTTTTAACAACGGTAATCACTACTACTTCTTGGTTATCCTTTATCCACTGATAAGCTTTTTCTAAAATTGTTTTGGAAGAAGAGTTTTTCATTTACTAATATATTTTAATCAACTTATGATATATTCTACATTATGTAATGAAAAAAAAGATAATTTTAATAATTTATTATATTTTTATATTTAATATTTTTTTATCTAAAAATATAAATGCAGATGATTTATTTAATAAAGGAAAGCAAATTTTTTTAGAGGACGGCAATTGTGCTGCTTGCCACACTCTTAAAGATGCAAATTCTAATGGAAATATCGGTCCAAATTTAAATGAGATAAGACCAGATATTTCAAGAGTACTTTTGGCAGTTACAAACGGAATAGGTGTTATGCCAGCTTATCAAGGTCAATTATCAGATGAAGAGATTAACGCAGTAGCAACTTATGTTTTTAAAAGCACTAATTAATTATTTCATTAAGCCGAAAAGAAGCAATTTTTTTTACTTGTCCTTTAGCCTCATTAAACTCTGTACCAATTTCATTTTTAATTCTTTTTTTAAAACTATTTAAGATTTCATTTTTATTTTTTCCTTTAACAGCAATAATAAAAGGAAAACCAAACTTTTTTCTATATTCAATATTTAAATTTTTAAATTCGTTTAATTCTTCATCGTTACATTGATTTAAATTTACACTATTTTGTTCTTTTTGAGAATCTTCAGTTAGTTTTTTTTCTACAGCTAATTCAGGATGTTCATTGAAAATTTTTAAGCACTCTTCCTTAGAGCTATTTTCATAAACTTGTATCAATATAAAATGAAGTTCTTCAAAACTTTTATAAGGCTTTGAATTAAAAGCCTTATCAGCTATCCAATATGTTTTTTCAAAAACGTTTCCAAAAATGTCAATAAAATCATTCTTTGTAAGCTCATTTATTTGGTTTATTGAATTTATTGTTTTCATATTAAATTATTTCATTATTGTATATTATAATAACTTTATGACAAAATTAACAACTCATGTCTTAGATGTTTATTCTGGAAAACCAGGCAAGGGGATCAAGGTAGATCTCTATCAGTACAAAAATAATAAGCAAAAAGATAAAATTAACAGCATCACACTTAATGATGATGGAAGATCTGATCATGCTTTATTAGAAGGAATAGATTTTAAAGAGGGCAAATATGAACTTGTTTTTTTTGTTGGAGATTATTTTAAGGGGATTGCTAGCGTTTCAAAGATACCTTTTTTAGATGATGTTATTATAAAGTTTGGAATATCAAATAGTCAGGAGCATTACCATGTTCCATTATTAGTCTCACCATGGAGTTATTCTACCTACAGAGGTAGTTAGATGCTCTCTAATAGCATAAAATTTGTCTTTGAGGACAAAATAAAAGAAATAAAAAATCCTGATCCAAATGAAACTATTCTAAATCTCATTCGACTGAGATTAAAGAAGACAGGTACCAAAGAAGGTTGTGCTGAAGGTGGTTGTGGAGCTTGCACTGTTGTAGTAGGGGAATTAAAAAAAGATAAAATAATCTATAATGCTATTAATTCATGTATTGCATTCACAACAAGTTTAGAGGGTAAACAGTTGTTAATAGTTGAAGACTTGATTAAAAAAGACGGCTCTTTGCATCCAGTACAAAGTGCGATGGTTAATTTTCATGGCTCTCAGTGTGGTTTTTGCACACCCGGATTCATAATGTCTTTATTTGCAATGTATAAAAATAAAACTTCATATGACAAAAAAACTATAGAGGAGTCAATCTCAGGAAATTTATGCCGTTGCACAGGTTATAGGCCAATAATTGATGCTGCCAAAAGTTTAGATAAAAACAAAGCAGATCAATTTAAAAAAAATGAAAAAAAAACTATTAGTCTTCTAAAAAAGATACGGCCAAAAAATATCTGTATAAATAATGAATCTAAAAAATATTTTGCGCCCAGAACTATTGATGAACTAAAAAAGATTATTAAAAAAAATGAAAACGCTGAATTTATAAGTGGAGGCACTGATATGTCTTTAATTGTTACTAAACAAAAAAAAGATATTAAAAATATGATTTATTTAAATTCAATTGATGAACTCAATTATATAAAAGAAAATGATAAATATATCGAAGTAGGTGGAACAACACCCTTAATAAAATTTGAGTTTATCATAAAAAAATATTATCCAGATTTTAATAGAATACTTAAAAGATATGGCTCTGTCCAAATCAGAAATGTTGCTACATTAGCTGGTAATATTGCAACTGCATCACCAATAGGAGATTCTTTACCACTTTTATTATCGTTAGATGCAAGCATTACCATAGAGGATTTTAAAAAAAAAACGGTAATACCACTAAAAGAGTTTTTTATTGGTTATCGAAAAACAATGTTAAAAAAAGGACAATTTATAAGATCAATTAGAATTCCAGTTTTCAAGAAGAATATCTTTAAGGCTTATAAAATCTCAAAAAGAATTGATGATGATATTTCCTCTGTTTGTGCTTCTTTTAATTTAACAATTGTGAATAAAAAGATTAAAAATATTAAAATTGCATATGGAGGGATGGCTGCTACACCCAAAAGAGCATTTTATTGTGAAAAAATGCTTTTAAATTCTAATTTTTCAGAAGACATAATTGTAAAAGCTCAAAAAAGTTTAGAAAAAGATTTTCAACCAATTGATGATATGAGAGCAAGCAAAAATTATCGTATAGAAATAGCTAAAAATTTACTAACGAAATGTTTTGCAGAAATTAAAAATAATAAATTAATTAGACTTAGTTATTAAATGAAAAAAATTTTATATATTAACGAAAAAAGAATTCATGATAGTGCAAGAAAACATGTAAGTGGACTTGCAGATTATACAGATGATATAAATGAACCTAACGGAACTCTACATGGAGCAGTTGGGTGGAGTAAACAGGCTCATGCTTTAATAAAAAAGATTGATTTAAGTGAAGTATGGAAAAGTGAAGGTGTAATTACTGTGATTACAAATAATGATATTCCAGGGAGAAATGATGTTGGTCCAGTTTTTGATGGTGACCCAATATTTCCAACCAAAAAAGTTGAATTTTATGGACAACCCTTATTTGCTGTTGCTGCAACATCGACAGATTTAGCACGAAAGGCAACTTTAAAAGCTAAAATTAGTTATAAAACTTTGAAACCGATAGTTACAATAAAAGAAGCTTTAAAAAAAAAAAATTTTGTTCTTAAAGGAAAAAAAATACAAAGAGGTAACCCGACAAATGCCATCCTTAAATCTAAAAATTGCTTAAAAGGTAATTTTACAACAGGCAGTCAGGAACATTTCTATTTAGAAGGACAAGTTGCATTTGTAATTCCTAAAGAAGATAAAGATTTATTAGTATATAGTTCCACTCAACACCCCTCAGAAACTCAACAGATTATTTCAAAAATGCTCAATCAAAAAAGTAATAGTGTAACTGTTTTAGTTAGAAGAATAGGAGGAGGTTTTGGAGGCAAAGAAACTAACTTTTTAACTTCCAGTATTTGTGCATTACTCGCTAGCAAAACAAACAAACCTGTAAAACTTAGATTAGATAGGGACGATGATATTATAATGACTGGAAAACGTCATGATTTTTATTCAGATTATGAAGTTGGTTTTAATGATATTGGTGTCATAAAAGGTTTAAAAATTAAGCTAGCATCAAGGTGTGGAATGTCAGCAGATTTATCTGGAGCTATAAATGAAAGAGCTTTATTACATATAGATAACGCATACTACCTTTCTAACGTGCAAGTACAAAACTATCTTTGTAAAACTAATACTGTTTCTTCAACAGCATTTAGAGGCTTTGGTGGGAATCAAGGTATGATGGCGATTGAAAATATAATAGATAATATTGCAAGACACTTAAAAAAAGATCCTGCAGAAGTTAGGAAAAATAATTTTTATAAAAAAAATTATAAAAACATCACACATTATGGAATGAAAATTGAAGACAATGTAATCCAAGAAATTTTTAATAAGTTAATAAAAAAATCAAATTACAAAAAAAGATATTCGAAAATAAAAAAATTTAATTTAAATAGTAGATATTTAAAAAAAGGAATAGCCATTACTCCTGTTAAATTTGGAATTTCATTTACCACAATCCATCTAAATCAAGCAGGTGCCCTAGTTCATATTTATACAGATGGAAGTGTTTATTTAAACCATGGTGGAATTGAAATGGGCCAAGGAACTAATACAAAAATAGCTCAATTAGTGTCCAATGCATTTGGAATATCATATGAAAAAATTAAAATTTCTTCAACAAATACCTCTAAAGTCCCGAATACTTCTGCAAGTGCTGCATCTTCCACAACAGATTTAAATGGTGCAGCAGCACTTAATGCTGTTTCAAAAATTAAAGAAAATTTAGAAAAATTTATTAAGAAAAAGTATAATATTAAGAATATTAAAAATATAGTTTATGAAAACGGATTAATCAAATTTAATAATAAATCATTTAAATTTGACTCTATAATTCAAGAAGCCTACTTAAATAGAATTTCATTATCTTCTACTGGTTTTTATTCAACACCAAAAATTCACTTTAATAAAAAAACATTTTCTGGGAGGCCTTTTTTGTATTTTTGTTATGGTGCTTCGGTTACAGAAGTTACAATAGATACCCTTACTGGAGAAAATATAATAGAAAGAGTTGATATTTTGCAGGATACAGGAAAAGCGATTAATCCAGTATTAGAATTGGGCCAAATCGAGGGAGGCTTTGTACAAGGACAAGGTTGGTTAACAATGGAAGAGGTAAATTGGAAGCCTAATGGACAAATTATTACTATTTCACCTTCTACTTATAAAATACCTGCGTCAAGCGATATTCCTAAAATATTTAATGTGGAGATATTCAAACAAGGAAAAAATAAAGAAAATGTTGTTAATAAATCTAAAACGACTGGAGAACCTCCTTTAATGTTGGCCATGAGTGTATTTTATGCAATTAAAGACGCAGTAGCATCAGTCGGAGAATATAAAGCCATTCCAAAACTTGATGCCCCAGCCACACCTGAAAAAATTTTAATGAGTTTAAAAGAATTAAAAAGTAGGATTAGTCACAATGGTTAGAAAATAAACATGAATACAAAAAATGATTTTATGCTGAGAGCCATAGAGCTTTCAATCAATAGTGCTAATAATGATGGTGGGCCATTTGGGTGTGTGATTACCAAGGATAATGAAATCATTGCTGAAGGTTCGAACAAAGTAACTTTATCTAATGACCCCACAGCTCATGCTGAGGTAGTTGCAATTAGGGAGGCATGCAAAAAGCTAAATACATTTAATCTTAAAGGATACGATCTATATACAAGTTGTGAGCCATGCCCTATGTGTTTAGCTGCAATATATTGGTCTCATATAGATAATATATTTTATGCAAATACCAGAGATGATGCAAAAAATATTGATTTTGATGATTCTTTAATTTATTCAGAAATTTCAAAAAAAAATGAAGATAGACAAATTCCAATAAAACAAATGTTAAGAAATGATGCATTAAAAGCCTTCGAACTTTGGAGTAAAAAAATAGATAAGATTAAATATTAGATATGGATTTTTTACCTTACATAATGAAATGGTTAGAGCTTGTTTTAAGATGGGGACATGTTTTATTTTCTATACTGTGGGTTGGTAATAGTTTTTTATTTAATTATTTAGACAATAAACTCAATAAAAGTGTTTCAAGCAGCACTATTGATGGAGAGGGTTATTTAATGCACTCTGGATATTTTTATAAATTAACAAGATTAAAAAAATCTCCTCCAGTAAACTATCTTAAAAGTTTAGTAATTTTCAAATGGCAAAGTTATTTAACATTTGTCACTGGAATTTTACTTTTATTTGTCATTTATTATTATAATTCCGAAATTTTAATGGTTAATAAAAAAGTTTTAGAAATACTACCAATCTATGCTATTTTAATTTCGATTTTCTCTTTATTTTTTTATTGGATGATCTATGATTTATTATGCAAGTCTTCAATAATTAAAAATAATACACTTTTTATACTTATTGCATTCTCTTTATTATTATTAACTTCTTTTGGTTTAACAAAAATATTTACTCCTAAATTTGCATTTTTAAGTGTCGGATTGATACTAGCAACTAATATGTTTGGAAATGTTTTTACTGTAATAATCCCAAATCAAATGAATATAATTAAAAGTAGTTTAAAAAATAAGAAAATTGATAGCAGTTTATCTATAGCAGCTAAACAGAGATCAATTCATAATAATTATTCTACTTTTCTAGTTCTATTCATTATGCTATCTGGCCACTATAGCTTCATAGTTTATCATAAATATAATTGGTTAATTTTATGTTCGATTGCAATAATATCTGTCATAGCTAGGCATTACTTTAATTTAAGGGGTAGAAAAGTAATTAACAATTCTATATTAATCACATCTATTTTAGCGTTTATATTTTTAGCGTTTTTAATTTTTGTTTTTAAACCACAATAAGGACATCTGGTTACAATGAGTGAAAAATTAATAGTTAGTTGGGATGATTATAATAATACTGTTGAGAAGCTAGCTGTTCAAATCCATGATAGCGGCTACAAACCAACTTTATTGGTTGGTATAATGAGAGGGGGAGCCCCAATGATAGACGTATTAAGCAGAGTTTTTAAATTAAAATGTGCCTATTTAGCTGTTGAATCTTACAGTGGCAAAGGTGTTGAAGATGAACAAGGAGAAATAGTTTTTTCTAGAGAAATGAGCTCGATAGCAAAAAATATGGGTGGTAATATTTTATTGTGTGATGATCTTTCGGACACTGGAATTACCTTAAATAAAAGTGTTGATTGGTTAAAAAAATATGAACCTATAAAAGATAAAATTGATAATATTAAAACAGCAACTTTATGGAAAAAGCAAAAATCAACTTTTAACCCAGATTACTGCGCTGTTAAACTAAAAGATAATCCTTGGATTGTACAACCTTTTGAAGTTTACGAAGAAATACGGATTGAAGATATCAAGAAAAAACATCAAAAATAAAAAGGGCGATCCAAACAAAGACCGCCCTAAATAAAATCTTTTAATTTTCTATGCTACAGCAAAACTAATTAAGCTTAATATTGCTATAACCCAGATAGCTGGGTTAGTACTACCAAATTTTCCAGTGAAAATTTTAATAGCTGCATAAGAAATAAATGCAAGCGCTATACCATTTGAGATAGAGTAAGTAAAAGGCATTGCTATCATAGCAAGAACAGCAGGCCCTGCTTCGGCAGCATCTTCCCACTCTATATCTGTTATATTACGAACAAATAAAGTTGCGATATAAATTAATGCAGCCGCATCTATTTCTTTTGGTAGTGACGTTGCAAGTGGACTAAAGAATAAACATAGCAAGAAACCAATACCCACAACAAGTGACGTCATACCTGTTCTTCCACCAGCTTTTACACCAGCAGCAGACTCAACATATGTTGTTACAGTAGAAGTTCCCATTACAGCACCAGCCACAGTAGACACACTGTCTGATAACATTGCCTTATCTATATCTTTGATTTTTCCATCACTTCCAATTTTACCAGATACGTTAGCAACACTTGTTAAAGTTCCTGCAGTATCAAAAAAATCAATAAAGAAAAGTGTGAAAATTACAGTAACCATAGATGCACTAAGAGCTGCACCTAAGTCAAAAGTAAATAGATGTGTCATTGGTGGTGGTGATGAAACAATGCCATTAAAGTTACCCCAACCGCCAAGCCATGCAATTACACTAAAGACAATTATACCAATTATAATGTTACCTTTAATTTTCATTTTCTCCATCACAATCATTGAAATGAAGGCAGCAGCACCTAATAAAGTTAAGGGGTTGCTTAAATCACCAAGCTGCACAAGTACAACTGGATTGTCTGATGTAAGTCCCATTAATTGAAATCCGATTATTGCTAAAAATAATCCGATACCAGCTCCAATGCCTAGTTTCAAACTTTTTGGAATAGAGTTAATTAGCCATGCTCTTAGAGGTGTAAGTGAAATTACTAAGAACACAACACCTGCAACTAATACTGCACCTAGTGCTTCTGCGGGTGTGTACTCCATCCCTAAACACACTCCATACGCAATAAAAGCATTTATTCCCATGCCAGGCGCCAAACCTACTGGCCATGTTTTTGCATAGAATGCGGCAATAAAACAGGCTAATGCTGCAGCTAAGGCAGTAGCTGTAAACACACCTCCAAAATCAAAACCACCATCTGCAAGTATTACTGGATTTAAAAACATTATATATGCCATTGTTAAAAAAGTGGAAACGCCGGCTATAACTTCTGTTTTGAAATCCGTCTTATGTTTTCGATAATCAAAGTATTTATCTAACATTTGATCTCCTTTAAGTTAATTTAATATGAACTTATTTGATTCGCAGGGTAAAATCTCTTTGATATTAGATAAATAGACTACCTTAAGTTTAATTTGTACGATTAATACAACCTAAAAGTTAATGTTAGCAATTTGAATAAGATGATACGTTTAAAATGTGAAAAAAACATTATTTATTAAATTAATTTTTTTGCTAATCTTTCTAACAAGTTGCCAAACTATTAAACAAAAAACTGATGCAATTGTTGAAAAAGAAAATTTAAAATTAAGTAAATATATTGGCAAAACAGCAAGAAACTTGCAAATGGATTTAGGAAAACCTGATGAAGATTTTAAGAATGAAAAAGGTAACTTAGAACTAATTTATAATTCAAAAAAATATGGAATACTTTGTGAAAGAAGATTTGAGGTAGACTCAAACTCTATAGTGATTGGTTTTGTATCAAATGGATGCTTCTAATACCTGCGGGGAATAATTCCCCACAAGCAAGGTTAATAATTATTTAATTTCAATAATTTTTTTCTTTTTATATTCTGGTACAATCCTCTCACAAGCGACTGTTAAAAGACCATCTTTAAGTTCTGCACCACTTATTCTTACATCTTCTGCAATAGTAAATGATCTTGCAAATTGTCTTTGTGAAATGCCCTTATGAATAATTTCACCATTATCGGATTTTTCATCTGATTTATTGATCTGTTTAGTTCTTACAGTTAATAAATTGTCTTCAAACTCAACTTCAACATCATTCTTATTGAAACCAGCCAAAGCAACTTCAATAGCGTAGTTATCTTTGCCTGTTTTTCTAATGTTGTAAGGTGGGTAATTAGACTGCATGGTTAACCCTCCGTTTCCTAACATATTCTCAAATTGATCGAACATGTCATCAAACCCTATTGAAAATGGTCTTAGAGTGTTAAATATTGATAGATCCCTACTTGTCATAGTTTCCTCCTTTGTTAGCAAGGTTTATTTAATAAGCCCCATTAGGCGACTTACACTTTATATTTAGGAACTAAGTTTAAAATTTCAATATATAAAAGCTAAATTTTTTTAGTAATTTTTAGAGCAAAAGCATAATCTAATGCAATTTCCTCTATTGCACCATCTCTCCCAGATTTTCCTCCATGGCCTGCATTCATTTCAGTTTTTAAAAGTAATAAATTATTGTCAGTTTTATAATCTCTAAGTTTCGCAGTAAATTTTGTAGGCTCATCAAACAAAACTCTATTGTCACTTAAACTTGTTGTAATGAATATATGAGGGTAGTCCATTTTTTTAATATTATTATATGGTGCATATGAATAGATATAGTCGAAGTGATCTTTATTGCTTTTTGCATTTCCAAATTCATCAAACTCACCAACAGTTAAAGGTAATGAATGGTCTAAATTAGTTGTTAAAGAATCAACAAAAGGAACAGCCATTATTATACCTAAGAATAATTCTGGTGCTTGATTAGCTACCACACCCATAAGGAGACCACCTGCAGAACCTCCCATTCCTATTATTTTATTTTTTGAAGTATATTTATTTTTTATTAAATACTTTGCCGAAGCAATATAATCTTCAAACGTATTTTTCTTTTTAAGAAGTTTACCTTCTTTCCACCACTTCATCCCTTTTTCCATACCACCTCTAATATGAGAGGTTACCCAAATAATATCCCTATTGATTAGACTTAATTTAGCAGCTGAAAAACTAGGACTCATTGAGCTTCCATAAGAACCATAACCATAAAGCAATAAGTTTGCAGATCCGTTAAGTTTAGTATTTTTATGCCTTGTGATTGTAAGTGGAACCAATCTTCCATCGTGTGACTTGCACTCAACTCTTTCAACAATATAGTCATCTGAATTATGACCAGAAGGAATAACTTGTTCTTTAACCAACTTTTTTTCTTTAGTGAGTAAGTTATATAAATAAACCCTTGATTGTGTTTTTGGTGAAGAATAACCTAAATAAATTTCATTTGTATCTTTGTTTCTCTGAACTAACGATATTCCAGGAACATAAACAATTTCATTTGAAAAAATTAATTCTTCCTCTATTCCTGTTTTAATATTTTTAACAAATAGTTTGTCTAAAGCATTAGAAGTTTCAGATCTTATTATCCAATCTTTTAAAAATGTCAGCCCACCTATTAAAACCTCCTCTTTAGAAGCAATAAATATTTTCCAATTTGGATTTTCTAAATTTTCTGTTACATCTATTTTAAAATCCTCAGCATTTTCATTAGTATGGTTATAAAATTTTCCATTCCAAGAATTAACTGAATAGAGCTCTCCTCTCTTTCTTTTTTTTATTAATTTAGGCCTTGGTTCTTTTTCATTAACACTAAAATAATATTGTTCAGAGGTATTATGATCTGATGTTGTAATGAAAAAATATTTTTCATCTGAACTTAATCCAATACTAACAGTAAAAGCTTCACTTTTTTCTTCAAAAATTAATTGATCATCTTTAGTTTTTGTTCCTAATTTGTGTCTATAAATTTTTCTAGGTCTGTGATTTTCATCTAATTTTGAATAGAATATAAATTTGTCATCTAAACTAAAAGTTATACCTCCTGATGTTTCTTCTATAATTTCAGTTACTAATTCTTTGGTATTGATATCCCTAATATGAATTGTGTAATACTCAGAACCTTTCGTATCTAATGAATACCCAAGATACTTATCGTTAAAACTGACCTCTATATCCCCAACACCAAAATACTCCACATTGAGTTTTTGTTTTTCTTCGTCACCATTCCAGATTTCTTCAACACTATCACTCCCAATTTTTTTTCTTAGTTTAATTGAATAGTTTCCTTCAGCAGTTGTTTTAGTCCAATACTCATAATTAAAATCTCTAAAAGGTAACGACTCATCGTCTAATTTTATCCTTCCTTTAATCTCATCAAACAGTTTTTTTTGAATATTTTTAGTATCTAGTAAATTGTGATCTGTATAAGAATTTTCATCCTCAAGATATTTTTTGACTTCTGGGTTTAGTTTTTCACTATCTTTAAGAACGTCTAAAATATCTTTTTGATGTATCCAGCTATAATTATCCTCCCATGTAGAATTATGGCAAGTTTTTATTTCTGGTTTTTTTTTTAGTTGTGGTATTTTCATGAAAAAAATAAATATATGAATATAATCATTTATACACTAATTATTTTAGGAATTAGTTATTTTCTATTGAAATTAATAGTAAATACGTCTTCCAAAAAAATATCAAAAAACCTGAGAAAATTAATTTTTTTTGGATCAATAGGTCTAGCAGTTTTATTTGCTTTTGGTGGAAAATTTTTACTTAGCTTACCTTTGACATTATTAAGTCTTGCTATAGTTAAGTTAAAAGGATTTTCCGTTTTTCAGTTAATAGCTTTATTTAGACTTATTCAAACATTAAGAAATTCAGGAAGGTTTTCTTTTAACAAGAGTCAAAATATAAAAAATTCTTCAAGTTTATCTTTAGAGGAATCTTATAAAATTTTAAATCTCGATATAAATAAAAAAGTAACAAAAGATGAAGTTAATAAAGCATACATAAATATTCAAAAAAAAATTCATCCTGACATTTCACCAGAAACTGCTAGACTATCAACAATTGTGAATGAAGCTAAAGAAGTTGTTTTAAAAAATATTTCCTAATCAACAATTTTTTTAAATTGTTCAAATATTTTATTTGGATTAATTCTATCTTTACCAAGAGTATCATGTTCTACAGTAATTTCACCATCAGGAATAATTGGGTACATTTTAGGGTTATAACTTCCATACAGCAAAGGTGTATCTGCCATTAAAACGACTGTCTTAATACCTAGACCAGAAGAGAGATGTCCAAAACTTGAATCATTGCAGATAGAAATATTACAGTTTTTAATTATAGGTAGTATTTCACTTATACTTAAATTATCCAACACATGGCATTTTTCTTTTAAATTAGTTTCAAGTATTTCATGTAAAATTTTTTGTTCTTCAATGTCTTTTCCAGTAGCTAAAAAAAACTTACATTTATATCTTTCTGTAACTAAATTCATAAAATCTATAAAAGTTTTAGCAGGAATTCTTTTAGTAGATCCAGAGCCACCTATGCCCAATAAAATATTTATTTCATTGTTATTAATTTTATATTCTAATTTAGCATTTTCTATTAATTTGTTGTTTAGTAATATTTTAGGCTCACTTTCTGTTCTTATATTTAATTCTTTTTTTATAAAATTTTTGGCAGCATCAATTATATGCTGATTTTTTTTTTGAAATAATGGATATTGATGAATATCTTTAATTCCAGCAGCTCTTGCGATTAAGTTAAATCTAAAAGATGAGTTAAATATAAAGATCTTATCAAAATTATATTTTTTTAAATCTTTTACAAGTTTGTAAGAGCCAATAATTCCATCATGGCGCCCTTTACTAATTTTGTTCCCTCGATCAAGAATGATAATTTCATTTATAGTTTTATTATCTTTAAGAAACTGTATTGCTTTTGAATTTTCCTTTACTAGAATGCTGACAGGAACATTAAAATTTTTTGAAATAGCCTCTATAAATGGTAAAAAAATTACCATATCGCCGATTCCCATTCTATTTTGTACAGCTAAAATTTTCATTTTTTTATCATCTTTACTAAATCTTAATTTTATATAAGTTTTGACAATGAGTAAAATAAAAGGCATTTATGCGGCATCAATGACCCTATTTAATAAGGACTTGAGCTTAAATATTGAAAAAACTATTGGTCATGCAGAAAAAATAATTGATCAAGGCTGTCATGGAGTGGCAATTTTTGGAAGCACAGGACAATCTCAGTTGATTTCTGTGGGTGAAAAAATTGGTTTATTAAATGAGCTATCTAAAAGCCGTTATAGGGAAAAATTTTTAATAGGGACTGGGCTTAATTCTTTGAGCGAAACTATTAATCTAATGAAGGTAGCAACATCTTTAAAATTTAATGATTTTTTAATAATGCCCCCTGCATATTATAAATATGGTGATAAAGAAGTGATTGAATTTTACTCAAGAGTAATTCAAGCAGTGCCTAATAGTAAAATTGTTTTATATAATTTTGAAAAATTATGTGGCTATAAGTTTAGTGTAGAGTGTGTCAAAGAGCTTGTAAAAAAATACCCAGAGCAAATTGTTGGCGTCAAAGATAGTTCCTACAACCTCTATGAACATTTAAAAATTAATAATTTTTCTGTATTGCCAGGCTCAGAGTCCAAACTTTTAAAAGGTTTGGAGCTTGGTTGTTCAGGTATTATTACCGCAACATGTAATGTAACATCTCATTTATCCAGAAAAGTGTATGACGATTTTATTGAAAATAGGGAACAAACTGCCAATGAAATGTTATGCAATGTTAGGAGCACTTTTGAAAAATTCAATTTAATATCTGGACTACATTCTTTTATGTCTGATGAAAATGAAATATATAAAAATGTTTTACCCCCTATCAGTCTTTTAGATGAAAAGAATAAAAAACAATTAATAGAAGACCTTAATAAACTTAATTTTAAGTTAGGGCCTTTAAAGGCAGCTTAAATGTACCTTGCAAGTTTTTTAAATAAACTGTTTAAAAAGGATGGTTTTATTTTGGTAGATGCATATTCAAAGAAGTATATTATAGGTACACCAGAAAAAAAAAATCCAGTTACACTTAAGATACTAAATAAAAATCTTCATTATAAATTGATTTTACGACCAGATTTATATTTTGGTGAAGCTTATTCTGATGGTGATATAATAATTGAAAATGGAAATCTGACAGATTTTTTAGATCTTGCTCTTATGAATATTGGAAGAAATGAATTAAATTTTTTTAGTCAAATTATGAATAAACTTGCTGGATCGTACAGGTATTTGACGAATTTTAATTTTATTAAAAAGTCTAAAATGAACGTTGCTCATCACTATGATCTCTCTGATGAATTATATGATTTATTTTTAGATCCTAAAAGACAATATTCATGTGGATATTTTAAAACTGAAAATGATACATTAGAAAATGCACAAAATAATAAAATTCAACATATAATAAAGAAATTAAATATACAACCAAATCAAAAAGTTCTTGATATTGGGTGTGGATGGGGATCTCTAGCTATCGATATTGCTAGAAGTGCAAACTGTGAAGTAACAGGAATAACATTATCTAAAAACCAATTCGATTATTGTGTAAATAAAGCTAAAGAACTTAATTTAGAAAATCAAGTCACATTCAAGCTTGAGGATTATCGTGAGTTAAATGAAAAATTTGATAGAATAGTAAGCGTTGGTATGTTTGAGCATGTAGGTCGAAAATTTTATAAGAAATTTTTCAAAAAAATCGAGTCATTACTTAATAGTGATGGCGTTTCATTAATCCACACAATAGGCTCAGTTAACCCACCTAGAGATCCACATCCATGGATAACAAAGTACATTTTTCCAGGAGGATATACACCTAGTTTAAGTGAAGTAACTACACCTATTGAAAAAGCAGGCTTAATAGTATCAGATGTTGAGGTATTAAAACTTCATTATTCACACACTTTGAAGCACTGGAAAGAAAATTGTATAAAAAATAAAGAAAAAATAATTGAAATGTTTGATGAAAGATTTTTTAGAATGTGGGAATTTTACTTAACAGGCTGTGAAATTGCTTTTAAATGGGGAGATCAGGTTGTGTATCAGTTTCAATTAACAAAAAATTATTCATCTACACCAACTACAAGAGACTATATTTATCAACAATAAATTGATAAATCATAAGTTCTTAAAGTATGAAAAAAATAAAAAAAAAATCATTAACAAAAAAATCCTTTAAGAAGAAACGGGTTAAAAAAAAATCAATTAAAAAGAGACCAATTAAAAGAAATCTAATTAAAAAGAGACCAATTAAAAGAAATCTAATTAAAAAGAGACCAATTAAAAGAAATCTAATTAAAAAGAGACCAATTAAAAAGAGAACAGCTAAAATATCTTTAGTTAAAAAAGTAACAACAAAAAATAAAGAAAGTCTAATATCAAAAATAATTGATCTACAACATTTATTAAAACCCAAATTCAATTTAAAAATCAATTTTAGTTTAGAAAAATATATTCAAGGATTTTTTGATATGATTGCGAATACGATTTTGGATTATAAGATATTGAAAGCAGAAGATAAACGAAAAAGAAAATTAGATGAAATTGAAAAAAAACAAAAAGAAAAAATATTATTTCAAAAACAAAAATTGCAAGAAGAAGAACTTCAAACCAAGCTTAAAGAAAAAGCTTTAAAAGCAGAAATCAGATTAGAAAAAGAAAGAACAAAAGATATAAAGTTATTTTTGAGAAAAGAACAAGCTCTACTTCGGATTGAGCAAGCGGAAAGGCAAAAACAATTTTTAAAACAATTACAATTAAATAAACAAATTGAAAAATTTAGAATAAGAGAAGTTAAAGAACTGGAGAAACTTGAAAGAATTTCATTAAGAGAAAAAAGAGATGACTATGCTGGACTTCAAGAAAGAATTGAAAAACTTAAGGATAAATATAGAATCATAAGAGATCAAAAAATAAGAGAGAGAGTCGAGGCCTTAGGTGTCAAAATCCAAGGTGATGAAGATAGAGAAACATTATTACAAAAAGAAAAAGACTATACAATCGCAAGACAAAAAATTGAGCTTTCTTTAGAAAGTTTTTATAGAAGTGCAAGTAGCTTAGTTTTTCAACTTAACAAACGACATGTAACTAGGCATATGTCTATTTTTAGATGTATTGATAGAAGATTTGAAACTGGAGAGATATTTATTAAGTGGGACGAGGCAGCAGACGAGGAGTGGCTGCTTTTAATTTATATAAAAAATAATTCTCCAGATGAAGGAATAGTAATTGAGGATAAATCAAATTTAGAGAAAAATTCTTCATATGAATTTAAATCTAATGAAATATTTAAGGCATCAGACTTAATGGTTGACTCACTGACGCAATTAATTGCAAGTAAAAGAGCAAAAAAGATTAGTTAAACGCTCTTTTCCTTAATTAATTTTTGAATTACAGGTATCAGTTCACCACTTTTAAATGAAGGATATATCTTCAAAGCTTTTTTTAGACTCAAGATGGCTTTTTCATATTCTTGAAGTTTAATAAAAATTCTTGCTTGTCCAGACAATGCCCCAAAATGTCTAGACTCAATATTTAAAACTACATTAATATCATCTAATGATCTTGTGTATTGTTTCATTAAAAAAAACAAAGTTGCTCTTTTATTCCAAGCTTCTGACCAGTCAGGGTCAGTTTTTAGAATATTATTAAAAACCTTTAGTGCATAATCATATTGTCCATATTCCATAAGTTCTGTTCCAAATTCAAGTTTTTCAGTTAACCCATCATCTATTGGATGTTCATGCCAAAGGTTCCATATTTTTTTTTCTAATAATGCTGCAGTTTTAGAGTTATTAATCTTTTCTAATTGATCAAAAAGCCTATTTAATTTATTTTTTTGGTCAATATTTTCAGAGTTTGAAGAAGTAAAAAATAAAAAAAATATTAATATTAAAACTTTCATTTAATTAATATAATTCATATTAAAAATGTTCTCAAGTACACTTACATTGATAATACTATATTTAATTTTTAGATATATCGTAGCATGGATAGAATATTATAATAATACAGATGATAGGTTACAAAAATCAGTGTGGAGATATTCTTATGATTATCCTGTTATTGGTAAAAGAGATATATCTGATTTAGATGATAAAAATTTTGTAAGATTAAGAAGGTTTAGAAATTTAATTGTTACCCTTATGTACTGTACAGTATTTATTTTTTTTGTTGTTTTTATGTCTTTTACAAGCCATTTGTTAATATTAATCTTAAATTAATTTTTACGGATTTGTTTTTTATTTTTTTGATACAAAAAAAAAGCTATTATTTCATAAAAAAATGAAAATATTTGAAAAATTATTGGAATTTTAAAAAATGTATAAAGAAATTTGTATTTAGGAATTTTTTTCCAAACAAGTAAAAAAGCTTTTGCTCCCTCAAATACCTGACCATCTTCCTCTACATGCAGTCTTCTCAAAAGAGTTTTATTGTCTTTTAAAGTGTTTTTTTCTGCAATTATATTATTAGTAATATCCACCCACTCAATTTCTTTGATATTCTGTTTTTTATAGAGATTTATCTCAGCCCTACAAATTTTACAGGATTCATTGTAATAAACTTTCATAAATTATTTTTTGTAAAATTATTAAAAATCAATTAGTTTGTACATGTGCTAATTTCAACAATTGATAAAATCCTTATAAATAGTAACTTATTTCTATGAATGATTTTTTTTCTAAGACAGATTTAAGCAGAAAAGATGCTGAAAGTATTGTTTCTGAAACCTTAAACAGGTGTGATGATGGTGAGCTTTATTTAGAAAACTCTAAAAGTGAGTCGATTATTCTTGATGATAATAAAATTAAAAATTCTAGCTATAACTCAGATTTAGGTTATGGTTTTAGAGCTGTAACAGGCGAGGTAGTTGCATACTCACATTCAAATGAAATTTCAAAAAATTCTCTTATGCAATCTTCAAATAGCTTGAGCTCAACTTTAAAATCAAAAAAAGGTATTTATAATAACGAAATTCCAAAGACCAATGAAAAGTTTTATGATGATATTAATCCAATTAATGAAAAGTCACTTAAATCTAAACTGGAACTCTTAAAAGAGGTTAATGATTATACCAGAGCAAAAGGTGGAATTGTTCAACAGGTCACCGCAAGTTTTTCTGGAGAGCATAAATCTATTGAAATCATTAGGTCAGGCGGTGAAGTACTAACAGATGTAAGACCCTTAATCCGTTTTAATGTTTCTGTAATGCTTGAAAAAGATGGAAAAAAAGAAACAGGTGTATACGGAATTGGTGGCAGACAGTCTTATGATGAATATCTCAAAGATGATAATTGGAAAAAAGTATGTGATGAAGCTTTTAGAATCGCTTCTGTAAATTTAAATTGTAAACCAGCTCCTGCTGGTGAGATGAAAGTCGTATTAGGGCCAGGTTGGCCGGCGATACTTATTCATGAAGCAATAGGACATGGTTTGGAGGGAGACTTTAATAGAAAAAAAACATCAGCATTTCATGATTTAATGGGTCAAAGAGTTGCAAGCGAAGGAGTTACAATCGTTGATGATGGAACTCTGCATAATAGAAGAGGAAGTTTGATAATAGATGATGAGGGAACACCAACAGAAAAAACAGTTTTAATTGAAAATGGTATATTAAAAAATTTTATGCAAGACCGTTTGAATGCAAGACTTATGAATACTAGATCTACAGGAAGTGGAAGAAGAGAAAGTTATAAACATGTAGTGCTTCCAAGAATGAGAAACACAATGATGCTAAACGGAAAATATTCTCAGGAAGAAATGATTAAATCAGTAGATAAGGGAATATTTGCTGTTAGTTTTGGTGGTGGCCAAGTTGATATTACTTCAGGAAAATTTGTATTTAATTGTACCGAAGCTTATGAAATTATAAATGGAAAAATAGGCTCTCCAATTAAAGGAGCAACATTGATTGGTGATGGCCCATCAATTTTAAAAGAAGTTTCATTAGTTGGAAATAATATGATGCTTGATCCTGGTATTGGAACATGTGGAAAAGCAGGTCAAGGTGTTCCAGTTGGTGTGGCTCAACCCTCAATTTTGATTAACAAAATGACTGTAGGTGGAACCCAATTATAAATCATATGGTTAAGGATCAAGATTATCTAAAAAAAACAGCATCTTTTTGTATAGATTTATCAAAAAAACTAGGTGCAACAGACGTTACCGCAGAAGTAATGCATTCTATTTCTGAAACAGTAAATTTTAGAAATAAAAAATTAGACGAGTCTGATAGATCAGATAGTTTAGGGTTAGCTTTAACAACTTATATTGGTAAAAAGAAATCTAGCATTTCATCATCAAATATAAACAAGGATAACATCAAAACTTTAGTTGAGAGATGTATTGAAACAACAAAAATTACACCTGAGGATGAATTTAATTCTCTGCCAGATAAGGATCTCCTAGCAAAAAAAATTAATGATTTAAACTTATATGATGATGACCATATCGAAAATAATGAAAAAATTGAGTACTTAAAAGAAATAGAGGATGCAGCATTTGAAAATAAAGAAATTATTAATACAGAAAGTGGTTTTTCTGAAAACAAATCAAATTTTATATTAGCAAATAGTGATGGTTTTTTGAATGGATATAAATCCTCTTCTTTCTCAGCTTCTTGTGTTGCTGTTGCAAAAGACTCAAATGACAATATGGAAAGAGACTATGAATTTACTAGCACTCGTCATTTAAATGATATGCTTAAGCCAAATAAAATTGGTAAAATAGCTGCAAAAAAAACAATACAAAAATTAAATCCAAAAAAAATAGAAAGTGAAAAAATTAGTATTATTTTTGATAAAAGAATTTCAAAAGGTATTCTTAGCACTTTTGCAAGTGCAATATCCTCATCCTCTATAGCTAGAGGCACTTCATTTTTAAAAAATAAGATTAATGAGGATATATTTTCGCCCTCAATAAATATTTTTGATAAGCCTAATATACTTAAAGGATTAGGTTCACAATATTTTGATGCTGAAGGAGTAAAAAATGATGAATTAAAATTAGTAGATCAAGGTGTTTTAAAGCATTATTTAGTTGATACTTATAATGGAAAAAAACTAAACCTTAAGTCAAATGGCAGAAGTGGTGGTACAAGCAATTTATTTTTTGAAAAAGGGTCTATTTCATACAAAGGTCTTTTAAAATTAAATCCAAGAACTCTTTATATTACAGAAACAATTGGACATGGAAGTAATATGGTTACTGGAGATTATTCAGTTGGAGCCAATGGGTTTATGGTTGAGGACGGAATATTTAAATATCCTGTTAGTGAAATTACAATTGCTGGAAACTATAAAGACATATTTAAAAATATAACATTAGCAGATGATCTTGAGTTTAAATACTCAACGAATGCGCCAACAATGTTAATTAATGGTATGGTGGTAGCGGGTAAATAATAATTTTTATTCGTAACTTTTTAATCTATACTCCCAATCACCCATTCTTGAATATTTTACCTTAAGAATTAAACCTGTGTTTTTATCAAACCAAATATCAAAATTTAATTTTTTATCATCAGGTAGAGTTGAGTCCTTAGATTTAAGTGTGAAGTGATCGGCTTTGTAGCTTTTTCCATAAAGTTCAATCTTTTCTTTTCCTATAAAAGTTACTACTTGTTCTTTTATACTACCAGACACTGGACTAATTTGGCTTCTTGCTTGAAGTAATTGATGGTTCCACCAATTTCCTATTACATTTTCTGAATTAGCCTCTCCTGAAAACGAAGAACCTTTGATTATAAATTTATTGGTATCCTTGTTAAACTCAAGTTTCACGAACTTATCTTTTTTATTTTGTTTTGTTTTTGAGTTAAAAGAAATTAATTTGTCATTAATATATTTTTCTTCTCCATAGCCCTCAACATCAAATACTGTTGCTCCTAATAATTTTACAGTGATTTTCATTTGATTTGTAACTTGAACAGCATCTTTTTTTGTTTTAAAAAAATAATAATTATATCCAATTAATTCATTATTTCGAAAAATCTCCATTTCAATTTTCTTAATATTCTTATAATGAGAAATATGCGCATTTAAACTAGTAGAAATAAAAATAAAAAGAATAATTTTTATAAAAAATTTTTTCATAGCAAAATCAGAATAATAGACTTTCTTTTTTTGTGAAAGTGTATAATTAACTAAATTATGTTTTTGTCTATAAAAAATGTTCCTAAGGTTTCATGGAGTTCAAATAAACCCTTAAATTTAAAACCAAAAATTTCTACGTTCTTTTTTTTGTGTTTTGGGTTGGCGTTATTTGGTCTAGGAGAAGGATTATTAATAGTATCAGCAGCAGGAGCTTCACCATGGAGTGTTCTTGCACAAGGTATTTTTTTGAATTTTGGTTTTTCTGTTGGAATTATAACTATACTTATAAGTGTAGTAGTTTTAATTCTTTGGATACCATTAAATCAAAAGCCTGGAATTGGTACAATCTTAAATGCTCTAATAATTGGTTTGATGATAGATGTCTGTATTAAGTTTGTTCCAACACCAGAAGATTATATTTCTAAATTATGTTTAGCCTCATTTGCTGTCCTGACAGTCGGATTAGGTGGTGGAATTTATTTGGTTGCTAATTTAGGAGCAGGTCCAAGAGATGGGCTAATGATAGGTTTACAAAAAAAAACAAATTTACCAATTGCAGCTGTGAGAGCAACTCTTGAAATTACAGTAATGTCAGTTGGTTGGTATCTGGGTGGCACAGTAGGTATAGGAACTTTATTGTTTGCTTTTGGAATTGGACCAGCGGTTGCTTTAAGCCTGTATATCGTTGGAAAAAATTTTAATTAAAGTGGTGTCCCAGACTTCTCATTTTTTTTTCTATCATTAGGATTAAGAATAGCTTTTCTTAATCTAAGTGATTTTGGGGTGATTTCTAAAGCCTCATCAGTGTTCAGCATACTTAGTTGTTCTGCAATTGACATCTGTCTAACTGGGGTAAGAACTACATTTTCATCTGTTCCCTGAGTTCTCATATTTGTTAACTGTTTACCTTTCATAACATTAATGATCATATCTCCAGGTTTTGGGGCTAATCCAACGATCATCCCTTCATAAACAGGGTCATTGTGAGTTACAAACATTTCACCCCTTGCTTGTAAGTTAAATATTGCAAAAGCAACAGCTTTGCCGGTAGCCATTGAAATTAAAGCACCATTTTTTCTTCCATCCATTTCACCTTCAAATTTTCCATAGCCATGGAACAATCTATTAATAACACCAGTCCCTTTTGTCAAAGTTAAGAACCTACTTGTATAACCCATCAAACCTCTTGTTGGTGCATGAAAAATTAATCTTTTTTTATCTTTTCCAGTGTCTTTGAGATCAAGCAATTTACCTTTTCTTCTATTCATTGAGTCAATTATTTTGGATGAAAATTCTTCATCTAAATCAACTGTTATCTCCTCGATTGGTTCTAATTTATTTCCATTTTCATCTTCTTTGTATAAAACTTTTGGAGGACTAACTGTCATTTCAAAACCTTCACGTCTCATTTGTGTAAGTAAAATTTCCAGCATTAATTCTCCACGACCACTAATTATAAAAGAATCTACATTAGCGTTTTGGGAAAAAGTTATTCCAACATTGTTTTGAGCTTCTTGAACCAATCTATCTCTAATCTGAGTGCTTGTTAGTTTCTTGCCTTCAGTGCCTGCTAATGGGGAGCTATTAACACTTATTGTAATGGACATTGTTGGTGGGTCTATTGGTGTTGCAGGAATAGGTTTATTTAATTCAGGATCACAAATAGTATCAGCAACGTTAGCTTTTTCTAACCCAGCAATTACAACAATATCTCCCGCTTCACCAATATCAATAGGTACTTTTTTAGTTCCTTCGTATCTAAAAATTTTAGTTAATTTACCTTCATCAACTTTTTCTCCTTTAAGGTTGATTGCCTTGATAGGCTGGTTAGCTTTTGCAGTACCCTGCGATATTCTTCCAACTAAACTTCTTCCTAAAAAACTATCAGCGTATAATAACGTAGACAACATTGCAAAAGGCTTTGTTTTATCAAGTTGAGCAGGTTTAACGTGTTCCATAATTAAATCTAAAAGTGGGTGAAGATTTTCTCTAGGGCCATCAACTTCTTTGCTTGCCCACCCCGATCTACCACTTGCATACAAAACTGGAAAATCCAATTGTTCTTCATTTGCATCTAAACTTACAAACAAATCAAATGTTTCATCTAAAACCTCATTGGCTCTTTGGTCAGCTTTATCTAGTTTATTTATAACTACAATTGGCTTCAACCCTTGTTTAAGAGCTTTAGCTAATACAAACTTTGTCTGAGGCATTACACCTTCTGCAGAATCAATGAGTAATAATGCACCATCTGCCATGCTTAAAACTCTTTCTACTTCTGCTGCAAAATCTCTGTGACCAGGTGTGTCTATAATATTAATTCTTGATCCTTGCCAATCAATAGAGGCAGGTTTAGCTAAAATAGTAATTCCTCTTTCTTTTTCTAACTCTCCTGAGTCCATCAGCCTTTCATCTACAACTTCATTCTCTCTAAATGAACCACTCTGTTTCATTAGATTGTCGATCATTGTTGTTTTACCGTGGTCAACGTGTGCTATAATAGTGATGTTTCGAATATTGTTACTCATAATTTGAGGCTCTTATACATTAATTGAGTCATTTGAAAACTTAAAAAAATTGTCTATTTCTCTCTTAAATTAGCCTTAATAAAAGAATTCATTTCTTGTGATTATGAGAAAAACATATAGATATCCCAGTATAAATTAGATGTAATAAAGGATTAAGAGCACACCTCCTTAAATTTTAAAAAATCTAAATATTCAAATGGAAAACTTTAAATTATTAAAAATTGAAGAATCGTTAAAAAATTCTTTACAAAAAATGAATTTCACAAAGCCAACACCGATTCAAGGAATGGCAATCCCAACTGCTTTAGAAGGAAAAGATATTTTGGGTACCGCTCAAACAGGTACAGGGAAGACATTAGCATTTAGTATTCCATTAATAAATAGATTAATATTAGATAAAAACGCATTTGCATTAGTCATGTGTCCAACTAGAGAACTAGCAACTCAAGTAATGGCAGCTATTAAAAGTATTATTAGCAATAAAATAAATATTAGAACAGCTTTATTAATAGGTGGGGAGGCAATGCAAAAACAGCTTAGACAATTAGGTAATAGATCTAGAATAATAGTTGGTACGCCAGGTAGAATAAATGATCACTTAAAAAGAAAAAGTTTAAATCTTTCAGCAACAAAATATTTAGTCTTAGATGAAACAGATAGAATGTTAGATATGGGTTTTACACCGCAAATAGAAATGATTTTAAAATTTGTACCAAAAGATCATCAAACACTGTTGTTTTCTGCAACTTTGCCACAAAATATTTTGAAAATCTCAGAAAGGTATTTAAATAAACCTGAAAGAATTTCTACAGGATCAACTTCAATTCCAATTGCAAAGATTAAACAATCAACAATTCAAGTATTTAAAGAAAATAAATATAATGAATTAATAGATCAATTTTTACAAAGAAAAGGATCAATATTAGTTTTTGTCAAAACCAAAAGAGGTGCTGATAAAATGGTTAAACGGCTTAAGGAAGAAGGCCATTCAGTAGATGCAATCCATGGAGATCTTCGTCAAAGTAAAAGAGATAGAGTGATTGTTTCTTTTAGAAAAGGTCTTAAGAGAATATTAATAGCAACTGACGTTGCTGCAAGAGGATTGGATATACCATTAATTCAACATGTAATAAATTACGATTTACCTCAGGTCCCCGAAGATTATGTCCATAGAATTGGAAGAACTGCTAGAGCAGGATCTGAAGGCTCAGCTTTAACTTTCCTCACACCTGCTGATAGATCAATGTGGAATTCTATCAGCAAATTAATTGATCCAAATTTTATACCTATGCCAGGTGGATTAAGAAAAAATTCAAAAGGCAAAAAAAAAGGAAAAGTTCCTTACAACAAAAAAAGAAAGTTTAGAGAAGAAAGAAAAAATAGTTATAGTAGGAAGAAAGAATTCTTTAAAAAAGATGACTCTAGAAAATCTAGTTTCGGAGGAAAGAAAAAGTTCTTTAAAAAAGATGACTCTAGAAAATCTAGTTTCGGAGGAAAGAAAGAATTCTTTAAAAAAGATGACTCTAGAAAATCTAGTTTCGGAGGAAAGAAAGAATTCTTTAAAAAAGATGACTCTAGAAAATCTAGTTTCGGAGGAAAGAAAAAGTTCTTTAAAAAAGATGACTCTAGAAAATCTAGTTTCGGAGGAAAGAAAAAGTTCTTTAAAAAAGATGACTCTAGAAAATCTAGTTTTGGAGGGAAGTCGAAACCATCTGGTTTTACTAATAACCCCAAATATTTTGGAAAAAAACCAACAGATAATTTAACAGCAGACTCTAATAAGAAAGTTTTTAGATTTAAAGGAAAGAAAAAATTTAAAAATAGAAATAGCAGACCTAAAAATTTCACTTTTAAAAAACATAGACAAAAAAAAGCTTAAATTTAAGATTTTTTGGATTTTTCTTTTTTAAGTTTCCTTTTTTCTTTTAGACTTAACTTAGGTTTTTTATTAACGCTCGAATCTTTAAATGATTTTCCACTATATCTTTTCGACATATTTTATTTTTATATCAGGTAAATAAAAAAAGTAATTATCTAAATTTTAAGATTTATTTGATTTAAGTTAAAAAACTTGGAATTCAAGTCTAGTATTTTTAGTACAGTAGGGTTATGTTTAAATTTGTTTTTTAATTTTTTATGGTATTTTTTAAAGTCTCTAATTATATTGCCATTACCATATATAATTTCCAAATAAATTTTATTTTTTTTATATATTTTAAAGTTTTTAATAATAAATTCTTTATTACTATCATTCAATATCTTAAAAAATTCTTTTGAACTTGGAAAATATAATTTTTTTCCAGTATTAAGATAAACACTTGTCTTTTTTTTTTTTAAAGATATATCAAAAGATCCACAATTAGATTTATTTATTATATCCCTTAATAACAAACTATTGTTTCTTAAATATAAAAGTGTGACACCTTTTGAAAAAAAAACAGTTTTATTTATTTTTTTTATATTGAATTTTGTAAATGTTTGCATTTTTAAATTCTTATAAAAATTATTACAAAAAAAATTAAATAGTTCACTGATATCATTGCCATACCAATTGATATTAAAGTTAAACTTAGTTTTTAAAAAATTAGAGAAAAAATTAATAAAAAAAATTTTTTCAAATAAAGTTTGTCCAAATTCATAAAAAGATTTTGGTTTGGATATCTTAAGAAGAATAAAGTTAACTAAGTTAAATTTTAGATCTTCTTTGTGATGTAGAAGTTTGGATAACTTATCAATTTTTTTTGTTTTTTTATATTTTTCTAATAAAAAAATATCATTGAAATATCTTGGCATCATATACCAATCATAAAGATGACCTTTTTTTAATTCATACTGTTTTTTTTTACCATTAGAAAAAATTCCAAATTCAAGATAATTTTTTTTCATATTATTTTATTTAGTATTAATTTTTTAAAGATATATCAAGGAATCTCAATTTAATTGAATTATCTCAATTATTATGAGTTAATTTTTAAATAGTTATTGTTCAATTTATAGTATATTCATGTTTAATAATACTCATGCTTAAATCTCCTTTTACTCAAAGAAAACCTGAAGACTTAAGAATATTACTATTCTATCCTAATTTACATATGGCGGCATTAATGCCTCAATCAATTGGAATATTTACTTCAATTTTAAAAAATGCTGGATTTACATCACTTGATCTCTTTGATTGTACCTTTTATCAAGATATTGACAAAATAAATACGGGAAGAAATACACACGAGGAACGAGTAAGTAATAAACAATCGCGTGCTCACAGCGTTGAAGATTGGGATAAAAAAGGTGGCAAAGCAAAACTTGGTATTAAGGATGATTTTGTAAAAAAAGTTCAAACATTCAAGCCAGATTTAATAATTTGTTCATCGTTAGAAAGTACTTATCTATTAGCGCTTCAATTATTAAATTCTGTTCCAAAAAAAGATAAAAATTACAAAACTTTGTTTGGGGGAGTTTTTCCAACATATGCCGCAGACATTTGTATAAAAGATGAAAATATAGATTATGTTTGCAGGGGTGAAGGTGAAGGAGCAATTGTAGATATTTGTAATAGACTAATTTCTGGTCAACGAATTGATGATACTTTAAATTTTTATATAAAAGGAAATGGTCAAATTTATAAGAATAAGATGCGTGCAGCTGTAAATATTAACGATGTTCCCATACCTGATTGGGATTTATTTGACCCTGGTAGTTTATACAGACCTATGAATGGGAAAATATATAGAGCAGTGGGAATTGAAACACAACGAGGTTGTCCTTACACTTGTACATTTTGTAATTCGCCTTCAAATAATACAATTTATAAAGAGGAAGTAGACAAAATTTTTCATAGAAAGAAATCAATAAAAAGAATTAGACAGGAGTTAGATTTTTTAGTTAAAAAATATGATCCTGAGCTTATTTATTTTGTAGTAGATACTTTTCTTGCGATGTCACATAAAGAGTTTGATGAGTTTAAAGAAATGTATTCTGACTATAAAATACCTTTTTGGATGAATACAAGAGCTGAAACTATCACAGAGCACAGAGCTCAAGGTTTAGAAGACATGAATATGCTTAGAACAAGTATAGGACTTGAGCATGGCAATGTAGAATACAGAAAAAATTATTTAAAAAGAAATGTATCTGATGAGATTCAAATAAGAGCGTTTGAAATGTTATCTGATAAAAATTATGTAACCTGTGCTAATTGTATAATTGGGATGCCTGATGAAAATAGAGAATTAATTTTTGATACCATAAAATTTATGAGAAAATTACAATTTTCTAAAAATATAGACGCTACAGGAGCTTATATATGGGCGCCTTATCATGGAACTCCATTAAGAGAACTAGCTATTAAAAAGGGATATCTTAATAAAGACCAAATAACATCTATATCCAATACATCTTATAGTCTTTTAAATTATCCAGAAATTTCTTCTGAAGAAATACAAGGTTTGGCTAGAACTTTTAGTTACTATGTTAAATTTCCTGAAAGCAGATGGGGGGATATTAAAATTGCAGAAAAATTTACTCCAGAAGGTAATTCAATGCATGAAAAATTAGGTAAAGAATTTGAAGAAAAATATCGAGCAAATAGCGCATTAATGCCTGATATGCATGGATCTTAATATTTGTTAATAAAATTAACTACATTTTCAAAACAATCTTCATTTTCAAATACTTTGTTTCTTAGTTTTGTTCTTTCAGCATTATGTTTTGAGTTAAATTCAAGACTATCTAAGAAATAATCATTCAGTAAATTTTTTAAATCACTAAAGTTTTTAGCCTTATAAGCAAATTTTTGATTGATTAAATCAATTGCAATTCCTGGCGATTTTGAATAGGAGCTTAAGTCTGGTGTATACAGTATTATTGCTCTATCTAAAAACAGGTAATCCATCATCAAACTAGAATAATCAGATATAATGATATTACAGTTTGGTAGTATAGATGCAAGATCCACATCATATCCCATTGTTAAAAAATTTTTATAATTACTCAGTTTTTTCATAATATCAAATTTAGGATCATAAAAGTTATTACCGTCGTCCATATATGAATTTTGATGTTTTTTAATTATCATTATAGAATTATTTTTTTCTAAAAAATTATCAAGCTCATCTAATAAATGATCATCATTTACATCTATAAATAATTCTTTAGAATCAAACCTAAAAGTTGGAAAATATCCAATTATTTTTTTTTTATTTTTTTGTATGTTATTAATAATTGAAATTTCATCATCAGTTCTAAATAAATTTAAGTCATAATTTTGATTGTTATTTAACATAATATTTCTTTGCAAATTTGAGACTAATGAACCAAAAAACTTATTTTTTGGAAAATAATCTTTCCAAGAAATCCAAGGTATAAAAGATTTATCTGAATTTGCAAAAACAGCATAACTTTTGAACAATTTAAAATTCACCTCATTAATTTTGCTTAACAGTGTATTTTTTAGTGATACATAATCATGCTTTTTAAAATATTTTCTATCTGCATATTTTACTGCGGTTCCATGAAATAAATTTAATTTTTTTCTAAACATGCCAGTGTACTTAGATGTATCATTTTCAGAATAGTTAAAAATATGCCAGGAAGCTCTAAACCCATAATATAAACCAATTAAACTATTTGCATAATAACAGCGATATCCTTTTTTTCTTAAATAATTAAAAATCTTCAAATTTTTTGTGAGCCAAATACATTTTGTATCTTTTATAAAATGATTATAATAAAAAAATAAATACCTAGAATTATCTGTAAATCGATTACCACCCCTATCACCAAATACTAATATTTTTTTACTTTGTGGGATAATCAATGAAAAAATAAAACAAATTATTAAATTTATAATTTTTAGCATTTTAAGTATTTGCAGTTTATTTGAATTTAGATGTAATGTTTTTTAATTTAAACAATAAAAAAATAATTATACAGCAAGTAAAATAATATTAAAGCAGACAATAAATATTTATAATAATCAAAAAAAAAGGGCAGTAAAAACTGCCCTTTTTGAATTTTTGTTTGAGAACAATGGGGATTACATGCCCATTCCACCCATTCCACCCATTCCACCCATTCCACCTGGCATTCCACCTGGCATTCCACCAGCACCAGAGTCTTTATCATCTGGTTTGTCAGCAATCATGGCTTCAGTAGTTACAAGTAATCCAGCAATTGAAGCTGCATCTTGTAAAGCTGTTCTAACAACTTTTACTGGATCAATGATACCTTTTGCAAACATGTCAACATACTCTTCGTTCTGAGCATCATAACCTTGACTTTTTTTGTTTTGTTCAAGTAGTTTTCCAACTACAACCGATCCATCAACTCCGGCATTTAAAGTAATTTGTCTAATAGGTGATTGTAAAGCTTTAGCCACTAAATCAACACCAGCTTTTTGGTCATCACCTTTTACTTTAAGTTTAGTTAAGTCTTGTGAAGCATATAAAAGAGCACAACCACCACCGACTACTATTCCTTCTTCAACAGCAGCTCTAGTTGCGTTAAGAGCATCTTCAACTCTATCTTTTCTTTCTTTAACTTCTACTTCAGTTGCACCGCCAACTTTGATTACAGCAACTCCGCCCGCAAGTTTTGCAAGCCTTTCTTGAAGTTTTTCTCTGTCATAATCAGAAGTTGTTTCACCAACTTGTTGTTTAATTTGAGCACATCTAGCTTCAATCTCAGATTTTTTACCACTACCACTAATGATAGTGCTGTTATCTTTATCAACTTTTACTCTCTTACAAGAACCAAGGTCTGTAAGTTTAACATTTTCAAGTTTAACACCAATGTCTTCGGACACGACTGTACCACCAGTTAAAACTGCGATATCATCAAGCATAGATTTTCTTCTATCACCAAACCCTGGTGCTTTAACAGCAACAACTTTTAAACCACCCCTTAGTTTATTTACCACAAGAGTTGCCAAAGCTTCACCTTCAACATCTTCTGAAATAATCATCAATGGTCTTCCAGCTTGTACTACCGCTTCTAAAAGAGGAACCATTGGCTGTAAGTTAGTTAATTTTTTTTCATGCAATAAAATAAAAGGATTTTCTAACTCAGTAGTCATTTTATCAGCATTTGTAATAAAGTATGGTGATAAATATCCTCTATCAAACTGCATACCTTCAACAACATCTAACTCAGTTTCTATTCCTTTTGCTTCTTCAACAGTGATAACACCTTCATTGCCAACTTTTTGCATTGCTTTTGCAATCATGTTTCCAATTTCTTTGTCACCATTAGCTGAGATTGTTCCTACTTGAGCGATCTCATCACTATCTTTTACTTTTTTTGCAGAGGCGATTAGACTTGCTTTAACATGATCAACAGCAGACTCTATGCCTCTTTTTACATCCATAGGGTTCATACCTGCAGTTACATATTTTATACCTTCTTTAACAATTGCTTGTGCTAGAATAGTTGCTGTAGTTGTTCCATCACCAGCTTCTTCATTTGTTTTGCTAGCAACTTCTTTAACCATTTGAGCACCCATGTTTTCAAATTTATCTTCTAAATCAATTTCTTTAGCAACCGAAACACCATCTTTAGTAATTCTTGGGGCACCGTAAGATTTATCTATAACAACATTTCTTCCTTTTGGTCCAAGCGTAACTTTAACTGTATCGGCTAAAGTATTTACACCTCTCATCATTGATGCCCTTGCTTCAGAATCAAATTTTACTATTTTTGCCATTTTATTTTCTCCTTTATTTTAAATTATTTTCCTGAAATACCCATAATGTCAGACTCTTTCATTATGCTGTATTCTTTTCCACTGATTTTGATTTCTGTTCCTGACCATTTGCCAAAAAGAACTTTATCTCCAACTTTCACATCCATCGGGATTACTTTTCCATCTTCAGTTTTTGCACCTCCACCAACAGCAATTACCTTGCCTTCTTGAGGCTTTTCTTGTGCTGTGTCAGGTATAATTATTCCACCAGCAGTTTTTTCATTGCTATCTAAAACTTCTATTAAAACTCTATCGTGTAACGGTTTAAATTTCATAAATTCTCCTTTTAATATGCGACTCATATAGCTACTTGCCCTACTATTTCAAGGTTAGGAAAAAAATATATGTAAGCCAAAAAACCAGAGAAATTGTGTTTTTTATGGGTTATACCTCCCATAATGACTAAGAATTTAGATAATGATGGATTTAGATCAATTGTAGCAAACTATGACATATTTTACATTGATTTATGGGGTGTAATTCATAATGGAATATCTTTACATGAAAAAGCAATTCAAACATTAGAAGAAATTGATAAAGCAAAAAAAGAATATGTTCTTTTGACAAATGCTCCAAGGCCAAACACCACTGTTAATGCATTTTTAAAAAAGATGGGAATGGAAAAAGAAATAAGAGACAAAGTATATTCATCTGGAGAAGCTGCACTAACTTATTTAAAAAAAAATCACCTGAGTGAAAAGTTTTATCATGTAGGTCCACCTAGAGATTTTGACTTATTCGTAGAGTTTGAAAACAATAAAGCAAAAAACATCAATGAAAGTTCTTATTTGATATGTACAGGATTATTTGAAGGTCACGAAGAAGACTTAAATTATTACAAAGAATTATTTAAAGAGTGCCTTGATAAAAAAATGATATGTACAAATCCTGACTTGATAGTTGATAGAGGCAGTAAAAGAGAATTATGCGCAGGATCTGTGGCATTAATTTTTGAAAAAATGGGGGGCAAAGTTATATATTTTGGAAAACCTTTTCCAGAAGTTTACAATCAGTCAATTGTCAACAAGAATAAAAAAGTTTTATCAATTGGCGATAATTTAAATACTGATATTAAGGGTGCAAATCTTATGAATTTTGACTCATTAATAATATCAAATGGTGTTCATAAAGATGAAATAGAAAAAGAAGGAATAGAAAAAATTTCAAAAAAATATGAAACGGTAGTAAACTATATTCAAAGTGAACTTAAATGGTAAAAAATGAAGTTATATAAAAATTTTAATATTTCTAAGAGTCATAAAAAATCAATAATCTTGATTGGCAATTTTGATGGCGTCCATCTAGGCCATCAAAAATTATTTAAATTGGCGAACAGTTATAAAAAAAGATTTAAATTAAATATTGGTGTTATCACCTTTGAACCAATGCCAAAAATGTATTTTAATAAAAAAATTAAAAATTTTAGAATTTCAAGCGTAAATCAAAAAAATAAGATATTAGATAATCTAGGAGTAGATTTTATAATTACAAAAAAATTTGATAAAAATTTTTCTAAAATTAAATCAAATTTTTTTATTAAAGATATTTTATTTAAAAAATTAAAAGCACAATATATATTTGTTAGTAATAATTTTCGATTTGGTAATAAAAGAGAAGGAAATGTTGATCAACTAATAAAAAATGAAAAAGTTTATAATTACAAAATAATAAAACCAAAACCACTAATATTAGATAAAAAGATAATTTCATCCACCTTCATCAGATCCCTGATAGAAAAAGGTGATTTAAAAAAAACTAATAAATTATTAAATAGAAATTGGTCAATTGAAGGCATAGTTAAAAAAGGCAGACAACAAGGAAAAAAAATTGGTTTTCCAACATGTAATATTGACATTCAAGACCATGTAATTGCAACGCCAGGAGTATATGCTGTTAAAGTTTATAAAAAAAAATTAAGTAAACCTCTAAAAGGAATAGCAAATCTTGGCTATAGACCCACTTTTAACCAAAAAAAAATTTTATTAGAAGTGCATATTTTTAATTTTTCTGGAAATCTTTATAATAAGCACTTATCAGTTGAATTCATAAAATTTATAAGAAAAGAAAAAAAATTTAAAAATGTTGATCAATTAAGAAAACAAATTCAAAATGACCTAAGAGTTGCAAAAAAGATTAAATGAGCAAAGAAAATATTAACTTACCGAAAACAGCTTTTTCAATGAAGGCTAATTTACAAAATAAAGAACCAGAAATTTTAGATTATTGGAAAAAAATTGATCTTTATAAAGAGTTAAGAAAATTAAACAAAGGTAAAGAAAAGTTTGTTCTCCATGATGGGCCCCCTTATGCAAATGGAAATATTCATATGGGTACTGCACTTAATAAAATTCTCAAAGATATCATTGTTAAATTTCATCAGATGGATGGCAAAGACTCTGTTTATGTTCCGGGATGGGATTGTCATGGTTTACCAATTGAGTGGAAAATCGAAGAACAGTATAAAAAAAATAAAAAGAATAAAAATGAAGTGCCAGTAACTGAATTTAGAAAAGAGTGCAGATCTTTTGCAGAAAAATGGATTGAAGTTCATAAAGAACAATTCAAGAGATTGGGTGTGGTAGGTGATTGGGAGAACTACTATTCCACTATGAGTTTTGATGCTGAAGCTCAGATAGTTAGAGAGCTAGGTAAATTTTTAAAAGAAGGAAGTCTTTACAGAGGATTCAAACCTGTTTTGTGGTCAACTGTTGAAAAAACTGCTTTAGCGGATGCCGAGGTTGAGTACCAAGACCATAAGTCAGACACGATCTATACTGCATTTTCAGTTCAAAAATCAAATTTAAAAGATCTGGAAGGCACAGAAATTATAATTTGGACTACAACACCCTGGACAATACCGGCAAACAAAGCTTTAGCTTATAATGAAGCTTTAGATTATTTAATTATTGAAATTGATCATGGAAATGATTTTAAAAATAAAAAAATAGTAATTGCAGAGGCATTATTAGAATCAGTCATCAAAGATTGTGATATTAAACGTTACAAAGAAATAAAAAGATTTAAAGGAAAAGAATTTAAAGATACGATATGCAAACATCCATTTCTAGATATTGGTTATGAATATGATATTCCAATGTTGGAGGCAAGATTTGTTACTACAGAACAAGGAACTGGAATTGTACACTGCGCACCAAGCCATGGTCCTGATGATTTTAATTTATGTTTAAACCATGGAATAAAAGCAATTGAAACAGTTGATAGTGACGGTAAGTATACAAAAAATCTTCCTCAATTTGAAGGAATTCATATTTTTAAAGCAAATCCAATTGTTATAGATAAATTAAAAGAACATAAAAAATTATTATTTAATGGAGAGTTGATTCACTCTTACCCACACTCATGGAGATCAAAGGCTCCTCTTGTTCATAGAGCTACACCACAATGGTTTATTTCAATGGAAAGCCATGGACTTAGAAAAAAAGCATTAAAAGCTCTTGATGACACAATATTTTACCCCAATAAAGGAAGAGAAAGAATAAAAGCAATGATTGAAACAAGGCCTGATTGGTGTGTTTCAAGACAAAGAGTTTGGGGTGTTCCTCTACCTATATTTGTGCATAAGAAAACTAAAGAAATTTTAGTAGATGATGAAGTTAATGAGAATATTGCACTAATTTATGAAAAAGAAGGATCAGATTGTTGGTTTTCTGATGACACACAAAGATTTTTAGGAAAAAAATATAATGCAGAAGATTATGATAAAGTAAGTGATATTGTAGAGGTTTGGTTTGACAGCGGTTGTACACATTCATTTGTTTTAGAAAAAAGAAAAGACCTTCATTGGCCAGCCTCAATGTATTTAGAAGGGTCAGATCAACATAGGGGATGGTTCCACTCTTCATTACTAGAGTCTTGTGGAACTAGAGGTCGGGCACCATATGAGTCGATTCTTTCTCATGGCTTTGTAGTGGATGGCAAAGGACTTAAAATGTCTAAGTCGTTAGGAAACGTAATTGCCCCAGAAGATATACTAAAAAAGTATGGGGCTGATATTTTGAGAATATGGGTAGCGTCATCAAATTATGAAGAAGATTTAAGGATTGATTATTCAATCCTGGAACAGCATGCTGACTCATATAGAAAAATTAGAAATACTTTTAGATATTTATTAGGTAATTTAAATGATGAATTTAAGATAGTTGATATAAAAAAACTAGACATAAATCAATTGCCAGAATTAGAGCAATATATGATTCATAAAATTTACAACTTAAATCAAAATTTTAAAAATTACTTTAAAGCATACGATTTTCACAATCTTTATAAGGAGCTTTTAAATTTCTGCACAGTAGATTTATCAGCATTTTATTTTGATATAAGAAAAGACGCTTTGTATTGTGATTCAAAGCAATCAAAGAAAAGAAAAAGTTGTATTATTGTATTAAATATTATTCTAGAATCGTTACTCAAATGGTTTGCCCCCATACTTTCATTTACTACTGAAGAAATATTTACATTGGTCAATAAAGAAAAAAAAAGTATTCACTTGGAAAAATTTATTGAATTACCAAGTTCAATTGAGAATAAAGAATTAAACGAAAAATGGATTGAATTAAAAAAAATCAGAGATATTTGTAATATTAGTATTGAAGCTAAAAGAGCAAGTAAAGAAATTGGTTCAAGTCTAGAGGCAAATTTAATAATTAATTTAAATAAAAAATTATTTAAGATTGTAGAAAATACAGATTTTACAGAATTATGCATTACGTCAGATGCAAAAATTGTAATAACAGAGTCAAGTGAAATAAGTGCTATAGCAACAAAAGCTAAAGGGGAGAAGTGCCCAATATGTTGGAAAATTAATAAAGACGGGTGTGAAAGACATCCTATTTAAATAAAGATTAAATGTTTAAAATAAACTTTAAAAAAAGCCTATTAAATTTTACAATTATCGCATTTATTTTTTTATTAGATAGAGTTTCTAAAATTTATATTCTTAAAGAAGCTGAACTAGAAAATATAGTTGATATTTACATAAATCCTTATTTAAACTTTTATTTAATTTGGAATAAAGGAATTGCATTTGGGATGTTTTCTTTTAGTGAAAGTTTAATTTATAACATAATTACATTAGCAATTGCGAGTATCATTATCATAGTCTTAATAATGTTATTAAATACAAAGGGTTTTAGAAGTTATTGTTTTATATTTGTGGCTGGCGGAGCTTTAGGGAATCTTTTTGATAGAATTTATTATTCTGCAGTACCAGACTTTATTGATTTCCACATAAATGATTTTCACTGGTTTATTTTTAATGTTGCAGATATATTCATAACATTAGGTATAATATGCCTTATTTTTGATGAAATATTTGTTAATAATAAAAAAAATGAAAAGATCATTTAAAAATATATTTTATTTAGTTTTAGTTTTAGTTTTTCTTAGTGCTTGCCAAAGTGTAAAAGATGGTTTGACTGGTAAAAAACAAAACAATTCAGATGAGTTTTTAGTAGAAAAAAAAAATCCTTTAGTCCTTCCCCCAGAGTATGATCGACTACCAGAACCAAAAAAATCCTCAAATGCAAGCTTAAATCAAGAAGATATTAATTTAGAAGGTATTTTAAAAAAGGACTCTTCAACATTAAAAGCTAGTACGAGTAAAACCCTACAAGGCTCTGTGGAAGAAAGTATATTAGAAAAAATTAAAAGCAATTGATGCTAACCAAAAATATCAATTTTAAGAATTTTAGAATTAAAAAATTTAATAAAAAAATTAAAAGAGATTTAAATGTTTTGTTACATCAAAATAATGAGGTGCTAAAGTCTTTGGGCACAGAATATAAAAATAACTACAATAAAAAAATTATATCAAAGTTTAAAAAACATACCCCCATAAGAATTATTGGAATGGGAGGCTCAATATTAGGAGCAGAGGCTATTTATTATTTTTTAAAGAATAAAATTAAAAAAAATTTTTACTTCAACAACAATCTTCAACCAAAAGTAAATTATTTTAATATAAAAAAAGAAAGTCTTAATTTAATTGTTTCAAAATCAGGAAATACCCTTGAAACAATATCTAATTGTAACGTAATTATTAAGAATAAGGATAAAAATATCTTTATTACCGAAAACAGAAAAAGCTATCTACATTTACTCTCTGAAAAACTAAAAGCAGAAGTTGTTCATCACAATAATTTTATAGGGGGAAGATATTCAGTTTTATCAGAAGTTGGGATGCTACCAGCAGAACTTATGGGGCTCAAAGTTTCTAAATTTAGACAGCTAAATAATTTAATAAAAAATAAAACATTTATCAATTCACTCATAATAAGCGTAAATAATACTCTTTTTTTTTTAAAGCAAAAAAAATTTAATTCCATAATTCTTAATTACGATGAGAGTTCAGAAAGTTTATTTAAATGGTATCAACAACTAATTGCAGAAAGTCTAGGAAAAAAAGGCAAAGGTATTTTACCAATTATTTCCACTATGCCAAAAGACAATCACAGTGTTATGCAACTTTATTTGGATGGACCAAAAAATAACTTTTTTACATTTTTTAATGTTAAAGCAAAGAAATCAAATCAGATTAACAACAGCTCAATTCTTTCTTCATTTAGCTATTTGAAAAATAAAGATTTAGGGAAAATTCTTTTATCTCAGAAATTAGCCACAGAAAAAGTATTTTTAAAAAGAAATATACCCTTTAGGAGCTTTGAAGTAGTTAATAGAGATGAAAAAACTTTAGGTGAATTATTTTGCTTTTTTATTTTAGAAACTATTTTGCTCGGAAGATCCTTGAATGTTAATCCTTATGATCAACCATCAGTAGAACTAATTAAAAAAGAAACAAAAAAAATACTTCTTTAAAAAAAATTTCCAAAAATTATCTTTGAGATACCATATTTTTTTTCCTCAAGAATATTAAATTTTTTTGGAAATTTATCCTTTTTCTTTTTATGTCTATGTATTACTATTATTCCATCTTTAGTAAGTATCTCAGACTCAATAATACATTTTACCAAAGAAAATAAGTTATTTTCTTTGTATGGTGGGTCCATAAAAATAATATCAAATGATTTTTTTTTTAAAATTTGAAATCTTAAATTAAAAACATTCTCTTCTATTATTGAGGTAATATCCTGAAAATCCATATTTGATATATTTTTTTTTAAAATTGGTAAGACCTCCTTATAATTTTCTATAAATGTTATAAATGATGATCCTCTTGATAGGCATTCTAGGCCAAATGACCCAACACCAGAAAATAAATCTAGCACTCTTGAATTTTCTATCTTTACACTAAATTTATTGGAGTGCATTATAATATTAAATATTGACTCTTTAGTTAAGTCTTTGAGAGGTCTCGTATTAAGATCTGTAGGTTCAAGAATTTTTTTACCTTTTGAATTACCAGATATTATTCTCATTTCTCTATCACTTTATAACCAATATCTTTCCTATAAAAACCGTTGTCCCAATTTAGAGAATTAATCATATTTACTACTTTTGTTCTTGCTTCTAGAAAGTTTTGGGACAAACAAACAAAATTTAAAACTCTTCCACCAGTAGCGTAAACTTGTTCTTTGATAATGGTTGTTCCTGCATGATAGCAATACTCATTTTTATCAAATTTTATTTTATTTAAATTTCTTATTAATACATTTTTTGTAAATTCATCTGGATAACCTTTAGAACATAAAACAATGCATAAACTTTTTTCATTGTGCCATTTTATTTCAACTTCATTTAGTTTTTCATTACAGCAAGATAAAAATAATTCTAATAAGTTTGATTTTAGTTTTGGTAAAATAGTTTGGCATTCTGGATCACCCATTCTAACATTATATTCAATCAAGTAAGGTTCATTATCGACAATCATTAATCCCGCATATAAAAAACCTTGATAATTTATACCCATCCTTTTAAGCCCTCTAATGGTTGGTTCAATTATTTTTGAAATAATTTTACTGTCTAAATTATCATTGATTAATCTTGAAGGTGAATAGGCACCCATACCGCCAGTATTTTTTCCTTTATCACCTTCTAATACTCTTTTATGATCTTGAGCAGTATCAAATCTTTTTATTGTTTTACCATCACTAATAATAAAATAACTCATTTCTTCACCTTTAAGAAACTCTTCAATAAGTAAATTTTTAGCTTTACCAAACTTTCCTCCAAAGATTTCTTTTATGGCTAATTCAGCTTCTTTACTTTTTTCACAAATATACACTCCTTTTCCTGATGCTAATCCATCTGCTTTTATAACAAGAGGATATTTAGTTTTTTTTATAAAATTAGTTGCGTCGTTAACATTTTGAAAAATGCCAAATTGTGCTGTGGGAATATTATATTTTTCACAAAGGTTTTTTGTAAAAATTTTAGAACCTTCAAGCTGTGAAGCAAGTTTATTTGGGCCAAAAACTTTTATATTATTATCTTGTAAAAAGTCTACTATTCCATCTACTAAAGGTTTTTCAGGACCAACTATAATTAAATCAATGTTATTCGAAATAATGAAATCTTTAAGTTCATTAAAATTATCTAAGTTTAATTTAATATTTTCTGCAATTTTTGCAGTTCCTGCATTTCCTGGAAAACAATAAATATGATTAACTTTTTGATCGTTGCTAAGTGTGTGACAAATGGCATGTTCCCGACCACCACTTCCTATTATTCCAACTTTCATGTATTAATATATAAACTAAAAATGATTAAAAAATTAGCTAAAATAAAATATTTACCAAACAATTTTAAAATTATTGAAGATGGTGATCATGTAATTTGTGCAGTATCTGGCAAAAAAATTAAATTAGAAGATCTTAATTATTGGAGTGTTGAGTCACAAGAACCATATTATTCATATAAAGAGGCGGCTATAAAAAGAGAAAGTAATTAAAAACTAAATTTATTTCCACCTGTTATGCGACCAAATCCATTGGTCTGGATTTTTCAAGATCATTTTTTCAAGTAACAAGTTTAAATCTTGAGTGATTGTTTCTATAGATGAATCATTTGAAAATTCTAAAGGTTTATGAATAGTTAATCTAAAATTAACATTTTTAATTCTTTCGATATAAATTGGGACGACCTTGCATTTAAATTTTTTTACAAATTGAGCTGGAATCGTTGTGGTGAAAGCTTTATGTTGAAAAAAATTAGATTTAATACCTTCAGAAACTCTTTGATCAATCATTAGTGCAATAGATGTGTTTTCTTTAAAAAAAGAAAGCAGTTTTTTAGTCCCAGAGATTCCTTTTTTAATTTGATTTTTACAAATATATCTTTTTCTTATTCTTTCCATTATAAAATTTAAAAATTTGTTGTTAAGTGGTCTATAAACAGCTGCTACATTAATGCCAGATTTTTCAATTTGCATAGCCATTAATTCAAAATTATTAAAATGCCCTGAAACAAATATTACAGGTTCATTGTTTTGTTTAATTTTATCCAAAATTTCTTGGCCATTAATATCGATGTTATTTTTTAAATTAGATATTCTAAAATCTTTTATATAAATGTACTCAGCAAGAATTCTCCCATAATTATTCCACATTTTTTTTGAAATTTTTTCTACTTCACTTTGAGTCAGTTTCGGAAAAGCTTTTAATATATTAGATTTAATCAAATTTTTTGATCTAAAAAGGGGACCCAAAAGAGATACAATTTTTCCAGAAATGTATGATGCTAAATTTAAACCTAAAATTTTAAAGATTAAAAACAAAATTAAAATTATTAAAAACTGAATAAAATATTTTATTGATTTCATATATTTTGTTGTAAATAATTAATTAATTCATCTTCATTAGTTACTTCTAACTCAATTTTTAAAAATTTAATATTATCATTCTCATCAGGATTAATCTTTATATAATCTTTTTCTGTTGTAATAATTTGTGCATCTAGATTTTTTGCTTGAATTTTTATTTTATCAATATCTTTTTGGGTATAATTGTAATGATCAGGAAAATGAATTTCTTTTATAATATTGAATTTTTTTTTTATTAATGTTTGTTTAAAACTTTCAGGGTTTCCAATACCAGAAAAAATCACATATTTTTTAGTAAGATCAAATTCATCAGTATTAATAGGATGGTAATTAGTCTCAAAAATTTTAATATCTTTATTATATTTTTTGAGTAATAACTTTAAATTTGAGTTGTCGTTTTCATTTCCGTTAAGAAATACCGCATCATATTTTGTAATACTCTCTATTTTTTCCCTTAAAGGACCGGCAGGTATTAATTGTCCATTACCAATCCATTTTTTATTGTTAAAACATACAAATTTAAGATCATAATTCATCGATCGATCTTGTAACCCATCATCAAAAATAACAACGTCCATATCATCTTTGATTGCTTCGTGTAAAGACAAACTTCTTTTTTTTTGACAATATAATTTTGTATTTTTATTGAGCAATTCTTGTTCATCAACATGATTACGATAATACTTTTTTATAGTGGCAGTTTTAAATTTTAGTTTTTTAAGAATCTTATATATTTTTATTACCAGTGGTGTTTTTCCAGTACCTCCAACATAAATGTTTCCAATACAAACTTTTCTAGTTTTTTGATTAAGAGTATTTTTTTTTTTAAATTTAAAAAAAAAATTGTTTATAACTAAAGGAAAAGTAAAAGGTAACAAAAGATAAGATAAAATACTGCGTCTTTTATAGTCCCAAAATTTAGGTTTATAAAATTTCATTATTTATTAATATAAAAATTTATCTCATTTAAAGTGGATATTAAAATCTTATTTCCTAAATTTTTAATTTTAAATTCTAAATCTTTATATCTATTCTTATTATTAATCATCCTGTCAACAAGGGTAGTTAATTGGTTTTCATTAATTACTTTATTAGAAACATTATTTTTTTTTAAGAGATCATAAATTTCATCAAAATTCCAAATATTTGGACCATGTAAAATTTTACAACCAAACCTTGCTGCTTCCAAAGGATTTTGACCTCCATGTTTTATCATTGAGCCACCCAAAAAAACAGTTTTGCAAGTCTTAAAAAAGGATTTTGTTTGACCAAAAGAATTTACTAAATATATGTCTGTGTCCTTTTTTATTCTATGTTTTGAGTCATGAAGATGTATATTTAAGTTCAATTCTTTTATTTTTTTGGTAATCTCTTTAGTTCTATTAATGTGTCTTGGAATTATAATTGTTAGTAAGTTTTGATATTTATCTTTAAGTTTTTTATGAACATTGGCACAAATTTTTTCTTCACCACTATGTGTGCTTGAAGCACACCATATTTTTTTTGATAAAAAAAATTTTTTTAAATTATTACTTAAAAGATTAGTATTTTCTTCACTCTCAGTAAATTTTAAATTCCCAATAAATTTAATTTTTTTTGCTCCTAAAAATTTAAGATATTTTACAGATTTGTGATCTGATGTAAGACAAAGATCAAATTTTTTTAAAATTTTCTTGGCATTATAAATAAATATTTTCCATCTTTTAAAAGATTTATAGGTAATTCTTGCATTAATTAATATCAATGGGGTAGGTCTTTTTTTGATGTTTTCAATCATATTTGGCCAGATTTCTGAGTCTATAAAAAAAGCAACAGAAGGCCTCCAATAATCTAAAAATTTCTCTGTATGATATTTTGTATCTATTGGAAAAAATTGATGAATTGTTTTGTTTAATTTCAATTTTGATAAAATTTCAGATGAACTTAGTGTGTTTGTAGTAATTAAAATTTGTTTTATTTTTTTATTCTTTTCTAATTTTTTTATCAATGGAATTATACTTAATACTTCCCCTACGCTTGCTCCATGAAACCATACTAACTTTCCATTAATTTTTTTTTTAGTGTAAAAACCAAATTTTTCTTTAAATCTAATTGGGTGCTCTTTTTTTTTTAATAGCCTAATTAGAATAATTAAAGGAGAGAGGATTAAAATTAAATTTAGTAATATTCTATAAATAAGAAACATTACACTTTTCTAATTTGTTTTTCATAAAAGTTTTTATACACAGGTGACTTAACTAATAATTCCTCGTGAGTTCCTTCTCCAACAACTTTACCAGAGTCTATCACAAAAATTTTATCTGAATTTAGGATAGTTGATAATCTATGGGCAATAACAACAGTTGTTCTGTTTTGTGTTAAAAGATTTATAGCTTCTTGAATTTTATTTTCTGTTTCAGCATCTAAAGATGAAGTAGCCTCATCTAATAGAATTATCTGACTTTTTTTTAACATAGCTCTTGCTATTGATATTCTTTGTTTTTCTCCTCCAGATAACCTGGTTCCATTTTCCCCAATAATTGTCTCATACTTGTAAGGTAGCTTTTCTATAAATTCACTTGCAAAAGAGTGTTTTGCTGCTTCTTCAATTTCTTTTTGGCTTGCATCCGGATTCGCATAAGCAATATTATTCTTAATAGTATCATCAAATAGCGTCGTATCTTGGCTGACTAGTGAAATATTTTTTCTTAATGAGTTAATAGTGTTTTTATATATTGATTGATTATCAATTTTAATATCACCTGAAATTGAGTCATAAAATCTTGGAATTAGGTTTAAGATTGTCGATTTTCCAGCACCACTGTGTCCAACAATTGAAGTCATTTTTCCACCTAACATTTTCAAATCAACGCTATCTAAGACATTATTTACTTCTTCATTATATTTGAAAGACACATTTTTGAATTCAATATTACCATTTTCCAAATTTAATTCACCGTCATCAATATTTTCAATTAATTCTGATTTTTCATCTATTATTGGCAGCAGGCGATTTGCAGCTGTTAAGCCTTGGCTAATAGTGATATTTAAAGTCGCTAATGCTCTTACAGGTTGATATGCTAACATCATAGCTGCTAAAAATGAAAAAAAGTTATTGATATCTATTTCATTTTTTAAGACAAGTTTCCCAGAATAAAAAATTAATATCGCTATCATTATTCCAGTAAGAGTTTCCATTATTGGCGATGACCTAACAAAAATTGTGGCAATTTTTTTTGATTTCTCTTTTGCGTCATTTATAAATTTCTCTGCTCTTATATTTTCAAATTTTTCTTGTTGAAAAATTTTAATTAACTTATGATTTTTAAATAATTCTATCAAAAAAGTATTAAGAATTCCTGCTTTAAGCATTTGTTCATTTGCAACTTTTCCGATCCTTTTGCCCAAGGTTCTAGCTGCAAATGTAGCTAGTGGTATCATTATAATCGCAATTAGTGAAAGTTTCCAATTTTGAAAAAACATTACAAAAAGTAAACCAGCTAAAGTTAAAGTATCTTTAAATAAATTTAAAATTGCAATACTGAGTAAGCTAGTTATATGAGTAACATCATTAGTTAAATTTGAAATAAATTTACCAGTATGTTGTCGATCTATCAGTTTTGTATCTGCAGAAATTAGATTTGCTAGCATATCGCATTGCAGATCTTTTTTCACTTCTTCAGCAACACCTATCATTAAAACTTTTGCTATATATAATGATAAACCTTTAATTGAAAATGCAATAATAATACAAATTGGAATAACTATTATTAAAGTTTGATCTTTTTCAAGAAATATTTTTTTAATAGCAGGGTCTAAGAGATATGCAATTGAAGAGGTACTTCCAGCAACTAACAACGCAAAAAATACTGATAATAATATTTTGTTGATATGTTTTTTTGTATAATCAAAAAAAAGTCTTTTTAAAATGTCCGTTTTTTTCATCATTGATCTAAACTTTCCCAATAAGAATATTTAGCAAAACAATCAAACCAACCAAATTGTTACTTTTAAAAATTTTTAAGCTACTTTTAGGATCTTTAAAATTAAAATTATTAATTTGATTAAAGAATAGTTGCAAAATTAATATAGAGATAAAAAAGTAAAATATCATATTAAATTTCATAAAAAAACCTACTGCAGTTAAAGACATTGTAAAGATTAAGTAACACATTATTAAAAATAATTTTGGATTTTTTTTAAATTTTATTGATGTTGATTTTATTCCTATTATTTCATCATCTTTTATGTCTTGATATCCATATATTGTGTCGAAACCGAGTGTCCAAAATATGGCTCCCAGGTAAAATATTATTGGTACTATGTCTATTTGTCCTTTAATGCAAACCCAACCAAGAATTAAACCATAGTTAAAAGTAATTCCTAAAAAAAGCTGTGGCCAATATGTATATCTTTTCATTAATGGGTAAGTAAATGCCAAAGGCATTGATCCTAATGCAAGAATGATAGTGAAGGTGTTAAATTTTAATAATATCAATAATGCCAAAAAGCATAAAACAATTACGTAGATTAAACCTACCTTTATAGATATTTTTTCAGATGCTATTGGTCTTTTTTTTGTTCTAGAAACTTTTTTGTCAAACTCTTTGTCAAGGATGTCATTGACTATGCATCCTGCCGATCTCATTAGAACGGCACCAAAAAAAAATAAAGAAAGATAAAAAAAATAATTACTTAGATTGTCTGAAAAGTCATAGGCAAGCGTTAATCCCCACGCACAAGGCCAAAATAAAAGCATAAAACCAATTGGTTTTTTTAATCTAATTAATTCAATGAAAAGATTTAATTGTTTCATAATATTTTACTTGTAAATAACAAAGGCTAGTTTCATAATCAAATTGATTCGTATGAATATAGATTACACAGTAACAGCGCTAATGTTTCCTGCTATCCCCCTATTGATGAATATCTATAGCAATAGGTTTCATTCGCTAAGTAAGCTAATAAGAGAGCTTCATGATGAACACGTGTATGAAAATCATATTCCTCACGAATGGAAGAAGCAATTTATAAATTTAAGTGGAAGAATTACACTATTACGTTGGACAATTATGTTTGCTGCATTTGGTTTCTTATTTAATATGTTAACTGTACTAGGTCTATATTTAAATGAAATTTTTATAGCAAGATTGATTTTTGGATCTTGCTGTCTTTCAATGATTATTTCAATTTTATTTTTTATAAGAGAAATTCATGTATCTACAAATGCTTTAAAGCTGCATATGTCTGATATGGATGTTGATTTAGATTAAGGAATTATTACTGAAGGACCTTTTAATAGTCTTCCCTCTAATTCTTCATGAGCTTTTTTTACATCATCAAGTGAATATTTTTTAAAAATTTCAACTTTAAATTTTCCAGATAAAATTGCATCAAAAACTTTTTTTGCTGACTCAACTAACTCTTCTCTTGTCATCGTATAATGTGCAATTGAAGGACGAGTAAAAAATAAACCTTTTGCATTTATATGTTTTTTAACATCTATTGTATCAACATAACCTGATGCATTACCGAAAGCTACCATCATACCTCTCACTTTTAATGTTTCAATTGATCCGTCAAATGTTTTTATACCAACACCATCATAGACGACATCAACTCCATTTTTTCCTACAATCTTTTCCACTTCTTCAACAAAGTTTTTATCAGTATAATTTATTACATGATGACAGCCATTTTTTTTAGCAATAACTTCTTTTTCTTTAGAACCAACTGTTCCAATAACTTCAGCTCCTAATGCATTAGCCCACTGGCATAAAATTTGGCCAACACCACCAGCTGCTGCGTGGTATAAAACTTTATCACCTTTTTTAATTGGGTAAGCTCTGTGCAATAAATATTCAGCAGTAATTCCTTTAAGCATAATACACGATGCAATTTCATCTGAAATTCCCTCTGGAACTAAAACTAATTTTTCTTGAGGAAACAATTGTTTTTCTGAATAACTTCCAATTGGCATTGAAGAGTGAGCCACTCTGTCTCCAGCTTTGAATAGATTAACTTCAGAACCAACTTCCTCTATTATTCCACATGCTTCTAAGCCAATCCCACTTGGAAGAGGAATAGGGTACAAACCTGTTCGGTGATAAACATCAATATAATTAAGACCGATTGATAAATTTTTTATAAGAACTTCTTTTGGACCTGGTTTGTCAATTTCAACATCTTTAACTTCTAAAGTTTCAGGACCACCAAATTTTTCTATTTCAATTTTTTTCATTATTTTACAAATGTACCATTATGATAATCTTGCACAGCTTGCAAGATTTCAGCTTTAGTATTCATTACAAATGGACCACCTCTTGCAATAGGTTCACCAATTGGTTTACCAGATATTAATAAAAACTTAGCTTTAGTTAAGCTAGATACTTTTAATTTTTCACCTCTAGTTAGGATAATTAAAGTAGAGTTTTTAGCTTGGTCATGGTTTTGATCTCCAACCTTAATTTCTCCATCAATTAAATAAATTAAAGAATTATGTGTTGAAGGAAGATCAAAATTAAACTCTTTACCTTTTTCGAGCTCTACATCAAAGTAAACTGGTTCTATGTTATGGCCCTTAACAGGTCCTTCAGCATTTTCAAATTTTCCAGCAATAACTTTAACTATTTTATCATTATCTTTATGAGTGCTCATTTTGTCTGCATCAATATAAATGTATTCAGGTTTATTCATTTTTAATTTAGCAGGCATATTTACCCACAATTGAAAACCATGGAGTTTACCTTCTGTCATTGCAGGCATTTCAGAATGAATTATTCCACCACCAGTTTTCATCCACTGAACATCTCCTGAAGACATTCTACCTTTAGCTCCAGTACTATCTTCATGTTCGAATTCACCACTTAACATATAAGTTACAGTTTCAATTCCTCTGTGGGGGTGAGGAGGGAATCCACCAATATAATCATCTTTATTTTCAGAACCAAATTCATCCAACATTAAAAAAGGATCATGGTAATCAATAAGGTGAGTACCGATACTTCTTTTTAATTTAACTCCAGCACCATCTGATGCTGCAACTGGCTCTATTACCTTTTCTACTTCGATTTGACTCATGTTTAAGTTCGATTACCTTTAATCAAGAAATAAATTCCACCAATTAAAAGAAATATTTGTTCACTAGTAAATAATTTTGTTGTGAAGAACCAGTCTTTGTGAGCAAAGATAAGTATAGTGATCATTAAGATAGTTATATTAAGTCCTGATAGTCTTGTGAGAATATTTCCAAAAGGATTTTTAATAAAACCGCTTATTATTAATACCAATCCTGTCAACAGTTCTGACAAAGCAACTGTTGATGCTAACATAGGTGACAGACCAAAATATTCAATTAATCCCTGAGGAGGTAATGGGAATTTTTTTGCACCATGAATGATAAAAGCTACACCAATTCCAAACCTAAAAATTAAAGAGGCCAGTGCATCTATATTCGAAAAAAAACTGTTTATCTTATTATTTAATTTCTGCATTTTATCCTTTTGTTATTTATTATGTTATCCACATCTGTTGCAGCGAATTGTAGCAAACATTTCATCCCATTCAGACTCTTTTTCTTCAACATAATCAAGAAGACATCTAATAGCTTTAGATTTGTCTGGTAAGTCATATTTATCTACAATTTGTTCAATTAGCTTTTCTGCATCTGTATTTATTTCAAATGAAACATCTATTTTATCACCAGCCATTATTTCCCCCCTTTTATATTAATAATACTATTTTTAACCTTTTGACATCTACAGTTAAATGTGGTTCTATTACACAGCGCTGATTTAAGTTAAATTGCAGAGCGCTTTACAAAACCTGCTAAAGCGACGTTTCAACCACCGCTTTAGCCGGTGGTTTTTTTTTGAAATTTCTCAAATTTAAACCGGGTATTTGAACCGTATTGTGCACCCAGCATTTGCTTAAGCACTAAAAAGGAGAGAAGAACTAATTTTTTAACCTCTTAGTTTAAATAAGTTCTTTTCTCCATTAACTTGGAGAAAAAAAATGACAATAAATAAATTAACAGAAAGATTAGATCAAGGTCCTGTAATTTGTGCAGAGGGTTTTCTATTTGAAATTGAAAGACGGGGCTACATGGCATCAGGAGAATTTGTGCCAATGGTATCTTTAGACCATCCTGAAGTTCTGGAAAATTTACATAGAGAATTTCAACACGCTGGATCAGATATTGTTGAAGCTTTCACTTATAATGGCCACAGAGAAAAAATGCGCGTTATTGGAAAGGAAGAACTTCTTGAACCTTTAAATCGTTCAGCTTTAAAGATTGCCAAAAAAGTTGCGCTAGATACACCCAAAGGATCTCAACCAAACTTAATGGCAGGAAATATTTCTAATTCAAATATTTGGAAAGAAGATGACAAACAAGCCCAAAATGTAGTTGAGGACATGTTTTCTGAAATGATTGGTTGGGCAGTAGATGAAGGTGCTGATATGTTGATTGGTGAAACTTTTTATTATGCTGAAGAGGCTTTTAAAGCACTTGAGGTAATGAAGAAAGCTAATCTTCCAACAGTATTAACAATTTCACCAATGGGTGAAAATAAAATGAGAGATGGAAAGTCTGTAGTTGATACATGTAAAGAGTTGGAGCAAAGAGGAGCTGACGTTGTTGGGTTAAATTGTTTTAGAGGACCTGCAACAATGTTGCCGTTTTTAAAAGAGATTAGAAAAGCAGTCAAATGCCATGTTGGTGCTTTACCAATTCCATATAGAACAAATGAGAAATTTCCAACTTTCTTTAATCTGCCTGATAGAGATGATTGTGGTTGTCCTTCACCTCATGGAAGAACATTTCCTACAGCTCTAGATCCACACTTTTGTAATAGATATGAAATAGGTCAATTTGCAAAATGGGCAAATATTTTAGGTATACATTATCTTGGTGTTTGTTGTGGTGCTAACCCAATGTTGATAAGAGAAGTAGCTGAGTCTGTTGGCTTAAAAGTGCCTGCAAGTAAATACAGAGAAAATATGGAAAATCATTTTATGTATGGAAAGAACAAAAGAATTCCAAAACATATGACTGATTATGGAGATAAGGCTTAACTTAATTAGAGTTTATATTGGGTAACAGATCTTTTAAATTTTTGATTTCTAGCTTTGGTTTGTAATCAAGATTATCAAAAATATTATTATTTCTGTTTACCCAAATAGAACTGTAACCATAATTTCCACCACCAGACACATCCCAAGTATTAGCACTTAAAAATGCAACTTCTTCATTTTGTATTTTATATTTTTTAATTGGCATTTCATAAACCTTCGAGTCTGGTTTATAAATTCCAACTTCTTCGATTGAAAATATATCATCAAATAAATTATCTAAATTATTGCTCTTAACTAATTCATTAAGAAGAGAAGGCGTTCCATTAGAAAGAATACCTAATTTGTAATTTTTTTCTTTTAGTGTTTTTAGAACTTCTGGCACTTCTTTAAAAGGTGAGAGCACTTTATAAAGGTCTAATAATTCATTTTTCATTGAAGTATCTATCTCAAATGCTTTCATTGATTTATCTAAACTGTCTTCTGTGACTTGCCAAAAGTCTTTATGTCTGTTCATTAAACTTCTAAGCCAAGTGTATTCTAGTTGGGTAGTTCGCCAGTAATTTGCAAAACCTTCCCACTTATCACCTATTTTATCTTTACATTTTTCAGCTGCTGAATTGACATCAAATAAAGTGCCATATGCATCAAAAATTATTGCTTTAATATTTTTCATAATTTAACTTAATATTAATGAGCAATATTAGATTATTTTTTAAAGAAAGTTTAGCGCTTAATTTAACAGCTAAACTTGATAAGTCACAATCTCATTATGTTAATAAAGTTATGAGAGTTAAAGTGGATGAAGTTTTTTCTTTATTTAATAGCAGTGGTGAGTGGGAGGCAAAAATTTTAAATATATCAAAAAGTATAGTTGAGTTTAATATTACAAAACAATTAAAACAAAAAGAAAATTCCAAAGAGTTGTGGCTAGCTTTTTCACCAATCAAATCTAATTATTTTAATTTTATGATTCAAAAAGCGACTGAATTAGGAGTAACTAAGTTTTTACCAATAATATTTGATAGAACAATTGTTAGAAAAATTAACAAAGAAAGGTTAGAAAAAGTAATTATAGAAGCTACCGAACAGTCTAATCGCATTAATGTTCCATCTATTGAAGAACCTAAGTCTTTAAAAGAATTTTTATCTGATCAGAAAATAGATTTAATATTTACAGATCTAAATTCTCAAAATAAAAAAATAGATTTAGATAAATTATCTGCTAATCCAATTTGTATTATAATTGGTCCTGAAGGAGATTTTTCTGAAGATGAAAGAGCTAAGATTCTTAATTTTAAAGGCGTTCAACCAATTAAAATTAATGAGAATATATTAAGATCTGAAACTGCTGTAATTTCAGCATTATCTATCCTTAATTATGTGATCAATTGATATTTTGTCGCGCAAACTAAAGTGTAATTTTTTTTAAGACACTCTATATAAGTCTCACAAAATGAAAAAATATTTTTTTACTCTTTTAGCTACAATTTATGCAACTAGTGCATCAGCCAATCAACCTAAAGAATGGCAATTAGGTTTTCAAAAAGCAGCTTCTGAAAGCATGAGAGACATTGTAAACTTTCACAACAATCTTTTACTTCCAATAATTATTGCTATCAGTGTTTTTGTTTTATTTTTAATGATCTATGCTTGTGTAAGATTTAGAGCATCAAGAAATCCTAATCCATCAAAAACAACTCATAATGTTGCTGTAGAAGTTTTATGGACATTAATTCCATGTCTAATTTTAATAGTAATGGCAGTTCCATCTTTTAAAATTTTATACAAACAAGATACAATTCCAAAAGCTGAAGTTACCATTAAAGCTATTGGTTATCAGTGGTATTGGGGATATGAATACCCAGACGAAAATATTATTTTTGAATCATACATGATTAAAGAAGAAGATCTAAAAAAAAATCAACCAAGACTATTAGCTGTTGATAATGAAGTTGTAGTACCAGTTAATAAGGTAGTTAAAGTTTTAATAACTGCAAATGATGTACTACATGCGTGGGCACTCCCATCTTTTGGAGTTAAAAGAGATGCAGTACCAGGTAGAATAAATGAAACCTGGTTTAAAGCAGAAAAAGTTGGAACCTATTATGGTCAATGTTCTGAGTTATGTGGAATACAACATGCCTTTATGCCAATTACAGTTAGAGTAGTTACAGATGAAGATTATGCAGAATGGTTATCAAGTGCAAAAATTAAATTTGCTAAAGAGCCATTGTTAGAAAATGAAAATATAAAAATAGCGAGCAATTAATAATGTATACACAGTCAGCATCTCACGATGATCATCACACACCAATAGGTTGGAAGCGATGGGCTTATTCGACGAACCATAAAGATATAGGCACAATGTATTTAATTTTTGCAATTGTTGCAGGAATTGTTGGAACAGCTTTTTCAGTATTAATGAGGATTGAATTAATGCATCCTGGTGACGGTATATTAGGTGGAAATTATCATTTATATAATGTTTTAGTGACTGGCCATGGATTAATAATGATTTTCTTTATGGTAATGCCAGCAATGATTGGTGGCTTTGGTAATTGGTTTGTGCCAATTATGATTGGTGCGCCTGATATGGCTTTTCCAAGAATGAATAATATTTCTTTTTGGTTATTACCAACTTCATTTATTTTATTAATTCTATCTGTTTTTATGGATGGCCCTCCAGGTCAACAAGGAGTAGGTGGCGGATGGACAATATACCCACCATTATCATCTAAAGCTGGTCAACCAGGTCCCGCAATGGACTTTGCTATTTTAAGTCTACACTTAGCTGGTGCGTCTTCAATTTTAGGAGCAGTAAATTTTATAACAACAATTTTAAATATGAGAACACCAGGTATGACATTGCACAAAATGCCTTTATTTGCATGGTCTATTTTAGTTACAGCTTTTTTATTATTACTATCATTACCAGTTCTTGCTGGAGCAATTACTATGCTTTTAACAGATAGGAATTTTGGAACAGCATTTTTTGATGCACAAACTGGTGGGGACCCAGTTTTATTTCAACATTTATTTTGGTTTTTTGGCCACCCTGAAGTGTATATTTTAATTTTACCAGGTTTTGGAATGATAAGTCATATTGTTTCAACATTTTCAAAAAAACCTGTATTTGGATATTTAGGAATGGCATATGCAATGGTTTCAATTGGTGTTGTTGGATTTGTTGTGTGGGCTCACCATATGTATACCGTTGGACTTAGCACAGATACTAAAGCTTATTTTTTAGCAGCAACAATGATCATTGCAGTTCCAACAGGTATAAAAATATTTTCATGGATTGCTACAATGTGGGGTGGATCTATTTCATTCAAAACACCTATGGTGTGGGCATTAGGATTTATATTTTTATTCACTGTAGGTGGGGTAACAGGTGTTGTTCTAGCTAACGCAGGTGTTGATACAGCAATGCATGATACTTATTATGTAGTTGCTCACTTTCATTATGTGCTCTCTTTAGGTGCAGTGTTTGCAATTTTTGCAGGGTTTTATTATTGGTTTGGCAAAATGTCTGGATATGAATATTCAGAATGGATGGGACAATTGCATTTCTGGTTAACCTTCATTGGAGTAAACTTAGTATTTTTTCCTCAACACTTTTTAGGTTTAGCTGGAATGCCAAGAAGATACGCTGACTACCCAGATGCATTCGCCGGATGGAATTACATATCTTCTATTGGATCATATATTTCTGTTTTAGGTTTATTAGTATTTTTTGCTAACTTAATTTATGCATTTTCTAAGAAAAAAGCTGCTGCCCAAAATCCTTGGGGAGAAGGAGCCACAACCTTAGAATGGACAGTACCATCTCCTCCAAATTTTCACACTTTTGAAGAATTGCCTAAGTTTGAAGATGATGTAAATATTAAAAAATCAACTGTCTAATTTGTAATAAAATATTATGATCATACCAAATGAAAAAACAAAAAAAAAAAATATTTTTACTGCATTAGGAATAGTAGCTTTTATGATATTTTTGTTCTTTTTTACTCTCTATAATGTGGGAGTATTTGATAGACAGTTGTGATTAAAAAAAAAACACTTACCCCTATAATTTTAGCTGGAATTTTTTTTATTATGTTGGGGCTTTCGTTTGCAGCTGTACCTTTATATGATTTATTTTGTCGAGTAACTGGCTTTGGAGGAACCACTCAAATCTCAAAAGATATTCCAAAAATAGTTTTAGACAAAAAGATCAGTGTTAGATTTGATACGAATGTGAACAAACTTCCTTGGAACTTTAAGGTAAAAGAAAATGTCATTGATATAAAAATAGGCCAGGTTAGTAAAGCTGAGTTTGAAGTAGAAAATTATGGTGATGAAACTACTTATGGAGTGGCAAGCTTTAACGTATCGCCTTCGTCGTTTGGGAAGTATTTTTCTAAATTAGGTTGTTTTTGTTTTGAAAAACAAAAATTAGATACCGGTGAAAAAGCCAAGTATATAATGACTTTTTATCTAGACCCAGAAATAGTAAATGATTCAAACACTAAAAATATTGAAGACGTCACTTTGTCCTATACCTTTTTTCCATCAGAATACTATGAACCAATTAAAAATTGATAATTAGTAAAAATTTTTAATATGTCCGCAGAAAAACTTAAACATGATTACCACTTAGTTGATCCAAGTCCTTGGCCAATTTATGTTTCATTTTCATGCCTATTTTTAGCAATAGGTTGTATTTATTATATGCATGCTGACGTTTCATGGGCAATGTATGTAGGCTTAGCTCTTTTAATTTATGGAGCATGCATGTGGTTTAGAGATGTTATAATAGAGTCAGTAGACCATAATTATCACACTCCTGTTGTTAAACTTCATCATAGATATGGAATGACACTTTTTATTGCTTCAGAGGTAATGTTTTTTGTAGCGTGGTTTTGGGCATACTTTAATACAAGTTTATTTCCTTCGGAGGCAATTGGTAATGTTTGGCCTCCAGCAGATATACAAACATTTGATCCATGGGATATTCCACTTATTAACACATTAATTTTATTATTGTCAGGAACTACCTGTACATGGGCTCATCACGCTTTAGAAGAAGGTGATAAAAAAAGTTTTATTCAAGGTTTGGCGCTTACAGTTTTTTTGGGTTTTTGTTTTTCTTTACTTCAAGCTTATGAATATCAGCATGCTAAATTTGATTTCGCTGGAAACATTTATGGTTCAGTATTTTATATGGCAACAGGCTTTCATGGATTCCATGTTATTATAGGAACTATATTCTTAGCAGTGTGTTGGTGGAGAGCTAAAAATGATAAATATAAAGAAGGTGAATTTTTTGGTTTTGAAGCAGCCGCATGGTATTGGCATTTTGTAGATGTAGTGTGGCTATTTTTATTTGCCGCAATCTATATTTGGGGCAGTTAATTAATAATCTTGAAAAATAAACTTTTATTTTCAGTTTTTGTATTTTTTTTCATATCAATATTTATAGCATTAGGCAGTTGGCAATTAATAAGATTAGATTGGAAAAATGAATTATTAAACAAAATTGATGTTTCTTTGAAAAAAGAACCTGTTGATTTGATGACCAATGTTCATGAAGACTATTTAAGAATCAAAACTTCTGGCATTATAGACTTTGATAAACAAATTTATTTATATAGTTTAAATGAAAAGGGTGCACCAGGGTTTAATGTTGTTAATCCATTAATAATTAATAACAAAAACTTTTTATTAAATAGAGGATGGATACCTTTTGATAAAAAAAACAGTAAAGAAATAAATATTTTTGACAAAAAAATCATTTTAGGAACATTAAAAAAACAAATTAAAGCTAGCAAGTTTAAGCCAACAAATGATATTAAGAGTAACTATTGGTTTACTTTAGATAGAAATGATGTTTTTGAATATACAAACAAGAATTTTTCACCATTTATAATTTACTTAAGTAATAATTCAAATTTACCAAAACCAAAAATCATCACTATAAATATTCCAAATAGTCATAAAAAGTATGCTATTACTTGGTTTTCTTTAGCATTATCTATTTTTTTCTTTTATTTGTATGTCAGGAAAAATAAATTTTAATTTTTTCATTAATTTATAAATAGTTTTTAATTATCTTAAAAATATTATCCATTGTTTCATGATGACTAATTCGATCAATATATTTTCCTCTATCTAATAAAAGTATAGAAGAGCTATGATTGATTAAATAACTACCATCTTCATTAAAAATTTTTTCACTCAACACACCCCATGACTTTGAAAGTAAAAAAACTTTTTTTGGATCTCCAGTTATTCCATATATCTTGTTTTTAAATGAGTCTAAATAATCTTTAATTATTTGAGGACTATCTCTTTCAGGATCAATACTTACAAAAAAAACTTTCAATTTCTTTGTTTCACTATCATTTAACTTTTCAATAACTAGATCTAGATTAGTTAAAGTCATTGGACACACATCAGGGCAATTCGTAAAACCAAAAAAAATTGCAGTTAGTGGCCCTTGAAAAGATTTTTCTGTTATTGGGTCATTATTAATATCTGTTAAAGTAAATGCAGAGCCCGCATATGAAGCAACAATGTCTTCTTTCTTATCTTGTATCGATAATACAATTGGAAGCATAATAAATAAAAAAATTAACAAACAACCACCCAGTATAGTTATTGATGTCTTTAATTTCATATTTTATACATTAATATATTATATATTATAATTATGTCTAAATTTTTTAAAAACCTTTTTGGCACATTGTCTGACAAGCCTTGGGAAAAAGAACAGATGGAAACAGATAATAATCATGAGGGCAAAACTTTTGATATATCAATACAAACGTCAGCGGTTGTTGTTATTTTTGGTGTGAGCACAGTATTGTTCACACTAATTGTGACTGGATATCTTTATAGTATTCCTGTGACCCAAGATACCAAGTATTTATTAAAACCAAATTTGTTATGGCTAAATACTTTAATCTTATTATTTGTGGCTTATTTTTTTAACAAAATTGTAAACGATTTAAAGAATGATAAACTTGAAAAAATTAAAAGTAATTTACTTATAGTTGGTTTTTTAAGTTACGTTTTTTTATTTGGACAAATATTTTTTTGGTTTCAATTAATGGAAAGTGGCAATTATGTTTCTACAAATAATTATTTTTCATCTTTTTATATTTTTACCTCACTTCATGGTCTACATCTTTTAGGTGGATTATTTTTTTGGGGAAAAATTTTTTCTAAAATTAATAAACTTAAAACAAAAGAGATTATAAATGAAAAAAAAGGCATTGACGCATTATCACTTTATTGGAATTTTTTATTAATTGTTTGGATAGTATTTTTTTTAGTTATGTATGTTTTTAATGACACAGTGATTGAGTGGTGTAAAGCTTTGCTTTCTTAACAAATTATAGAAAAAAGATTAAAATAGTTCCAATCACTACAATAAATATTAGTAAAAAATTTACAGATCTTAAATATTTTTTTATTTCAGGGTTTTTTTTCTCTTTAGAAAATAGTCCAGCACCAAAAGAAATTACTAAATAAAATAAAAGAACTAAAAAAATGATAACACCAAAAATTTCAATTTTGCCGAGCATAATTAATTCATTATATAGCTTTTATCCCTATATTTACTAAATAATTATTCTTTAGACTCTATCTGTTTTTTTTTTTTTATAGTTGAATAAGTTAACAATGGTAAAAATGTGCATGCAGGAATAATATTCTTAGCAGTAATTATTGGTTCAGTTTTGTTCCATATATTTACTCCATGGTGGTGGACAGACATTGCTTCAAATTGGGGGGGCAATGGATGATACGATTAATTTAACTTTTTGGATTGGTGGTGGTGTATTTATTTTAGTTTGTTTATTTATGGTTTATTGCATTCTAAAATTTTCTTATAAAGAAGGACGAAAAGTTGAATATAAACCAGAAGATCATAAATTAGAAAAAATATTGACTATTGCCACTACTGTAGGCGTGATTGCTCTTTTGGCACCAGGTCTCATTGTTTATAATAATTATATTAATACTCCAAAAAATGCTTTGCAAGTTGAAGTCAACGCTTGGCAATGGGGATGGCAATATAGATTACCAGGTGAAGATGGAATACTAGGCACAGCTCAAGTTGCAAAAATTACTGATGACAATCCTTTTGGAATGAATTTAGATGACCCAAATGGTAAAGATGATATTTTAATTCAAGATGATGTGCTCCACTTAAAAACAGATAGACCAGTAAAAATTTTATTAAGATCGTTAGATGTTTTGCATAATTATTATGTTCCACAATTTAGAGCAAAAATGGATGCTATACCTGGAATAATTTCTTATTATTGGTTTGAGCCAAATAAAATAGGAGAGTACGAAGTTTTATGTGCTGAATATTGTGGAGTAGGCCATTATGCAATGAGAGCAAAAGTTATAGTTGAAAATGAAGATAATTATGAAAATTGGATTAAAGAACAAGAAACTTTTTCAGATTTAATTGCTAAACAAGAAAATAATAAATTAAAAACAACTCTAGTAGCCCAAAATAATGATTAAATAACGTAAAGGATAATTATGTCAGACGAATATAACCAGCAAAACACACCTCTTGAAGCGCAGTCATCGGAAACTATGTCTGGCTCTTCTGGCACTCCATCCAAAGATATTGATTATGTAAGACCTGCAGAAATTCCTGAACAAGATCTTTATCATGGACATAGTTTTATAACTAAATGGGTTTTTTGCCAGGATGCTAAAATTATTGGTGTTCAGTATTTTCTTACTGCCGTGTTTACAGGAGTAGTTGGTTTAATCCTTTCTTGGTTGATGCGTTTACAATTAGGGTACCCAGAGTTAGTTCCATTCATTACAGCCGAGCATTATTATCAGTTTGTAACAATGCATGGAATGATAATGGTTGTTTATTTTTTAACGGCATTATTTTTAGGGGGTTTTGGCAATTACTTAATCCCTTTAATGGTTGGAGCAAGGGATATGGTTTTTCCATATGTAAACATGATCAGTTTTTGGATGTTCTTTATTGCAGTGTGTGTTCTCATGGCTAGCTTTTTTGTTCCAGGAGGGCCAACAGGCGCAGGATGGACACTATATCCACCCCAAGCTATTTTACCTGGCACCCCAGGTGCTAACATGGGAATTATTTTGATGCTTATTTCCTTATCTTTATTTGTAATTGGATTTACCATGGGTGGATTAAATTACATTATTACAATTTTACAAGCTCGTACTAGAGGAATGACCTTAATGAGAATGCCCTTAACAATATGGGGAATTTTTACTGCGACTGCTTTAGCAATGCTGGCTTTTCCTGCATTATTGGTTAGTTGCATAATGATGACTCTAGATAAGTTGCTTGAAACTAGTTTTTTTATGCCTTCAATTCTCCAAGCGGGAGAAGTATTAAGTTATGAAGGAGGAAGTCCTGTTCTTTTTCAACATTTGTTTTGGTTCTTTGGTCATCCTGAAGTTTATATTGTAGCCCTTCCTGCTTTTGGAATAGTTTCAGATTTAATTTCTGTCCATGCTAGAAAAAACATTTTTGGATATAGGATGATGGTTTGGGCAATTGTCGGTATTGGTGGTTTAAGTTTTTTTGTTTGGGCTCACCACATGTATGTTAGCGGAATGAATCCTTGGTTTGGGTTCTTTTTTGCTACAACCACACTTATTATTGCAGTCCCAACAGCATTGAAGGTTTATAATTGGATAATAACATTATTCAAAGCAAACATAAGAATGAATACTGTAATGCTTTTTTGTTTAGGGTTTATTGTGACTTTTGTAAATGGAGGAATTACAGGAATTTTTTTAGGTAATGTTGCTGTAGATATTCCATTATCTGATACTTATTTTGTAATAGCACATTTTCATATGGTCATGGGCATAGCACCACTTATGGTAATTATGGGAGCAGTTTATCATTGGTTTCCTTTAGTTACTGGAAGGATGTTAAGTGAAAAATTAGGTAAGTGGCATTTTTGGTTTACATTCTTAGGAGCGTATTCAATTTATTTTCCAATGCACTACCTAGGTTTTATTGGAGTACCAAGAAGATATTTTGAAATGTATGACAGCCCCTATGTAACATCAGCAGTTGGAATGAATGAGTTTATAACTCTTGCTGCATTAATTGTTGGTTTTTCGCAGCTAATTTTTATTTACAATATTGTAACGAGTTTAAAAATTGGAAAACCAGCAGGCAAAAACCCTTGGAAAGCAAATTCTTTAGAATGGTTAACGCCTGATGTACCACCAACTCATGGTAATTGGGGGGAAAAATTACCAGTCATTTATAGATGGCCTTATGACTTTAACGTACCTGGTGCAAAAGAAGATTATATAACCCAAACAACCCCGCCAAGTGAAGTTATTAATGCAGAGGTTGAAAAAACTTAGGAATAAAATATGTCTGATGTAAAAATTGAAGGATTTGAACTTAAACCAGGTTTTAAGGGAATGGCTGAGGATACTGGTTCTGATCAAACAATGTTTAAAGGTGTTCAGTGGGGAAAAGTGATGATGTGGATTTTTTTATTAAGTGACACCTTTGTATTTAGTTGTTTTTTAATTTCATATATGAAAGGCAGAGCTTCTACCGTTGTAGATTGGCCTAATACAAGTGAGGTTTTTTCATTACATGTAGGCAGTGTACCCGTACCATTATTATTGATTGCAATAATGACATTTGTTTTAATTACAAGCAGTGGAACTATGGCTCTAGCTGTCAAATATGGTTATGAAAAAAATAGAAAAATGTGTGGTTGGCTTATATTAGCTACAGCTATTGGTGGATTAACTTTTGTTGGTATGCAGGTATTTGAATGGTCGAAATTAATTCATGAAGGTGTTAGACCTTGGGAAAATCCATTTGGAGCAAAACAATTTGGCTCATATTTTTTTATGATTACAGGGTTCCACGGCTTTCATGTTTCAATAGGAGTAATTTTTCTATTTATTTATGCTTATAAAACTTTTGCTGGTCATTTTGATAAGGAGAAAAGAGGCTGGTTCACCACTATGAAAGGTGGCTATGTAGAAATTGAAATTCTTGGATTGTACTGGCATTTTGTGGACTTAGTATGGGTATTTATATTTGCATTTTTTTATTTATGGTAAAGTAAATTATGGAAGAAACAAAAAAAAAAGAAGAAACCAGCACACATAAGATAGGTATATACCTTTGGATTTGGGGCTTATTATTTGTACTTAGTTTTTTTTCTTACATGGTTGATTGGTATGCTTTTCAAGGATTACTTAGATGGTCTTTGATTTTAATATTTATGTTTTTAAAAGCAGGGTTAATAATGGCTTTTTTTATGCATTTATTTTGGGAGAGATACGCACTAGTAAATGTTCTTTTATGGCCAATGACTGCAATAGCATGTTTTATAGTACTTATGGTTGCAGAAGGACAATACACCGTTTTTACTAGATTATTATATTTTTTTACTGGAGGTTAAACATTATGACTGGATATACAATATTAGCTGGAGCTTTAATATTTTTTGTAATTTTTATTTATGCTACATGGTTTGGAACTCAATTAAAAGTAGAGAAGCAAGAAGATAAAGGCCCCACAATTATAATTAATCCATATGACAATATGTCTCTTAGTAGAAGGTTTATTGATAAAAAAAATAAACAACTCGGAATTTTTGATTTAGGAAATCATATTCTTATTATTGGAATGGTATTAATTTTGGTGTTTATTTTAATTAATGTAGAATAGACCCACCATATCTGATAATCGTTTACCCAAAATGATAAGAAAAAAATCTCTTTCACTAGATTTAAATGAAATGATTAAATCCTTATATCTTTTAATGAAACCAAGGGTAATGTCTCTTGTTATATTTACTTGTGCGGTTGGTTTTTTAACTTCAAATTCAAACTTAAATACTTTTGACGCAATGATCAGTATAGCATTTGTTGCAGTTGGTGCAGGAGCAGCAGGTTGTTTAAATATGTGGTATGAGTCAGATTTGGACGCATTAATGACAAGAACATGTTTAAGACCAATTCCAACTGGTAAAGTAAATAGAAAACAAGCACTAACTTTTGGGATAGTGCTTTCAGTTGTTTCAGTTATTGCATTAAATTATTTTTCAAATTTTTTATCTGCATCTTTATTGTTGTTTACAATATTTTTTTATCTTTTTGTTTATACAATATGGTTAAAAAGAAAAACCCCACAAAATATAGTTATTGGTGGAGCAGCTGGTGCATTACCGCCTGTTATAGGATGGACTATAGCTACTAATGCTATCGGTTTAGAACCACTAGCTTACTTCTTTATAATTTTCTTTTGGACACCATCACATTTTTGGGCATTAAGCTTGTATAAGGCAGATGATTATAAAAAAGCAAAGATTCCAATGTTGCCTTTAACTGATGGTATTGAAAAAACAAAAGTTTACATTTTTGTTTATTCTTTATTAATGCTGCCTGTTATTATCTTTCCATATCTAATTGGTTTTTCAGGTTTTGTTTACTTGGTGCCAGCATTAATTCTAACAATTTATTATAATATAATTTGTTATGATCTTTATAGATATAAAAAAAATAAATTTGATTTAAAGAAAGCCAAAAAAGTTTTTGGTTACTCAATTTTATATTTATTTTTAATTTTTGTACTATTTTTGATAGACAGTGTAATTTAAATATTACACTTTAAAATTTTCAATAGTATTTTAACTAATTATATTTCTTAAGTTTAGATATTCATACTTCATCAACAAGAAAATTATTGTGAAAATAATAGTTGTAATACCAATGGAATAAAAAGTTTTTTTTAGAATTTTTGGATTTTCTGGTGCTCCAACCTCATTTGCTGGGATTAAAAATTTTCTTTTTCGATTAACATCTATTGGTAATATAGAAAAAAATACCACTAACTGAATAATTAGAAACATTGTAATTAGTCCAATTGCACTCAATTTACCCCCCTATATCTTTATACCTAAAGGGTATATAATTTATTCAAAAGTTAAAAGATAATAAGTCATTAATTTACAATATATTCTTAACTGATTTATATTTGTAAAAGGGTTTTTATTAGCCATTTTTTTACAATTAATATATTTATATTTTAGAAAAAAGTTATTAGATGAAATACATAAGCACCAGAGATAACTCAAAAGAACATAGCTTTGAGGAAGTTTTTATTAAGGGCTTAGCAGAAGATGGTGGCCTTTTTATACCCAAGTCATTAAAAAGATATAGTGAAGAAGAGCTCAAAACTTTAAGTACTTTAAGTTACCAAGATCTTGCTAAAAAAATAATATTTCCTTTTATTGGAAACTTTATGTCTGAAAATGAATTATCAGATATTGTTGATAAGTCTTATTCAGTATTCAGAAAAGACAATGCTGTAAATTTAATAGAAATAGGTGATATCAAAGTTTTAGAACTTTTTCATGGACCAACACTCGCATTTAAAGATATCGCAATGCAGTTACTAGGAAATTTTTATGAGTATTATCTGAAAAAAAATAATAAAAAAATAAATGTTATTGTAGCTACGTCAGGTGATACGGGTGCCGCGGCCATTGATGCAATCAAAGGAAAGAATAATATGAATATATTTGTTCTTCATCCAAATGATAAAATTTCTCTTGTACAAAGAAAATTAATGTCAACTGTAAAAGAAAAAAATGTTTTCAATATTGGTGTCGAAGGAAATTTTGATGATTGTCAGAACTTAGTTAAATCTATGTTTGCTGACAAAGAATTTTCAATTGCAATTAATATGTCAGGTGTGAATTCAATAAATTGGGCAAGAATCATTGCTCAGACTGTTTATTATTTTTATGCTTATTTTTTAGTGAAAAAAAAAGAGCTTATTAATTTCTCAGTTCCTACAGGAAATTTTGGAGATGTGTATGCTGGCTATTTATCAAAAAAAATGGGTCTTCCAATAAATAAACTCATCGTTGCAACAAATCAAAATGATATTTTGCATAGAGCAATTTCTGGTGGAAAATATGAAGCTCAAAAAGTAACTGAAACAATTTCTCCAAGTATGGATATTCAAATAGCAAGTAATTTTGAAAGGTTAATTTTTGATCTCAACAGTTTTGATAGCGAAGAAACCAAAAAAATAATGAATAAAATTAAGCAAGAAAAAAAATATTTAATTCCAAAGAAAAAACTACAAATAATTAATAAAGATTTCTTATCAGCGAGTATAAATGAGGTAGAAGTTTTAAGTGTCATAAAAGAGGTTTATGAAAAATATAAAATTATATTGGACCCTCACAGTGCAATTGGTTATGGTGCATTAAACAAAATTAAATTAGATGGCACTAATGTTGTTTTGGCAACTGCCCATCCTTGCAAATTTCCAGACGCAATTGATCGATCTATCAATATTAAGCCAGATCTCCCTGAGGAGTTAATGTATGTTATGGATGAAAAGGAAAATTATGATATACTTTCTAATAATTTAAGCGAAATAAAACAACACATTAAAGACAGAATATTATGAAATTGAGGGAAAATGATACCATTTCTAGCTCAGAAGTTTTTATTCTTAAAGACGGAGAACCAATTAAAAAAAATATTATAGAACTTTTAGAAAATAAAAAAGTTGTTTTATTCGGTTTGCCAGGTGCTTACACTTCTGTTTGTTCTGCAAAACACTTACCAGGTTATATAAGTGCTTATGACGCTTATAAAGCTAAAGGAGTTGATCATATAATATGTGTGTCAGCAAACGATCCTTTCGTTATGGACTCATGGGGAAAAAGTCAAAATGTTGAAGACAAAATTATAATGGTGGGAGATCCCTTATTAAATTTTACAAAATCCATTGGGGCAGAGGTAGACAAAAGTGCCAGGGGATTGGGTATTAGGTCAAATAGATATACTATGCTGATAAACAACCTTAAAGTTATTAAACTACAAGAAGAAAAAGATACTGGCTCTTGCGAAATATCAGCGGCTCAAAATTTTTTAAGCTTAGTTTGATTCAGCAGCCTTTTTAGCAAGTAAATCAACTTCATCATTAAGAGTATTTCCTGAATGAGCCTTTACCCAAACCCAATTTATTTCAGAAACTTTGGTTAGATCATATAGCTGCATCCAAAGATCTTTATTTTTTACAGGCTCTTTCTTTGAAGTGTGCCAATTATTTTTCACCCACTTATGTATCCACTCTGTGATACCTAATTTAACATATTTTGAGTCTGTATAGATTTCTACTTTTTTGGTTTTGTTAACTTTTTGAAGCGCTTTAATTGGTGCCATTAATTCCATTTTGTTGTTAGTAGTCTCTTTTTCGCTACCACTTATTTTCAAAATATCTCCATCATCATTTATAATTGCAGCCCAACCGCCATTTCCTGGATTGCTTAAGCACGAACCATCTGTATAAATCTTAATCATCAACTGTAATAATCTTTATAGTTACTTAGACTGTTATGTATAATTAGTTTTTGAAAATATTCTTTAGGATCTTTGATCTTAATCAATGCAGTTTTTGGTGTGTTAAAATAATCATAAATTCTTGTTAAAAGATATCTCATAGCCGCACCTCTACATAACGTATTCAAAGAGTCTTTTTCTTTTTGAGAGATTTTCTTAATACTTTGATAGCCATTAATTAAACTTTTGGTTTTTTGAATATTTAGTACAAATCTACCTTTTGTTTTGTCAAAACATAGCGCATTAATGCTAATTGCAATCTCATACATCAAATAATCATTAGAAGAAAAATAAAAATCTATGAATCCAGCAAATTTGTTTTTATTATAGAAAATATTATCAATAAATAAATCACCATGAATAATACCTTTGGGTATATTTTTAGGCCATTCTTTTTTTATTTCTTTTAAATTAATTTTTAATACAGATTTAAGGTTTGGTAAAATTGTTTTAGAACCAAATTTAATACTTTTTAACAATGAATCTAAATTATTGACTGACATAGAATTTTTTCTGTATAATCCTATTTTATTTGAAGCTTTGTGTAGTTTTGCAATATTTTTCCCAGCATCATAACAATTTTTATTATTAAGAGTTTTTTTATCTTTTCCTCTTAAAAAGGTAACAATACATGCAGACTTATTTTTTATTTTAGTTAAATATTTACCATTTTTATCTTTAAGTGGCTTGGGGCAATTAATTTTTTTTTGGTTAAGACGATCCATTAATTTCATAAAAAAAGGAAGATCTTTTTTTTGAACTCTTTTTTCAAATATTGTTAGTATATATTTATTATCTTTATTTTTTAGTAAATAATTAGTGTTCTCTATTCCTTGTTTTATACCTTGAAATTTTATTATTTTTCCAAGGTTGAATTTTTTTGATAATAACAAAATATCTTTATCATTTATTTTTGTATATACAGCCATTTAGTTTAGTTTTCCTGGAACTTTAAAATTTATATCTTCTTTAACTATCTCAACTTCATTAATGTTAACATCAAATTTTGTTTTAATTTTATTAATAAAATCTTCAACTAAAATTTCTGGTGCTGAAGCTCCTGACGAGATACCAATAGTTGTACAATTTTTAATTTTATCAAATGGAACTGTACTTTCTGAGTGTATCAACTCTGAGTTCACACAACCTGACTGTTGTGCTACCTCAACTAAACGAACAGAATTTGAAGAATTCCTGCTACCCAATATAAAAAACATATCACACTTCTTTGCTATATTTTTGACTGCTGACTGACGATTAGTAGTTGCGTAGCATATATCTTCCTTGAATGGTTCTTTTAACTCGGGGTACCTATTCTTTAGCGCTTTTATGATATTTTTTGTATCATCAACGGATAATGTTGTTTGAGTTACATAAGCAATTTTTTTTCCAATTTTTAAATTATAATTTTTTACATCTTTTACAGTCTGAATTAAATCTATAGAACCTTTTGGTAATTGACCCATAGTTCCAATAACTTCAGGATGGTTAAGGTGACCAATTAAAACTATGTGATAACCAGCTTTATGTAAGTTTTCTGCTTCTCTATGAACTTTTGACACAAGGGGGCATGTGGCATCTATGTATTCCATTTTATAATCTTCAGCTTCAATTGGAATAGATTTTGGTACTCCATGAGCGGAAAATATTACTGGTCTTGATCTATCTTTTATTTCACTAAGTTCTTCAACAAAAATAGCTCCAATTTTTTTAAGGTTATCAACAACATGCTTGTTATGAACGATCTCATGTCTAACATAGACAGGTGCACCATATTTATCTATACTTTTTTTTACAATTTCGATTGCTCTTTCAACCCCAGCACAAAAACCTCTTGGAGCAGCTAATAAAATTTTAATTTCTTTATTTTTCATTTTTTTCTAAAAAGTATTCCAGCAATATATGTGGAAAAGTCAAAGACGCCAAACCAATAAATATAACTTTTAAAGTAGCGTCATTAAATTCAAAAAAATTGCTTAAATAAAATAATGTAATTAAATATATTATTATTGTTAAACTTGTAAGTGGTATTGCTTTTTTTAGGAACATAAATAATCCATTTTTGAAATTGCTGTTATCCAACTCAATAATTAGTGAAAAGGAATGTCTGATAGAATGTAAAAAGCAAAAATAAAATGTGAAAGCTAATAAAGGAGATAAATAATAGTTTAATATTAATATAGAAAAGAAGTCTAAAAATATTGAAAAGTTAAAAAATTTAAAATTTTTTGCAAATAAATAAAAATTAGAAAATACACTTAATAAAAAGATTATTTGTATAATCTTAAAGTTTTCTAAATACCCTAAATATAAATAAAATTTTTCACTTTCTACAAAGAGTACCTTAAAAATATTTAATGTTTCTTCAAAATGAAAATTTAATGGAGCAATAACTATCAACAATCCTTTCAAAAAATAAAATATTTGATTGGTTAAAGAATTATCAATAACCAAAAAATTAGTGTCCTCTTTGCCAAAATGGTATGATGCCACTACAAGAAAAGAAACTAGAGTTAATATTGGAAAAAAAAACCAAATGATAATCACTAAAAAGGAGATTAAAATATAAATAGAATAAAAAAAATAAATATTACTTATCCCAAGTATATTTAATAATTTTTTACCCTTGATATTATCTAAGGAGCCATGAGAAATTCCAATTGTAAGTATTAGCAACAAACAAATTAAAGGGGAAATTATTAAGTTTTTATTTTGATCAATAATTATTGAAAAAAAATTTGCCAACAAAAAAAAAATCAGAGAATGTCGAAGGTTTAACTTTTGGATATAATTTTTCATTTTATTTAAATAAAGCTCTTATAAAAATCGATTTAGGCATTCTTGTAATTATTGACAAATCTTCTAAAAAATTACTTTTATTGGATAAAAATTTTATAACAGTCTTTGTTGAACTGTTAAACATTTTAAAAAAAATGTCAGGCATTTTTTCTGGATTTTTTTCTAGAACTCTCAGGAATACCTCATCTAAAAAGTGATATTTTTTGCTTATCTTGAATGTTTTAGCATTGGAAATATTCTCTATATTTTTTCTAATATATTTACAGTGTTCTTGAATATTTAAAAATGTATAGCCAGTACTTAATCTCGTCATACCTCCAGCTGTTCCGATATTTATTTTATTTTTCTCTTGTTTATTTAATGGGTAGAAAAGGGGTATAGCTCCCTCTTCTTTATAAGTTATCTTATATTTTTTTAAGTTTAAATGGTTTTCTATATAGTCTTGAATTTGTTTATCATAATCTTTTTGAGAATTATCATCCATTTTTGAAAGCCAAGTTGTTTCTATTAACGCCTTTTTTTTTGAATAGGGAAGTGTATAAAAAAAGTGAACACTTTTTCTTTGTTCACAATCAAAATCCATTAGATTGATAATACCATCATCAAAAAAATTATTTTTAGTTTCAATTTCTACACCACAAAAATGTTGCCAAATATTATCATCATCTGTCTTAAGAGATGGTACACTATTGAAAATAAATGAATTCTTTAAACTAATTTCTTTTATATCTTTAAAAAAAATAATATTTTTATTTTTTCTTAATTCATCAATAATTTTTTTGTAAAATAGTCCACTATCAATACTTTGGTATGGATAATCGTAACATTCCAAGTGATGAGTTTTAGAGGGTAAATTAATTGAAAAATTGTTCCAATTTTTTTTAACACAATCATCAAAATTATGAGATGAAACCTTCCAAAATGACCAAGTTTTGTCTTTTTTATATTCAGGTCTTGGCTCTATAATCGCTAATGTTTTATTTTCTAATTTTTTATGAATTTGAAGTTCATAAGCCAAAGATAGTCCAGCACACCCTCCACCTATTATTGTATAATCAAAATCTTTCATTTAGTTTTATTTCCTCATTTATTAATAAGTGCTCTTTGTCTCTTAAGTGAACTTCAGATTTAATTAATAATAATCTTATCATGTCAAATATGGCTAAAATAGTTTGAATAACTTTACTTAAATTACTTACATAAATTTTCTTAGAAAGATTAAAATTTTCCATATTTTTTTTTTTAAGAATATTATAGCCAATTTGTCTATAAACTCTTCTAGCAACCAAAATAGAAAAACGTAATCGAAATGGAATTTCTTTGATAGATGAAAAACTACTTTTATAAAATAAATCAGCAAGCTTTAAATTTTCTTTTATCGATTCAAAATTTTTATGAATATAGGATCTGTTATTTTTGGCATCTTCTAAAACATCCCTTGAGATATTGGTTAATTGCATTGCAATACCCAAGTCAATTGCTGATTTAAGAGCATTTTGATTTTTAACATTTAAAATTTTTGCCATCATCAAACCAACTGTACCTGCTACTCTATATGAATAAACTAATAGATCTTTTTTTGAGTCTAATTGGACTTTTTCTTTCAAGTCAGACTCAACACCATCAAATAAATCATGAACTATCTTTGATGAAATTTTTAAATCATCCATTAAAGTCCACATGTTTTTAATGATTGGATTTTTAAAGTTTTTATTATTAAAGTTATTTTTAAAATTCGATAGATCATTTTTTTTTATACTTAGATTGCCTTCATCATCAGCTATATTATCTATGGTTCTACAAAAATCATATAAAGTGGAACATTTTGAGTATATTTTTTTCGGTAAAAAAAACCCAGCCCAATTAAAAGATTTAGCATAAATTGACAGGTAGTTTTTATTAGGCATTATAAAATTTTATCTAATACTTTTGCTGAAGATAACACGCCTGGCACCCCCGCGCCAGGATGTGTTCCGGCTCCAACAAAGTAAAGACCATCACATACTTCGGATTTATTGTGAAACCTGAAGTAAGCTGATTGAGTAAATTTAGGCTGTATTGAAAAGCCAGACCCATACTTAGTATTTAATTCTTTTTCGAAATAATCTGGTGTTAAATAAAAATCTTCAACAATATTTTCTCTAAGGTTGGGTAATAAATCCCTTTCCATTTTGTCAGTTACCAAATTCTTAATTTTATCACCTTCTATAGACCAGTCGATTCCTGACTGATTATTTGGCACTGGGACCAATACATAAAAACAATCATGACCCTCTGGAGCCATTGATTTATCAGTAGCCGAGGGTCTATGAAGATAATAGCTAATATCGTTATTTAATTTTTTTTTATTAAAAATATCATCGAGATGCTCTTTATATTTTTTACCAAATTTAATTGTATGGTGTTCTACATCATCATAGACTTTTTTAGTACCAAAATAATAAACAAATAAACCCATTGAGTATTGCATTCTTTTTTTCTTCCATTCAAAAAGACGATTAAATTTTTTTTTATTTAGTAATTTTTCATAAACGGCAGGAGGGTCTGCGTTACAGATGACATTGTCTGCATTAATTTCTTTATTATTGTCTAATTTAATACCTTGAATTTTATTATTTAAAGAAACTATATTTACAACTTCTTGTCCTTTAATTATTTCAATTTTTTGTTCTTTCATCAATTTCTCTAAACCTTTAATGATATGACCAGTTCCACCTATTGAATAATGTATGCCCCATTTTTTCTCTAAGTATAGGATTAATCCATATATAGAGGTTGTTGTAAATGGATTTCCTCCAACTAGTAATGGATGCATGCTTAACATCCGTCTTAATTTTTCGTCTTTAATAAATGAGGATACCAAAGAATAAACTGATCTATAACTTTTAAGCTTTAATAAAGCAGGTAATTGTTTTATCATGATTTTAGGTTTATCGAATGGAACATCTGCCAGCTCAGTAAAACCTTTATCAAATATTTTTTTTGTAAATTTTACCAGTTTTTCGTAACCAACAACATCATCTTTATTTATTTTTTCAATTTGTTTTTTCATTTGATCCTCATTTCCTGAATAATCAAATTTCATTCCATTTTCAAAAATAAATCTATACCATGTATTAAGTGGAGTAAGCTCTATGTAGTTTTCAGCTTTTTTATTGAATAGTTCAAAAAGTTCATTAATTAAATAAGGTGCAGTGATCACAGTTGGTCCACCATCAAAAGTAAAACCATTTTTTCTAAATACTCTTGCTCTACCACCCAAGTCTGAATGTTTTTCAATTAAAGTTACATTATGATTTTTAGCTTTTAATCTTAATGCTGCTGCTATTCCACCGAACCCTGAACCAATGACTATAGATTTCATTTGGTTAATTTATAGTTTTTTTTAAATAATTGTAAGAGAATTATGAGTTAATTTTTTTTAAAGCAGTTTTAGTTTCCTCTAGATTTTTATCAAACAAGTTATCAAGTTTAGATTTATCCACAGAAGTACTAATAATTTTTTTGACAGAGTCCACTGCTATTTTAATTGAAACATCTTTAATTTCTTTAATAGCTGCTTCTTTCATTTGAGAAATTTTGTTTTCAACCAAACCCTTTTTTACTTCAGATGATTTATGAAATTTTTCGTTCATTTCTATTACTAAGTGATCGCTATCTTTCTTAGCTTGCTCTAAAATACTATTGCTAATCTTTTGAGCTGTATCTAGTTTACTTTGTGCATTATCCAAAAGAACTTTTGCTTCTGATCTTAGCTTTTCACTTTCATCAATTTCATTTTTAATGTCTAAAATAAGTTTACCTAAAACCTCATTAATTTTTTGTGGAATTTTTAAGTAAATTAATCCAAATATAAAAATTATAAAGGATATAGCCACCCAAAAAGTTGCATCAATTACCATAATACTTGTCCATTTTCTTTTTTGAAAGATCATCAACTATTGCTGAGATGCTGCTGTTATTTATTTCTGCACCTATTAATTGTTGAATCAAGTCTGAGGATGTTTCCACAGCTATTTTATTAATTTTTTCAGGAGCTTTATCTTTAAGTTCTTGTATTTCAGCTTCTGCTTTTTGAATTTCATTATTTAATTCTTTATCTAACTTTTCTTTTTTGAGATTTATATCTTTTAAGACTTTTTCTCTAGTCTGTTTAAAATAATTCTTTGCTTCATTTTTACTATTTTGAACTATTTTTTCGTACTCTTCTATCTTTAGTTCACTTTCTTCCCTTTGTTTTTCTGCGGCCTCAATATTTTCTAAGATTTGTACCTTTCTTATTTCAAGGTTTGCACTAATTTTCGGAAGTATAAATTTAGAAAGAACAATATATAAAATTCCAAATGTTATAGTTAGCCAAAAAATTTGAGAAATCCAAAACTCAGGATTCAATTGAGGCATGCCACCACTTTCAGCTGCAAAAGCTTCCTTAAAAAATAGGAAGCTTAAAAATATTGACTGAAAAAATATTTTTTTAATCATTAAATTTAAAATGCAAATAAAATAATTAATGCAACAACTAACCCAAACAAACCAGTAGCCTCAGCTAAAGCAAACCCCAATAAAAGATTGGGAAATTGTTTTTGAGCTGCAGATGGATTTCTCATTGCGCCAGAAAGGTAATTACCAAAAATAATTCCAATTCCAACACCGGCACCAGCTAGAGCTATTGCTGCTAGTCCTGCTCCGATCATCTTTGCTGCTTCTAATTCCATTATATCCTCCTATGTTAATTAATGGTGTAAATTTAATGCATCATTTAAATAGATGCAGGTTAAGATTGCAAAAACATATGCTTGAAGAAAAGCAACCAATATCTCCAAACCAGTTAATGCAACCGAAAAACTCAGTGGAAGCCATCCACCAACTATTCCAAGACTTATTACAAAGCCTCCGAAAACTTTCATCATAGTATGTCCAGCCATCATATTAGCAAACAAACGAACAGAGAGACTTATAGGTCTACTCAAATAAGAAATAATTTCTATAACAACTATTAGTGGCAAAAGGACTACTGGAACTCCACTTGGTACAAATAATTTTAAATATCCTAATCCATGTTTCATAAAACCAATTATCGTGACCCCTATGAAAATAAATGAAGCTAAAATAAAAGTAACAATGATATGGCTAGTGACAGTGAATGTGTAAGGGATCATGCCAAACATATTACAGAAAAGTACAAACATAAATAATGAAAAAATAAATGAAAAATATGGTTTTGCTTTTGATCCAGCCGTATCACTAATCATTTTTGATACAAAGGTATAGCTTAGCTCAGCCAAAAGCTGAACTTTATTAGGTAATAAAGAATTTTTTTTTGATCCAAGGTTAAATATTAATAGTATTGCTAAAGAGCTGATTACCATGAATAAACTTGCATTAGTGAAGGATATATCTATTGAGCCTAATTTAATTTCAGGTCCAATTCTGTATACTTCGAATTGGTGCATTGGATTTGTAGCCATAATTTTTAAATTTTATTTTTGCATGTTTTTCGCAGATTTGAAAACATTTACAATACCTGCAATCACACCTACTAAAAAAAATATTAATATTAACCAAGGTTTAGTACCAAAGGTCTTGTCTAAAATAAACCCAATAATTGTCCCAACTGCAACTGCAGAGACTAATTCAGTACTCATTTTGAATGCTGTTCCTATAGAAGAGGCCGGTTTTTTGTCTTTATACAGATTTCTTTTATAAATTTTAGATTTTGCAATCTCTAAGCGAGTTTTAAATGGCTCTTTTGGCATTTATTTATTATGCCACCATACTCTCAGCTTTTTGTAAATCAACAGCAACCAGTTGGCTAATACCTTTTTCGGGCATAGTTACTCCATAAAGCCTATTCATTTTTGACATAGTTAATGCGTGGTGAGTTACAATAATAAATTTAGTATTAGTGATTTTTGTTAATTCATCAAGAAGACTACAAAATCTTGTAACGTTTGCATCATCTAAAGGGGCATCAACTTCGTCTAATACACATATGGGAGATGGGTTGGTTAAAAATACAGCAAAGATAAGAGAAAGAGCTGTCAAAGCCTGTTCTCCTCCTGATAATAAAGTTATAGATTGAAGTCTTTTTCCTGGTGGACTTACCAACATTTCAAGGCCAGCTTCAAGTGGATCTTCAGAGTCTACCAGTTCTAGCTTTGCATTTCCTCCATTAAACAGTTTTGTGTAAACTTCGTTAAATTTTCTATTAACTTTTTCAAAAGCTTCTAATAGTCTTTCTCTTCCTTTTTGATTTAATTCGTTAATACTTTCCTTTAGTTTGATAATTGCAGAAACAAGATCTTCTCTATCCTGCTCCATCTTTTTAATTTCAATTTTATATTTATTTGTTTCTTCATCTGCCCTTAAGTTAACTGATCCAAGTTTTTCTCTTTCTCTCTTTTTTTCATCTAATGTTTCCTCTTGTGTAATCGAGTCTGGCAGCTCCTCAACACCATTTAAATTTGAGTTTTCAAGAATATTATTTTCCTCAAGACTTAGCTCAGACTGAACTCTATCTAGTAAATCATCTTTACGTTTTTTTAGTCCTTCAATCGTTGCTCCAGAACTAGCTTTTCTTTCTCTTATTTGAATTGATTTTTCCTGAACTTCATTTAAATCAAGCCTTAACGAATTAATCTTTTTATCTGTTTCTTCTATGATTTTTTCATTTTCAATTTTTTCGTTTTCAGCAATTCTTAAGCCCTCAGTAATCTGCCCCTTTTTTTCTGCTTGAGCTTTAGGTTGTTGATCACGTTCATTTAATTGTGATAATAATTTATTTTTTCTTTCACTTAAGTCAACAACCATCTTTTCAGAGTTAGTATGTAAATTCTTCCAGCTTTCCATTTCGGTATCAATAGTTTTAATTCTTTCATTTCTTTTTATAGATTCTTTTTTGATTGACTGATTCTTGCTAAAGCTATCCGCATAGTTTTCTTGTAACATTTTAATATTGTTATTTTTTTCATTTATATTTAAAAGCTTTTTTTTACTTTCTTCATCTTCTAAATTATTTAAAAAATCATTAATCTCAATTTGACACCTATCAAGCAATGTTAAAGCTTGGTTAATTTCATTATCATTAATTAATTTTTTTATTCTATCAATTGTACTGTTAACATTTTTAATTGAATCTACATTTACGTTTATATTTCCATCAGCAAAAACACTAATAATTTCATCCACTGACTTTTGTTCTTCTTTTAACTTATTCTTGGCTTTTTCAAGATCTTCATTGGAAAGCTTTTCTGTTTCAAAATATTTCGAGTCTATCTCTATTAATTCACTCTTCTCCTCTTTCAGTCTTTTTTCATTAGAATTTGCATCTATTACTATCCCTTTTTCTCTATCGATATCTTCTTCCACCGTTTTTAGAGAATTTTTTATATTTTCTATTTGATCTTGTGTCCTGACATTCTCCTCATCTAGACTCTGAAGCTCTAAGTTCATTCTTTGAATTTTTGAGAGGGTTTCAATATTTTTTTCTCTTAAGGGAGAAACTTTATCTGTTTCTATTTTAATTGAGTTTTCAAATTGAGAAATTTTTTGATTAAATCCGGTGACTTCTCCTTCTGCTTCAGTATTAATCTCATTCTCTATTTTAATTTCTTTGTCTATATCTAATAATTTTAAGTAATATAAGCCAGCTTCAATTTTCTTTATTTCTTCGGATATAAACTTATATTTTGTAGCTTCTTCTGCTTGTTTTTGAAGGTTTGCTAATTGTTTTTCTTGTTGTCTTCTTAATTCATCAGCTCTCTTTAAATTATTTTCGGCTGCATTTAACCTGAGCTCAGCCTCATGTCTTCTTACATGAAGTCCGGAGATATTTGCTGCCTCTTCTAATATTGCTCTCCTATCTGTGGGCTTTGCAGTTACCAATGCTCCAATTCGCCCTTGACTTATCATTGAAGGAGAGTGAGCACCAGTAGATAGATCTGCAAAAAACATTTGAGCATCTCTAGCTCTAACCTCTTTATCGTTTATGTAAAACTTAGAACCTTTGTCTTTTTCAATTTTTCTTCTAACTTCAATTTGATCTAATTCTTTATATTGAATAGGACCATCAAAGTTTTCATTCTTTAGGCTAATTGAAACTTCAGCGATATTTTTTGAAGCTTTGTTTGATGTTCCAGAAAAAATTACATCCTCCATACCAGAGCCTCGCATACTTTTTGCTGAGGTTTCTCCCATTACCCACCTTAAAGACTCAACAATGTTAGATTTACCACAACCATTAGGACCAACTATACCGGTTAGACCTTCTTCAATTAAAAAGTTGGCTTTTTCTGCAAATGACTTAAATCCATTAAGTTGGATTTTTTTAAACTCCATAGAATAACTTATATCAGTTTTTCTAGGTATTTTTTCAAATTTTTATAATTTAAGGCTTTATCAAACTTTTTATCATTAATTATTGCAGTAATTGTTCCATGTTCAATGCCACTTTCATAATATTTTATATTATTATTTTTAAGTGCCTCACAAACATCATTTGGTTTTAAATTTACAGCTAAATCAATATCATCAACTTTTTCTCTATTGATAATTTTTCTTACACATCCCCCCACATATCTGATTGAACTGTGTGATGAAAATGAATTGATAGCATCAAATATTTGAGTTACCTCATAATCTTTTCTAATATTCTT
>JACWDR010000030.1 GCA_014653975.1 Pelagibacterales bacterium SAG-MED20
CCCATGAGAATGGTTGCTGCAACGCCATGTTTTAGAAAAGAAGCTGGAAGTTATGGTAAAGACACTAAAGGGATGATCAGACAACATCAATTCTATAAAGTTGAGATGGTTAGTATAGTAGAAATTGATAAATGTATGAATGAATTAGAAAGAATGACTAATTGTGCAACTAAGATTTTGGATTTACTTAAATTACCTTATCGAAAGATTATTCTGTGTAGCGGTGACATGGGCTTTAGTGCTGAAAAAACTTTTGATATTGAAGTTTGGCTTCCATCCGAGAACAGATATAGAGAAATTTCAAGCTGTTCGTCTTGTGGATCATTTCAAGCTAGAAGAATGAAAACTAGATATAAAAATGAAAAAAATGAAACAATTTTTGCTGGAACATTAAATGGAAGTGGTTTAGCAGTGGGTAGAACACTTGTTGCTATATTAGAAAACTATCAACAAAATGATGGTTCAATAGTTGTCCCAGATATATTAAGACCCTACATGAATAATATTGAAAAAATCGATAAGATTTAAAGTTGTTTTAGTAAAAGAGATAGTATAAGTATTCTGCTAAACAAGGAGAAACATGCAAAATTCAGGAATAGGTCAATTTATACCATTAATTTTAATTTTCGTTATTTTTTACTTTTTCTTAATAAGACCTCAGCAAAAAAAAGTTAAAGAGCATAAGGCCATGGTTGAAAACTTAAAAAGGGGTGACAAAGTGGTAACCTCAGCTGGAATTATTGGTACAATAGAACGAATTATTGATAATGACAAAGTGGAAGTCTTGATTGCTGAAAATGTTAAAGTTGAAGTTGTCAAAGCTACAGGAATTCAAGCTCTAATGAATGCACCTGAAGTAAAAAAATAACATTAAAAGCAAGTGTTATACTTTTCTAAAATAAGAATAACTCTAATTACTCTAGTATCTCTTTTTTTTATCCTTATAGCTATATCAAATTTTTTAGATACAAAAAATTTTACAATAAATAAAAAAATTAATTTAGGTTTAGATTTGCAGGGTGGGTCATATCTTTTATTAGAAATCGATAATGAACCTATTCAAATACAAAAACTACAAAACAGAACGACGCTAATAAGAAATTATTTAAAAAGTCAAAATATCAATTTTATAGATTTAAGAATAGAAAATAAGTCAATATTATTTAGTATCAATGAAAATGATATTGATAAAGTCAAAAATTTTTTTATTGATAAAGAAAGTGAAATTAACCCTTATTACAATCAATATAAATCACATCAGTTTGACCTAACAATTTTAGCAAATGAATTTAAATTAGAATTTTCTAAATATGGAATTGTTGAAATTAAAAACTCTTCTCAAGACCAAGCTATTGAAATTGTTAGAAGAAGGGTTGATGAAGTTGGTACAAATGAACCAAATATTTTAAAGAGAGGTAATGATCGAATATTAGTGGAGTTACCTGGATTAGACGATCCAATGAGAATTAAATCTCTACTAGGTAAAACTGCTAATCTCACATTTAGATTTGTTACACAAAATAAAGAAGACAGTTTTGGTGTAGAAAAACTTTATTTTGAAGGTAGTGAAAATGAAGCCTTAGTAAGTAAAAGAATAATATTAAGTGGAGAAAATTTACTTGATGCACAACCACAAATGAATAATCAAACAAATGAAACAGTTGTGTCTTTCACTTTAGATAGAGTGGGTGCAAAAAGATTTGGTAAAGCTACTAGATCTGGAATAGGTAAACAATTAGCTATAGTTCTTGATGGTAAAATTGTTAGTGCTCCAGTCATTAGAGACACTATAGCCAGTGGGAATGGACAAATAAGTGGTAATTTTACATTTCAATCTGCAACTGATTTAGCTTTGCTATTAAGGTCTGGTGCATTGCCAGCACCACTTAATATTATAGAAGAGAGAACTGTTGGCCCTGATCTAGGTCAAGATTCAATTAACTCAGGAATAATTGCACTAATTATCGGCTTTGTATTGGTTATAATTTTTATGCTTATTAAGTATAAAATATTTGGCTTAATTGCCAACATAACATTATTAGTAAATTTATTTCTTTTATTAGGAATACTTACATTATTTGAGGCTACATTGACACTACCTGGTATAGCTGGAATTATTCTTACTGTTGGTATGGCTGTCGATGCAAATGTTTTAATTTTTGAAAGAATTAAAGAAGAAAACAAAAATGAAAAGAATAATTTAATTGCATTTGATACAGGTTATATAAAATCAAGAACTGCAATCATAGATGCAAATATTACAACTTTAATAGCTGCAATAATACTTTTTTTTATGGGTTCAGGTCCGATTAAAGGATTTTCAGTTACATTAGCAGTTGGAATTTTTACAACTTTATTTTCTGTATATTTTATTGCAAGACTTTTGACAGGTCTTTATGTTGTTAAAAACAAAGAGAAGGTAAATTTAATATAGAAATGATTAACTTTAATAAATTTTATAAATTATTTAATATTATATCAGTATTTTTAGTTACTATATCTTTGTTACTTTTGATATTTAAAGGTCTTAACTATGGAGTTGATTTTAAAGGTGGGACACTTATTGAATTAAGATCTAATGACAAACAAGTAAATATTTCAACAATAAGAAAGTCATTTAATATGATGAATTTAGGCAATGTTAATGTCAAAAAATTTGGTAATGAAAATGATTTTTTAATTAAATTTGAAAAAAAAAATATTAAACCAAATACTGTAGAAGATATTAAAAAAGAATTAGTAAATCTCATGGGAGACTCTTTTAATTTTAGAAGAGTTGAGAATGTTGGTCCGAAAGTTAGTTCAGAATTATTAAAATCAGGTATTATTGCTATAGCTCTATCACTAGCTGCAATGCTATTTTATATTTGGATAAGATTTGAATGGCAATTTAGTTTGGGTGCGATATTAGCTCTATTTCACGATGTTATACTTACACTTGGTTTTTTTTCATTATTTGCTTTGGAAATAAACTTATCGATAGTGGCAGCTGTTTTAACGATTGTTGGTTATTCAATGAACGATACTGTTGTAATATTTGATAGAGTAAGAGAAAATTTAAAAAAATTTTCTGATATAAAAATTTTTGAATTAACAAACATTTCAATTAATGAAACTTTATCCAGAACAATTATTACCTCAACAACAACTTTACTCGCTTTATTTTCAATTTATATATTTGGCGGTGAAATTTTAAAAGGATTTTCTTTAGCTATGATTTTAGGAGTAATCTTTGGAACATATTCATCTATATATATCGCTAATCCAATTTTAGTTAAACTTAGAGTGTCACAAAAAACAATTCTTAAAGAAGAATCTGATTAATTAATAAAGGTTTTGAGCTGCAACCATAGATAATAGCATCGGAAGAGATAATAACGTATTAGTTCTTGAGAAAAGCATTGCTGTTCTTGCAGATTTTGCTTTTACTTCTGGCTCACATTGAATAATTCCTAACGCTTTCTTTTGATTTGGCCAAATAATAAACCATACATTAAAAGCCATGTACAATCCTAGCCACATGCCAATACCAATAGCAGCATTTTTTCCTCCACCAGAACCAATGCCTAAAGTCATTGCTTCATGAGCGTATCCATTTATATAAGCTAGAATTAAACCTGAAATTACTGTTAATAAAGCAGCCCATCTAAAGTAAAATAATGCAGCAGGTGCAATTACTTTTCCAATAGCAGGTTTTTGTTCATCTGGAATTTTCCCCATATTTGGGATTTGAACAAAATTAAAATACCATAACAAACCAATCCACATAATTGCTACTGCTACATGAAGAAATCTGAATAGCCAGCTCCAAAAAATTCTATCAAAGTCAAATCCACCATTTCCAAAAAATAACCCAAGAAAAAGAATAATAGCCAATGCGAGTGAAGCATGAATTGTTTTTGGGAGTGAAGATAATAAATTACTCATTTGTAGAATCAATTATACACTAAATATTTAAATCTTTAACCTTTTTTTAAATTTATCTTCCAGCATATTTTTGAGATATTCACCTGTATAACTACCCTTTATTTTGATAATGTCTTCTGGTTTACCTTCGGCGATTATATTTCCACCTTTAACACCACCTTCAGGACCCATATCTACTATATAATCTGCTGTTTTTATTACATCTAAATTATGTTCAATAACCACGACCGTATTTCCTAATGCCACAAATGTGTGGAGTATTTCTAATAATTTTTTAATATCGTGCTGATGTAGACCAGTAGTAGGTTCATCTAATATATACATTGTCCTTCCTGTTGATCTTTTTGATAATTCTTTAGCTAGTTTAATTCTTTGTGCTTCACCACCGGATAGAGTTGTTGCTTGTTGCCCAATCTTTATATAACCCAGCCCTACTTTTTTCAAAGTAAGAAGTTTTGTCTTAATATTTGAAATATTTTCAAAATACTCACAACCTTCGTCTACAGACATGTTTAAGACATCTGCTATACTTTTGTCTTTAAATTTTATTTCTAATGTTTCTCTATTATATCTAGTACCTTTGCACTCATCACATTGAATATAAACATCTGGTAAAAAATGCATTTCATAAGTAATTACACCATCA
>JACWDR010000031.1 GCA_014653975.1 Pelagibacterales bacterium SAG-MED20
ACCTTCGACTCTACCAAAAGCTCTTATTATCTGCTGCATAACACCTAATGTAACAACACCTGCTACAATTGCTGGTGCCAAAAAAACATAGGCAGAAAGAACGTTTGCCTGTAAATAAGCCATTCTGCCAACATTAAAATATAAATATCTTATATAACTTAAAAAATGAATCGACCGTACTTCAGAAAATAATTCGTTTATTGTTTTAGGTCTGATATTGCCATCGTCTTCAGCAATTACCAATATTTTTCTGTATGCTGCTTCTTTTTTTTGCAAATCATACTCTACACCAACTAACCTAAGTATCCATCCTAGACCAATTAAAAATACAGTTCCACCTAAAGTCCAAAGTAGTGCTCCAGTAATCAATCCGTACTGCCATTCACCAAAAAAGAATATTGGAATACCGATTGATAAACCTAGTAAAATCGGTACGAATTGAATTAAAACCATAATAGCTTCGATAAAACTAGTGCCAAGCCCTTCCATAATACGTGTAAATTTAATAGTATCCTCTTGTACTCTTTGTGATGCACCTTCAATTTTTCCAGCTTGGTCGTATACACCATGATACCAATCTACCATTGCTGTTCGCCATCTAAATAAATAATGTGCAGTAAAAAAACTAATTGCAACGTATAAAGCAATATACATACCAGCTAATGTAATAAATGATGCTAAACTGGCCCAATATTCTTCTATTGTAATTGCATTTGGTGCCGCAAGTGCTTTTTGAATCATGTCGTAGAAAACACCAAACCATTCATTAATTTTTACATCTATTTTTACCTGTACCCATAGTGACGTAAGAATTACCAAAGATCCTAACCAAGACCATAATCTCCATTTTTTTTGGTTAAAAAATTTAAACATTTAAATTATTTAAGAAAATTATCTGCATAAGATTTTTTAATAGTTTTTCTTTTTTGGGGTTCAATAACTTCAAAAATAATTTTATTTCTTTTAGCATATTCAATGGCTAATTCTTTTGAAGAGAATTCTAAGTTTAATTCCGACATAGTATCAGAACTGGACTCCCAGCCCATCAAAGGATTAATGCCAGTATCTATTGTTTCAAATTCTAAAACCCACTTATCAGTCTTACCAAGACCAGATTGCATGGAAGTTTTTGTTGGTATATAAATTTTAGCTTTATTCATAACTTTTGGTCGGGGAGAGAGGATTTGAACCTCCGACCCTCTGGTCCCAAACCAGATGCGCTACCAGGCTGCGCCACTCCCCGAATGATGTACTAATACAGCAGTTATTAATATTTTCAAAGGATAAATAACATCTAAAACAAGGTTTTTTTTCAAGAATCTGCTATATAGATTTCATGATAATTACTTGTGTTAATTGTAATAAAAAATTTGAAATTGACTCAAACCTAATCCCAGAAAGTGGACGATTAGTTCAATGTAGCGCTTGCAATAATCAATGGTTTTTTAAAAAAGAGATCCAAGTTTCTGAACAAGATAACCCAGTAAATGATGTTAATTTACCAATAGATAAAAACATAGATGGAAAACCTAATATTGAAGTTCCTATAGACGAATCTTTTAATAAAGATCAAGTAGAAAAAAAAAAGAATTTAACTGTAGATATGAATATTATACGAAAAAAAAGTGAAACTAAAAGTTTTAGAATATTAAATTTTATTCTTGTGTTTATTATTACAATAATTGCACTTATTATTGTAATAGATACTTTTCAATCGCCAATAAGTATTTTGATCCCAAACATTGAATTAATTCTATTTAATCTATATGAAACCTTTACAGATATTTTTTTATTTTTAAAAGATTTAACATAATATGATTAATAATTTATCCAAGCCTTTTAAATGGTTTTTTAAACTTGAAGCAGCTAGCGGGTTGATTTTATTAATAGCAGCAATTATTGCATTATTCGTTAGCAACTCCAGTTTTAGTGAACTTTATTTCCATTCATTAGAAAAATATTTATTTATAGGAATAAATAATTTTGGTTTGAAACTTTCTGTTCATCATTGGATAAATGATGCTTTAATGGCAATCTTTTTCTTTTTTGTTACACTTGAAATTAAGAGAGAATTCATACAGGGTGAACTTTCAAATCTAAAAAAAGCAATGTTACCAATAATCGGTGCTGTTGGAGGAATGTTGGTACCTGCTTTATTTTATGTAGTTATAAATTTTAGTAACCCAGAAACTTTGAATGGTTGGGCCATACCATCAGCTACAGATATAGCTTTTTCTTTGGGCATATTATCCTTGCTTGGCTCAAGAGTACCAATTTCTTTAAAAGTTTTTTTAACTGCTCTAGCTATTATAGATGACTTAGGGGCAATTCTAATAATAGCATTTTTCTATTCAGGAGATTTAAGTATTAGTTATTTAAGTTTAATTTTAATTTCATACATTTTTTTATTAATACTAAATAAATTTAATGTTAAAAAATTTCTTCCATATTTAATTGTTGGCATTTTTATGTGGTACTTTACATTTAAATCAGGGATTCACGCAACTATAGCAGGCGTTCTACTTGCATCAACAATACCACATAGAATTAAGGATAAAGATTTTTCTCTTTTAATAAAACTTGAACATGCAATTAGTCCTTATGTTGCTTTTATGATTATGCCACTATTTGCTTTTGCTAATGCTGGTGTATCCTTAGAGGGTTTAACATTCTCATCATTAATGTTACCTGTTCCATTAGGAATACTTTTGGGACTTTTCATTGGAAAGCAATTAGGTGTTATGTTATTTTCTTTTGTTGCAGTAAAAGCTCGAATAGCACAAATGCCAGGCAATTCAAACTGGATGAGCCTATATGGTGTATCAATACTTACTGGAATAGGTTTTACTATGAGTTTGTTTGTTGGAAATTTAGCTTTTGCAGATAATACTCAATACATTGATGGAGTAAAAATTGGTGTTTTGATTGGATCTTTATTATCAACCATATGTGGATATCTTTTACTATTACTTACATCAAAAAAATAATTTATCATGATTAAAAAAAATTTAATAACTGTTATAGTCATAATTATGTTCTCTTTTTTAGAAAAAGTTGATGCAAAATACGAAAAGTTATTTTTTGATTTAAATATTGAGAGTATTAATGGTGAAATAATTAATCTAGATAAATATCAAAACAAAACTATATTACTTGTGAATGTAGCTAGTAACTGTGGTTTTACTAAACAATACACAAGTTTACAAAAACTTTATGAAAAATATAAAGAAAAAGGATTTGTTATAATAGGAGTTCCGTCAAACCAATTTGGTGGCCAAGAACCTGGTACCAACAAAGAAATCAAAAATTTTTGTGAAACTAATTTTAATATTACTTTTCCTATAACTGGTAAGACAGAAGTTAAAGGTGATAATGCACATGAAATTTACTATTGGGCAAAGATAAACCATGGTAAATCAACTGTACCAAAATGGAATTTCCATAAGATTTTGATAAACAAAAGTGGTAAAATTCAAAAAACATTTAATTCATTTGTTGAGCCTCTATCAAATAAGTTAATCAACGAAATAGAATCTATACTATAGAGTTAATGTCATTCCATCATAAGCTGGAACAATATTCTTTGGTAATATATCTTTAAGTTTTTTATAATCTAAGTCTGAATGCATGTTTGTTAAAATAGTTTTTTTAGGTTTAACTATTTTGATTAATTTAATGACCTGCTCTAGATTAAAATGTGATGGGTGAAATTTAAATCGTAAACAATCCACAACAAAGAAATTCAAATTTTTAAAAGAATTTAAATCTTTTTTATAAATTGAACTAATATCACTGGCATAAGCTAATTTTTTGTTAATTATGTAACATATACTATCAACATCACCATGTTTCACTGTAATCGCGTTTATTGTTAATTTCTTTTTTTTATTGATTATAATATTTTTATTTTTGATCGGATTTAAACTTAATGTTGATGGATATTGAGAGTTTGATTTAAAACAGTATTTAAATGTTGAATTTAAATATTTATATGTTTTTTTATCAGCAAAAACAGGTATTTGTTTTTTATTGATTAAAAAAAAAATTCTTAAATCATTTATTCCATGTGTTTGATCTGCATGAAAATGAGTAAAAAAAACATTACTGATTGATTTAATATTATTTGAAATCAATTGATGTCTTAAATCTGGTGAAGTA
>JACWDR010000032.1 GCA_014653975.1 Pelagibacterales bacterium SAG-MED20
ATTTGGACTGAATTTTACAGTCATTAATGGTTTAAATCTATTTACATATTTTTCAGTTTCTTTTAATAATGGATATGACAAGTTATATTGCATTAAAGAAGCCAATCTATAACTATCATCATTGCTGTATTTTTCAGACATAGATGATTGTGCATTAACATTTTTGACTAAAAAATTAAAATCACTTCTTAGACCAATATCTGTAGTTTTAGGATTTGTATTGAAGATAAAGTCATTGATATTTACTTTTTCAAAAACATTAGTGTTATAATTTTTAATAAAACCAGAGGAAGTCAATGAAAGTGAACCATTAAAGCCAAAATTTTCTTCAAATTTTTTAGTTAAAGAATAGTTTGGATAGATAAATTCATACCTATCATTATTCCGAACACCCAGAGTTTCAAACACATGAAAACTAGTATTGAAAGACAAGTCTTCTCTATAAGTTTCAAATTCCAATGAAGAATTTAATGTTGTATAATCGTTGATTATTGGTGACTCTAATTTATAAGTTTTAAGATACGTATCGTTAGAAACTTGTTGGATTTGAAATCTTATTTCCGACTCATCAAAATTTTGAAAATTCACATTAGCATTACTTTTAGAAAAAAAGTGATTTTTAGTTGGATTTTTATCACTCATATAACTAAAATCTAAAGTGTGATTAGAATCTTTATTTGCTTGCCTGTACTCAGATTGAAGCAAAATTTTATTAGAATATAATCTTGGTCTTAAAGTTAAGTCCTTATTGTCAGAGATAACTTTAAAATAAGGAACATTTAAGGATGATCCAAGACTAGTTGAGTCACTTAAACTTGGCATTAAAAAACCAGATTGTCTCTTTACAGTAGGGTCTGGATGAAAAAATTTTGGAAAATATACAATCGGTTTATCGTAAAGTTTTAACCAAGCCTGATCATAATTAATAGTTTTCTTATCTTTATCATGAGTTACTTTTTTTGCAGACATTTGCCATGGAGGACAATCGTCATTTTTTTTACATGTTGTAAATACTCCTTTATTGATGATGGTTTTATTTTCATCGTGTAAAATCGAATTACCTTTTAATCTAGGCTCGTTATCTTTATTAAAAGATTTATTATTAAAATTAATTGAAATATCTTTTCCTGCAAGCTGATTTAGTGAAAGGTCTATAAACCCTTTCGATAAGAAGTAAGTATTTTTTTCAAAATCAATTAATTTAGAATTATTTATTTTTATTAAATTGTTGATCTGATTAAACGAAAAACTTTCTGTTAAAAAAATATTACCTACATTATCTTCAATAGTCGTCTTTGTATTAGAACTAATAATTTTATTTTTAGCATCAAAAAAAATATTTTGAGATTTTATTAAAACATTAGTTGTTAAATCTCTTAGGACAACATCTCCTTTTGCATTAAAGACAGATTTCATTCTATTGTATTCAATATTATCAGCTTTAATTTCAATATTCTTTTTTAAATCTTTAACAATAGCTTTTCCTTTTGCATTAAAAGTAAATGTATTTTCATCATATTGAATATTGTTGGCTTTAATTCTAATATTTTGAGGCATAAGAGTTGCAGTAGCATTTGAAGAAGCATTTAGAACTGATTTATATTTATTATAATTAAATTTTTCTGCAATAATTTGAATATTTCCATCAACTGAGGTTGCCTCACCATTTGATGCATCTACAATATTTCCATTATCGGTAATCTTAATTTCAGAGGTTTGAAAATTAAAATCATTTGCTTTAAGATTTGAAAAAAAATTCAAATAAACAAATAGTAGCAATAAAGATATTTTATATTTATTTTTCATTAATTCTAATTAAACCTATTATAATAAAGAGTGACAACATTAATAGAGGAGACCATACAGAAATTAAAACAGGTATTTTTCCATTCTCTCCCAATAAATTAAACAAATAATAAAAATAATAAATAGTTACAGATAAGAATATTCCAAGAATAAGGTGAAAAATTACAGGCTTAGATTTTTTAATGTTAAACATAATTATTGAAGCTAATAAAGTCATTATAGACAAAAAAATTGGAAATGAATAAAGTTTATTCAAATGTGAGCTAATTTCAGCTGTTGAGTAACCCAAAGATTTATAATCCTTCCTTTGTTTTAGTAATTCAAAAACATTTAAGGAAGATAAACTTCTAAATAAACCTTTTATTTTTAAATTATCAAAATGAGTTAAAATATTCATATTTTCATCCAGGGTAATATTATTATTATCTTTTGAAATAGTTGGTTTAAAAATTGTCCAGTTATAATCACTTATATCAATTTTGTCTGATTCGATAACCTGATTTAAATCAAAGTTTTTATCAAACTCATATATTGTAACTTGCTCAAGATAAGCGTCTTTAATTACATTTGCTTGTGTAATGTATATTTTTTCATCTATTTCATCTTTAATCCAGAGACCATTTTCAGTTACGACGGCTAGATATTTGTTATCATCGGAGTAGTTATTCTTTAAATCTAAATATGCAAATTTTAATGTAGAGGAGAAATTATAAAATAATAAAACTAAAAACAAACCAAGAAAAAAAGAAGTAAAAAATAAAATTTTGACAATTTTAAAGTTATATAAACTATTTACTTTAAATACCTCTAGTTCATTTTTATTTATCAACTCTAAAAAGAAAAACTGTGTAGAAATTAAAAAAATAAAAGGAAAAATTTCAAAAAGAGTTGAAGGTGTATTTAGAGCTGTGAGAAAAAAAGGAAAAGAAATACCTACATTTAAATCTTTAAAAAAAGAAATTTCTTCAAATACACTAAGAATGAATACTAAAGACAAAAATATAAATGAAACATTAAGTAATTTTTTTATGAAAAGTGTAACTAAATATTTTTCAAATGTTTTTATCATATTTTAATTTTTGTAATTTAATTTTATCCCTAAAAAAATATATATTGATATAAAAGATAGAAAAGGAAAAAGAATGAAAAAAAATAGTCCGTTTAAACTGGTCGCAGTATATCTTAAAGAAATTTCTGAAATAACAATAAAAAAGAATATGAGAATAAATAAAAATACCTTGAAACTATCATAGTTCATACTCTCTTTAGATTTGAGCATTAGCAGACAACTAATTAAAGCTAATAATGGTAAATAAAAAGGTTTATAAAATCTTTTTAAAAATTCTTGTTTTATATTTTTAATAGATTGTTCGTTACATCTTAAATATTTTGCTTTAAACTTCTCTCTTTCATTTAGAAAATCATAATATATACAATTAAATAAATCTTTACTACTAGCTTCTTGAGTTTTTGGATAAGTGGTGGTTTTGGAATTATATTTTGACAAATTAAAATCTACTGTCTCAAATGTAAAATTTGTTATTTTACCTTTATCGTTAGTAATTATTTTTCCATCAGTTAACTTAAAAAACCTTCCCTCTTCATTATCAATTAAAATTCCTTTTTTAGCATAAATCATTTGTGACTGAGAACCCTTTTTTCCTGGCATACCATCTAATGAGTCATTTAAA
>JACWDR010000033.1 GCA_014653975.1 Pelagibacterales bacterium SAG-MED20
CAACTAATTTTGGGGCACTATCATATGGATATAGTGACTGGTCAGGGTACATTTCCCCTGCACTGTTTGCATCAGCTGCTACTTGCCAACCACTTAAATATATTGCTTTCAATCCTGCTTTAGCATGTTGAACAGCATGATTGCCAGATAAAGATCCTAAAGTGTTAATATAGGGTTCTGAGTTTAATAAATCCCATAATTTTTTAGATTGGTGCTTGCTCATAGAATATTCAATTTTAATTGAACCTCTCAATCTTTCTACTTCATCAGGGGTATAATCTCTTTTAATTCCCGAAAATCTTTTTAAGTCGTATGAGATATTTTCTGCACTCATTTAGTTTCTATCCTTACTGTTATAAATATATGAAAAAGTTGAACGAATTAATTACCATCGTTGATTTGATCAACAAGAGCTTCCATTCCACTTGAACCCCAATCACAGTGATCATCACGCATATAAATACCTTTTTCGTTATGTCGAGATAAGTCCTCTTTTCTTATGATTTGAGCATCATTTTCTAAGTTTTTTGATTTATCGTTCATGTAAATCTTATAATTTACTAAATTTACAAAATCTACAAAAAATCAAAAAAAGCTTGTAAAACAACAAAACTTATTGTAAATTTAAATTTACAAAATTTACAAATAGAAAATATGAGTCAATTAGATATAAAAATAGGCCCAAAAATAAAGGCTTTTAGAAGGCAGTTGGGATTGCAAGCAAACAAGCTTTCCGAGGAACTTGGTATCTCTCCCAGCTACCTAAACTTAATTGAAAGTGGAAAAAGAAAAATAGATGGTGATTTACTACTCAAGGTTTGTGATAAATTAAAAATCCAGCTTTCAGACTTAACTTCAAAAAACAGATATTAATCTAGAAAATACTATTTCAGAGATATTAGATGATAAATTATTTGAGGATTTAGATATTCTAGGTCCGGAGGTTAAAGATCTAGTTGGAACAAACCCCAAGATTGGAAGGGCTCTAGTTCGACTTGGCGATATTTTAAAAAAAAAAGATCATGAGCTAATAAATAAAATAGAAAAATTATCTGGTAAAATAGTAGATAATAGGAAAAATTCTTTTCCGGGAGAGGTAATTTCTGACTTTCTTCAAGAACAAAAAAATTATTTTCCTAAACTAGAAAATTTTGCTAATAAAGTTTTTGATAAAATACAAAAAAATAATAGAACAAGATATATTGCTTTATGTGAATATCTAAAAACAGAATATTCTATAACAGTTAAGGATATCATTCCTGAAGAAGGCAAACCTTTTTCAAAAATTTTTTATAAAAATAAAAAAGAACTTTTTCTTAGCGATTACAACTCATTAGAAACGAAAAAACTACATGCTGCAGCACAGATAGCTCAAGAAGGTGCTTTAGAAATTATTAATGAATACTTGGCAAAATTTAGTTTTCCTTCTGATGAGTCTAAACGTTTAACTCAAGTAGCATTATTAAATTATACAGGTGCTGCAATTTTGATGCCCTATAAACCTTTTCATGCAGAATGTAAAAAATTAAAATATGATTTAGAACTTTTACAAAATACTTTTGCTACTTCATTCGAACAAGTTGCTCATAGAGTTACTTGTTTACAAGATCCAAAACTTCCTGGTATACCTTTCCACATGTTGAGAGTTGATATGGCTGGAAATATATCAAAAAGATTTTCATTATCTGGAATCGAAATTCCAAGATATGGTGGTGCATGTCCAAGATGGAATGTTTATTCAGCTTTTTCAAGACCAGGAGTGATACAAGCAGCAGTTAGTAAAATGACTAATGGAGAAAAATATGTTTGTATTGCTAGAACAGTAGAAAAAGGTATTGGTAGATTTGGAAGAACAAAAAGTATTTTATCAATTGGCTTAGGGTGTGATGCAAAATATGCAAAAGATTTTGTGTACACGGAAAATATTAATGTGAGTGACAAAACTACTGAGATTCCTATTGGTGTATCTTGTAGAACTTGTGATAGATTAGATTGTCCACAAAGAGCATTTCCACCACTACATAAAAAATTTGATGTTGATATTAATTCTAGAGGAGTTTCAGTTTACGTTAATGACAAATCTAGCTAATTAAGATTTCCAATCACCAATTTTACTAAATAAAAAATTTCTAAATGCAGTTATTCTTGCAGTATTTTTAAGTGATTGAGGATAAACAAAATGTGCTTCTGTTATTGGTCCTTCTGAATTTGGTAGAACCTTAATTATATTACTCGAATTAAAAACTAAATATTCAGGAAGTGCTGCAAGCCCTACTCCTGCTTCCACCGCTAAAAGCAAGCCCATAACACTGTTCACTTTCATTATAGACTTTCTCTTTTTTCCATCTTTGATACCAAGTTTTAGAGCCCAATCTGGGTTATAAACTGGAGATGGGGCACCTTTCCCAAAAGAAATAAATTTATGTTTATTTAAATCTGAAATTGTTTTGGGCATACCGTTCTTTTCTAGATACTTATTTGACCCATAAATGAAATATTTAATATCAACTAATTTTTTTTGAATATAATTAAGTTGCTTAGGTCTTCTCATAAAAATCCCTATATCGGCTTGTCTTGTACTTAGGTCAAGTTCCTTGTCGTCAAAAATTAACTCAATTTCAATTTCTGGATTAAGCTTCATAAACTCTTGAATTTTTGGTGTTAACCAGTGAGTTCCAAAACTTCTAACTGTAGTAATTGTTAATTTTCCAGTTGGTTTATTTTTTTGATCCCCTAATGATGTTTCTACCTCTTTAAGTTTGCTAATAACCTCGTGTGCAGTTTTGAATACATATTCCCCATTTTCTGTTAGTGTAAGACCCCTAGCATGTCTTTCAAATAATTGAACTTTAAGGTCTTGTTCTAATGATTGAATTTGTCTACTGATTGCAGATTGACTTAAATTTAAGTTAATTGTTGCATTTGTGAAACTACCTGCTTCTGCGACTGCATGAAATATCTTTAATTTATCCCAATCCATTTATTTATTAAGATCGACTATATATCTTCCAGATGTTTCGCCCTTAAGCATTTTTGGATATATGTCTATCAAATCCTCTAAGCTTACAGTTTTAATTGATGCCTCTAACTTATCAAAATCAATTAAATTATTAACTTCACCCCAAACAAATTCTCTTCTTTTTATTGAAGCCGTTACAGAATTAATTCCCCAAAGCTTAACACCCCTAATAATAAAAAGCATTTAAAGAGTACTTCGGTGGTTACACCCAAGATGCAGAACAAATTTTAAGTAAAACATTTGGAGATGTTGAGGGTTATAATGACATGGTAGTTGAAAAAAATATTTCAGTAACAAGTCATTGCGAACACCACATGGCACCTATAGTTGGAACAGCGCATGTAGCCTATATTCCGAATGAAAGAGTT
>JACWDR010000034.1 GCA_014653975.1 Pelagibacterales bacterium SAG-MED20
ATTTATGTGTTTATCTTTACTATTCTATGCTCAAAAAAGCTTCCAACTTAAAAAAAGGTGCAAAAGTTATTCTTCATAAAGTATTAAAACCAGAACTTTTTGGTGTTGCTAAAGTAAATAGTGCAAAAAAAATAGTTTCAATAAAAGAAAAACCTACTAAGTTTTTATCTGATTTAGCTATAACTGGTCTATATTTCTTCGATAATAATGTTGTTAAATATTCCAAAAGCTTAAAACCTTCAAAAAGAGGTGAGTTAGAAATTACAGATCTCTTAAATAAATATAGAAAGAGAAGTTTTTTAAATGCCGAGTATCTAGGAAGAGGTGGTGCTTGGCTTGATACAGGATCAATAGAAGATTTCTATAAAACTAGTTTATTTGTTTCAGCAATAGAAAATCGCCAAGGGTTTAAAATTGCTTGCATTGAAGAGATTGCTTTCTTAAATAAATGGATTAATAAAAAAAATATTTTTGATGCTATAAAATTTTATGGTAATTGTGAATATTCAAATTATTTAAAAAAGGTAGTTTCTTAAAATATATTAATAATTTATGGTAGCGGGAAGTGGGATCGAACCACTGACCTCAGGCTTATGAGTCCTGCGCTCTAACCGACTGAGCTACCCCGCCACTTAATTATTGTTGATTTATAATAGATTTTTATTTTAGTGCAATCAAGTATTTGTCTCATAATTACTTATCATTAAAGTTTATGAGTAATGTTTTTATTTAATGCATTTACCAATTGAGCCAAGGTTACACTTTTCTCCATCGACCCATATTGCATTATTTAAATTTGCCCCTTCAAAACTTGAATTCAAAATATTTGCCCCAGTTAGATCGGCTCCAAACAGATTGCTATTATTGAAATTTGCTTCTATTAAAGATGATCCTTTAAAATTTACTCTTGTTAAATTTGCACCTGAAAAATTGGCTTTTTCAAAAATGCCACCTTCAAGATTTGACTCATATAAATTTGTTCTAATAAAAGAAGACTCAGCAAAATTGCCATTAGATAATATAGAATTCATCATAACTCCCTTGTCAAATACAACCTTTATAAAACTAATAAATGATAAATTTGAGTTTGGAATATATGCCCGACTTAAATCTTGTCCCTCAGAAAATTGACAATTAGAATAATCAACACCATCAGTAGGTGCATCATCACACCCAGCATCGACTTGAGTTAACAAAAAACAATTAAGAAATAAGATTAGTAAAATCTTTTTCATAGGAATAAATTGTAACAATCAGAGCTACTTATAACCAGAACTTTTTTCTTAAGATGTTTAAATTTCAGACCTTGCTCTAAAACGTTCGTAAATCAACCTAACTTTAACTCCTATATCTAAAAAAGGTTGTGGTGGTAACAGTGTCGGACTATCTATACGTTCTATGATGTCTATTTCATCTGAATGATTATTGCTTGCCTTAATTGCAATTTGTTCACCAAATAAAGTGCCAACACCAATTCCTGATCCATTATAACATCCAGCTACAAAAACATTTTTATCAATTTTCTCAAAAATTTGAGAACTGTTTCTAGTTCTAGATACTATGCCTGACCAGCTAGACTCAATAATATTTTCAGGAAGGGATGGAAATCTTTTTATTATCCCGATTTTTTGATTATTAGATCTTTTTTTCAACTCATTGTTCGACATTTTGAATGGTTTATGAACCTCTGCGGTATTTCTGATTAAAATTCTCCTATCTTTGGTCATTCGAACTGTTGCCCCCATTGCTCTCACAGGTAGTACACCCCATTCTTTTGGCTGGCCTATTGATTTAAATTCATTTTCTGTCAGTTCTCTTGTCATACTTGCAGTCAAAGTTAAAGGAAAGTTATACTTAGTTTTTAAACCTAGTGAATTTAAAAAACCATTTGTGCAGAAAATAATTTTTTTCGAAAAAATTGTATTATTTTGAAATTTGCATTTAATATGATCATTAATTTTACTCCATTCTATTAAAGGTGAATTTTCATATAATTCAATATTTTCTGGTAACGTATCGACCATAGCTTTAGCCAATTTTCCTGGATGTAGCAAAATCCCTCCATTAGTGTAAAGAGCTGAATCATAAAAATTCGTACCTAATCTCCTCTTTAAATCTTCTCTATTTAATAAAATATGTTTAAAATTTAATTTTTTTAAAGTATTTGCAAAATTAATTAAAATTTTTTGATCTTCTTTTCTTGATGAAGCAAAATATTTACCTGAATCATTCCAATCACAATCAACTTGATACTCTTTAACAAATTTTTTAACAACATCTATTCCTAATTTGTAAATATCAGTTTTTTTTTTATAATCTAAAAGTTTTTTATTGGATGTAAACCCATCATTAAGTGTTGTGTCCACAAGATATCCTGAATTTCTTCCACTAGCTCCCTCTCCTGCTAATTGAGCATCAACTAAAATTATTTTTTGATTTGGTTCAAGTTCAGCTAGTTTTCTTGCTGCAGAAAGTCCTGTATAACCAGCACCAACAATTAAGTATTCACAGCTTAAATCGTTATTTAAAAATTTTATATTTGATCTTTTATTAAGAGAATTAATCCAACTACAGGAACTATCATTTTGTATTTTCATATATCAATTTTTCTTTATAAAAATTTAAAAAATCATCTTTAATTGATAAAGATCCTTCAATAGTTAAATGTGAGTCATTAACATGCGTAAGTAAATCTTCATCATGGTTATAAGAGTAGCAAATTTCATTTGGGCAAATCACATTATAGGAATCAAATAATAAAATTCTTTTTTTATCATTTGAGCTAATTATAGCTTGAATATTTTCATAATAAGAGGCCAAATTACGATCTTGATAATCTTTAGATTTTAAATATTTGCAATCTTTTCTTTTAATGTAACATTCGAGTGAATTCAAATTTTTATCAGTATTAGGAATAGTGCTTAAAATAATAATTTTAATATTTTTTTCTAAAACAGAATTTACTTCTTCTATGAAACCTATGTTGTATGGCTCAATATTAGTCACAAAAAAAACCTCTTTATAACTTTTGCTAAGTTCATTTATTCTTTTAATTAAACTGGTATTAAGAATTTGTTCACTTAAACCATCATACAAGTCAAATCGCCAACTTTTATGCTCAAAATAAATACTGTCACCCTCTTTCATTTTAATTGAGTCAATAACTGGAATATAATTTACAGTATGGCTGTTACCAATAATAAAAAAAATTCTATCTTTAAATTTACCTTTTTTTAAACAATCTTTTCTTAAATTATCTAAATTTAGGTTATAATTTTTTTTTGACTCAGCACAATATTTGTAAACTTCTTTATCATTAAGACTAATTTTATAAAAATTAGTTCTATTTGAATAATCATACGAATTTTCT
>JACWDR010000035.1 GCA_014653975.1 Pelagibacterales bacterium SAG-MED20
ATTTTTTAAATATTTCTCTAGGTAGTATGTATCTGCCTATAACCGCCTTGTTAGAAGGCGCTTTATTTAAACTTGGTTTTTCAATTACACCATTAATTAAAAAATTGTTTTTGTTAAGTTTTTTTTTTATACTATAAATACCCCACCTTGAAACTGTTTCTTTTTTAACATTAATACATGCCATAACGGATGTTCTAAATTTTTTATGAGTTGCTATCATTGATTTTGAACAGTTTTTTTTTATAATTAGATCATCTGGAAATAACATGAGAAAATGCTTTCCCTTAATAAATTTTTCAGTTCTGAGTACGGCATCTCCTGTTCCTTTTGGCTTATTTTGATAAACAAATTTTATCATTTTTTTATATTTCAAAATTTTTTTATATTCAGCAATTATACGAGGATCTTTTTTCTTTTTAATTACTTTTTTGTAAAATTTATCATTATAAAAATAATCTTTAATCATGCTTTTTTTTTTAGATATAATAAAAATAATTTCTTTAATTCCTGCACCAATACATTCATCTAAAATATACTCTAAGCCAGGCTTACCATTCATAGGCAACAATTCTTTTGCAAAAACACTAGTTAGTGGAAGTAACCTAGTACCAAGTCCTGCTAAGGGAATTATTGCTTGTTTAATCATATAAATGTTTTACTTATTAATACTATTATTACAAATGAAATTAATAAGAAAAATATTTGATTTAAATGAGGAAATTAAAGATCGTCAAGAGCTTGGTTTCATACCAACTATGGGGGGTCTCCATAAAGGTCATGAATCTCTTATAAAAAGGTCAAAAAAAAAATGTAAAAAGACAATAGTGAGTATATTTGTTAACCCTAGACAGTTTAATAGAACCAACGATTACAAAAATTACCCTAGAAACATTAATAAAGATCTTAAGTTTTTAAAAAAGCTTAAAGTAGATTATGTTTTTATACCTACTGTTAATCAAATATACCATAATAAAAAATTAAAAAAATTTAAATTAAAAAAAAATGAAAAAGTCTTATGTGCTAAATATAGAAAAGGCCACTTTGAAGGTGTTCTAGATGTAATGAATCGTCTAATAAATATTATTTTGCCTGAATATATATTCATGGGAAACAAAGATTTTCAACAGCTTTTTTTAGTTAAAAAATATTTAGAAAAAATCTATGCCACTAAATTTGTTACATGTAAAACTATCAGAAATAATAACAAAGTAGCTTTATCTTCTAGAAACTATCTTTTGAATAAAAGAAGTATTGATAAAGCAGGTTTTATTGCTAAACAACTAATTAAATTGAAAATTAAAATCAATTATAATAAAGAAAATTCAAATTTATTAATTAATGATTTAAGAAAAAAATTATCAAAAAAATTTGATATTAAAATTGAATATCTTGAAGCTAGAAACATTCATAATCTTAAAAAAAATATAACTACTAAAAAATATAAATTATTTATAGCTTATTATATTGATGATGTCAGACTAATAGATAACTTTTAATACTTCTTTAAAGAAAATAAGCACTCACCCCTAAAAATGAAACGAATCCAATAACATCAGTTATAGTAGTTACAAACACACTTGAAGCGATAGCTGGGTCAATGTCCATTTTTTTTAATGTGATTGGAACTAATATTCCAAATAAACCAGCAACAATCATAGTCAAAATCATTGATATTGATATAATCATTGAAAGTAATGTGTCATTAAACCAAAGTTGAACAATAAAAGCGCTTATTATGGCAAAAATAATTCCGTTTAAAATTCCAATATTGAATTCTTTAAAGATATTATTTCCAAAATTATTTTTTGTTAAATCATTTGTGGCTAGTGTTCTAACTGTAACTGCTAAAGTTTGCATTCCTGCATTACCACCCATTGAAGCTACTATTGGCATCAAGAAAGCAAGAACTACCATTTGCTCAATTGTGGCACCAAATAAACTGATAACCCAAGTTGCTAAAAAGGCTGTAAAAAGATTTAATAAAAGCCAGTTAAACCTTCTTTTAGTTTTTTTAAATACACCATCTGTGATTTCTTCGTCTCCCACCCCTGCTAATCTTAGGGCATCTTCTTCTGCTTCTTCCTTTAGTACAGTCAGAACGTCATCATAAGTTATCATACCAACAAGTTTATTTGTTTTGTCAACCACTGCAGCAGAACTTAAGTTATAATTTTCAAATAAATTACCAACTTCCTCTTTATCCATATCGACTGGAATAAATAGTTGTGACTCTGACATAATGGAAAGCATTTTTGTATCCCTTGATGTTGTTAAAACTTTTGAAGCAGGGATAGTACCAATCGGTTTAAATTCTTCGTCAACAATAAAGATCTCTAAGAATTCTTCTGGTAAATCTTTATTATCTCTTAGATAATCAATTGTTTGACCTACAGACCAATTACTTGGAATTGCTGTAAATTCACGCTGCATTATTCTAGCAGCACTATCTTCAGGATAACTTAAGCTTTCAAGAAGAGCAAAACGATCTTTCGGTGGTAAAGAACTTAATATAATATTTTTATCTTTTTCATCTACATTTTCTAAAATTGCTATTGCATCGTCTGACTCAAGATTTGTTAAAATTTTAATTATAGAATCTGAGGAGAGATATGTAATGATTTCAGATTGTATAGACTCATTCAGTTCTATAAAAACCTCAGGATCAATATTAAAATTATTGAGCTTTATCAAACTTTCTCTGTAATTTTGATCAAGATGCTCTATAATATCAGCAGCATCTGCTGGATGCATTTCCTTAAAAGAATTAGTAATAAATTGGGCATCATTGTTAGCAATTTTAGTTGTAACAACTTTTATATATTCTTTATTAAACTCAAAATTAACTTTTTTATCTTTTATTTTTTTTATTAAAGACATAAATTTACCTATAAATCAATTTTGCACTATTAATGTATAATAAGAATAATACAATTTATTAATGAACATAGAGATTAAAAAGTCAATAAAACCAGTAAAATACAAGCGAGAGGTTTTAAAATTCTTTCAATAAAAGATACTACACCAATGCCACATAACGGCGTAAGACCACCATT
>JACWDR010000036.1 GCA_014653975.1 Pelagibacterales bacterium SAG-MED20
TTATGTACCTTTCAGGTATACATCCAGCTTTAGGTGTAATAGTTGCTCCAGCCATAATGTATTTTGTAGGTGTTGGTCTTTACAAATTAGTAATTAATAAAGTTGTAGATAGAGATTTGTTTATCTCAATACTTGCAACATTTGGCATTAGTATTCTTTTCATGCAACTAATGAACTTTGCATTTGGTGCAGATGTTGTTCTTGCAAACTCTGAATTTGGAACAACAATGTTGTTTAACAACTCAGTAACATTGCCAAATTCAAAAATTTTCTCAGCAATTATAAGTATTATTTTTGCAGTAGGTCTCGTTGTATATATGAAAAAATCAAAGCTGGGTCGTGCAATAAGAGCTACAGCTCAAAATGCGAGAGCAGCTAAAATTTTAGGAGTTGATACGGAAAAAGTTTATGCAGCTACATTTGGAATTAATGCAGCACTTTGTGGTGTAGCAGGCGCATTAGTTGCAATTACGTTCACAATACATCCTTATATGGGACTGCCTTATACAATTAGATCTTTCATGATTGTTATTATTGCAGGATTAGGAAATTTACCTGGAGTCGCAGTTTCAGGCATGGGTTTAGGAGTTTTTGAGGAATTTGCTGATTATATTTTAGGAACAGAGTTCAGAATAGGTTCCGTGTTCTTATTACTAGTATTAATCCTAGTTTATAGACGATTTAAATTATCTAAAAAAAGAGAGTATTTAAAATAATGAATAAAAATATTATTTTATATTCAGCAATATTAATTTTTGGAGTACTGGCACCATTTATGCTACCAGCCTTCAAGGTTCAATTGTCTATTCTTTGTATATTAATTGTTTTAGCATTAACTTGGAATATTCAAGGGGGTGAGATGGGCTATAATTCTTTTGGGAATATTCTTTTTTATGGCTTAGGAATGTATATTTGTGCTTCCACTCAAGTAGGTATGTTTTTTCCATTAGCAGAATGGACGGAAAGTGGTGGAGAAAAAACTTTTGTACATTCACCTACTCAGTTTTTTCAAGGTATGGCATTTGGTCTTCTGCTAGCAGCAATTATACCAACAATTGTTGCTGGTTTAATTGGTTATGCAATTTTAGGACTTAGAGGACATTACTTTGCAATTTGTACTTTAGGTTTAGGTGTAGCTGCTGGCGAAATTTCAGGTGGGATAGAAATTATTGGAGCAGGACAAGGGTTCACAACTCCTCCATTTCCAGAAGTTGGTAATTTGGAGTCGAGGGGACAATTTTTTTATTTTTTAAGTTTTATAGTTCTTGTTTTAACTTTTGTTGCCGTCAAATCAGTTTACTCAACTCGATTTAGATTAGTTCTTAATGCGATACGAGACAATGAAGATAAAGCTGAGGCAATGGGCATTCAAACAATGAAGTATAAAATTATTGGATGGATGATATCGGCATTTTTCTGTGGTTTAGCTGGTGGCATCATGGGTGGATTAGTTGGTTATATTGACTCTACAGATGTTGCTTTTGATGGAAGAGAAATGGGTGTTTTTATGGTTTTGATGGCAATTCTTGGTGGTAAAGGAACATTGTGGGGACCTGTTATTGGCGCAACTCTTTTTCATTTATTCAAAGAAGGTTTTTGGACTTATTTCTTGGGCTGGCAGTATGTTGCACTCGGAGTACTTATCGTTGTAATTGTAATTTATTTCCCTGAAGGATTAATGGGATGGCTCAGAGAAAAATATCCAGAGAGATTTGGTGAAGTTGTAGATGAAGCTGATCGCAAAGCACAGGTGGAATTGAAATGAGTATCTTAGAGGTAAAAAATGTTAGCAAATCTTTTGGAGGTGTAAAAGCTAATGTTGATATTTCAATGAATGTTGAAAAGGGAAAAATTGTTGGTTTAATTGGACCAAATGGATCGGGAAAAACAACCCTATTTAACTCCATTGTTGGAACTTATCCTGTAGACAGTGGATCTATAAAATTTAATAACAAAGAAGTATCTGAGTTACCAGTTCCTGTTATAGCAAAACTTGGTTTACTTAGAACATTTCAGCAAACAAGAATTTATGGAAAATTAAATTGTATAGATAACATGTTAATTAGCCACAAAGGTAGTGATGAAAGTTTAATTACGATATTTTCTAAAATTCCCCAAGACTTAACGGACAAAGCAGAAAATTTATTAAGTTTTGTTGGTCTTTATCAAAAAAGGAAATTGAGAGCAGGAGACCTATCTTTTGGTCAGCAAAAACTGCTAGAGCTTGCTATGGCTTTAATGAATGAGCCAGAAATGCTTTTATTAGATGAACCCACAGCTGGAATTAACCCAACTTTAATAAATGGAATTATAGATAGATTGATTAAAGTAAATCAAGACTTCGGTATTACTCTTTTAGTCATCGAACATAACATGAAAGTGATTATGCAATTAGCAGAAGATATTTTTTGTTTGGCCCACGGAAAGATGTTGGCTAATGGGTCTCCAAACGAAATTAAAAATGATAAGCGTGTTATTGATGCTTATTTGGGAGCACAATAATGTCAAATCAATATGAAGTATTAGGCAAAGCACCAACTTCTGAAGATTTAAAAAGATTATCTCCAAATGAAATTCATTTAACAATTAAAAATTTAAATGCCGGTTATGGAAAAATGGAAATTTTGCATAACTTTGATTTATTTGTAAATAAAGCCCAATCTTTATGTTTGATAGGTCCAAATGGAGCAGGGAAATCTACAATACTTCATTCGATATATGGATTTACAAATATTTTTTCAGGTCAAATAGAAATTGATGGAAAAAAAATTACAAATTTAACACCAGCTGAAAAATTAAAGTCAGTGGGAATAGCTTACATTCTTCAAGATAATTCTGTATTTCCAGATATGACAGTTGAAGAAAATTTATTAATGGGTGGATATATTAAAGATAAAACAGATGAGTCTTATGAGGAAGCAGAAAAAATTTTTGAAAAATAC
>JACWDR010000037.1 GCA_014653975.1 Pelagibacterales bacterium SAG-MED20
AATAATTATGACAAAAGATTTTCATAGAATGAATATACCAAAGTTACCAGTTTTCACTACAGAAGATGGAATAAAAAGAATAAGAGAATTTTTTGGAAATTTAGTTGATTGGAAAAATATTGATGACTTGATACCGAAAAATTTTAAAAAGGGGCTTCAAAACAAAAAAACAGGTAAAGCTGGAATTTTTGCTGGATCACTTGAATTAGTTAAGGAAGGTAATCTTTCTATAAGACAAAATAAACTATTTGACGATATCTATATTAAAGAAGTTAAATGAATAAAACTAAAAAAAAATTAAATAAAGATAACATTGTTAATTTTCCACCCAAACTAAGTTCTGGTGAAAGAGAAGTAGAGGCTATAGTTTTTGCAGCTGCTGAACCCTTGGACACCGATACTATAGAATCTAAAATTTCAAAAAAAATCGATGTTTTGAAAGCTTTAAAAAAACTTCAAATTGAATATTCCTCTCGTGGTATTAATTTAGTTTGTATATCCAAAAAATGGTCTTTTAGAACTTCTGAAAACTTGTCAGGGATAATGTCACAAGAAAAAACTGTTGAAAAAAAACTTTCTAGAGCAGCTATTGAAACACTGGCAATAATAGTTTATCACCAACCAGTAACAAGAGCAGAAATAGAAGAAATTAGAGGGGTAGCATTTGGTACAAATACTTTAGAAATCTTGATGGAATTAGACTGGGTAAAACCACAAGGTAGAAAAGATGTTCCAGGTAAACCAATACAATATGCTACAACTGATAATTTTTTGAGTCATTTTAATTTACAAAAATTATCAGATCTTCCTACAGTAGATGAATTAGGCTCTGCTGGTTTAATTGATAGCACAAATATAGATGAGTCTATTTTTGGTACTGGTAAATTTTATAAAGAAAAACAAGAAGAAAAAAAAGAAAACATCTATGAAAATATAGATGAAATGTTAAGTGGCACTCTAAATTCTGAGGAAGATAAATAAAATGTTACTTTTAAAATCAAATTAAAAGATGTATAAAAAGGTATGAGTATAGGAATTTGGCAAATAGCAATAGTTGTAATTTTAGTTGTACTTTTGTTTGGCAGAGGAAAAATCTCTAGCCTTATGGGAGACGTCGCTAAAGGAATAAAAAGCTTTAAAAAGGGTATGGCGACCGATGTAACTGACGAAGCAGAGCCAAAAAATATCTCTGAAAATAATCAAGATACAAAAGATAAAGAATAAATCAAATGCCCACTATTGGTTGGTTTGAGATTTTAATAGTAGTAGCTGTAGCTATTGTTGTTATTGGTCCTAAAGATTTTCCTCATATGTTAAAAAAAGTTGGATCTTGGATTGGTACAACAAAGAGATATATTAGTAATATTCAAAATGAAGTTGCCGATATAGATTTGGAAAGTACTGAAAAAGAAAAACCAAAAGAGAATAATGATAAATAAATCTGAAAATGAGGGCGGATTTATTACGCATTTAACTGAATTGAGAAAAAGGTTAATTCATTCTTTTATTTTTTTATTTATCTTTTTTATAGGATGTTATTTCTTTTCTGAACATTTGTATGGTTTTTTAGTTGAACCTTTTGCTAATGCTGTAAAAGAGAGTGGACTTGAAAGACGATTAATCTTCACCGCCTTACAAGAAACCTTTTTAACATATTTAAAAGTTTCCTTTTTTGCTGCATTCTTTGTTACATGCCCTTTTATTCTAGTTCAAATATGGAAATTTATTGCCCCAGGGCTGTATAAGCATGAAAAGATAGCAATCATTCCATACTTAATATTAACACCAATTTTATTTTTTTTAGGTGGAATTCTTGTTTATTACTTAATAATGCCTCTTGCTATAAAGTTTTTTCTTTCATTCGAAAGCTCGGGACTATCAACAGGGTTACCTATTCAATTAGAAGCTAAAGTTAATGAATATTTATCTCTTGTTATGAAATTAATTTTTGCCTTTGGTATCAGCTTTCAATTACCTGTAGTTTTAAGTTTATTAGCTAGAGTAGGGATCGTTGATGCTAAATTTTTAAAAGACAGAAGAAAGTATGTTGTCGTAATGATTTTTGCTGCTGCAGCACTCTTAACACCACCAGACCCAATTACACAAATAGGTTTAGCTATACCTTTATTGATTTTATATGAATTATCTATATTTTCTGTAAATATTATAGAAAAAAAGAATAACAAAGATGCATAATATAAAAGAAATTAGAAACAATATTAATGATTTTAAAAAATCTTTAGAAAAAAGATTTTTAAATCTTGATGTAGATCTAATTTTGAAATTAGACGAAGATAATAGAAATTATATTCAAAAAAAAGAAATCCTAGAAAAAGAAAAAAAAGATATTTCTAAATCTAAAGATAAATCACTTTTTGAAAAATCTAAAAATATTTCTATTGAAATTGAAAAAATTGGAAAATTACAATTAGATGTCAAAAAAAAATTAGAAGGTATTTTATCTTCAATTCCAAACAAACCTCATTCAGATGTTCCAGTAGGGAAAGATGAAAATTCTAATATTGAAATTTCAAAATTTGGAAATATCACAGAATTTAAGTTTAAACCTAAGTCTCATTATGAATTAGGGGAAAATTTAAATATGCTTGATTTTGACTTAGCAACGAAAACGACTGGATCAAGATTTGTTTTTGTAAAAGATAAATTAGCATTACTTGAAAGAGCTTTGTCAAATTTTATGTTAGATACTCACGTTAATGTTAATGAGTATAAGGAAATTTCACCACCATTAATAGCAAACGACAATACTATGTTTGGTACTGGACAGCTTCCAAAATTTGAAAATGATCAATTTGAGCTCAAATTAGACGATTCAAATGACAGAAAATTTTTGATTCCAACGGCTGAAGTTATTCTGACAAACATAGTAAAAGATCAAATAATAAATAAGAAAGATCTTCCCATGAGAAT
>JACWDR010000038.1 GCA_014653975.1 Pelagibacterales bacterium SAG-MED20
AATTTTTTCTGCAATCCTAGCTGATTTACCAGTTCTGTCTCTTAAATAATATAATTTAGCTCTTCTCACTTTTCCATGTCTAATAACAACAATTGAATCAATTACAGTTCCATATAAAGGAAATGTTCTTTCAACACCTTCTCCAAATGAAATTTTTCGTACTGTAAATGAAGAGTTTAAATCTCTGTTTTTTCTTGCAATACAAACTCCTTCAAAATATTGAACTCTTTCTTTTTTACCTTCAGTTATTCTCACACCAACTTTTACAACATCTCCAGGAAAAAAATCTGGTATTTTTTTTTCAGATAATATTTTTTTTACGTTGAGTCGGTTTATTTCTTCAATTGTTTTCATATCAATATTTATCAAATTAGTTTTTCTTATATTTTTCCCATAAATCTGGTCTTCGGACGCGTGTTATAGCCTCTGATTGAGATAAACGCCAGTCTTTAATTTTACTATGATCGCCTGATAATAACACCTCTGGTACGCTTTTTTCTTCCCAAACCTGTGGTTTTGTATATTGAGGATACTCTAGTAATCCATTGTGAAAACTCTCTTCACTTACAGATTGTTCATTTCCTAATATCTTAGGTAATAGTCTTAGTATGCTATCTAAAATAACAAAAGATGCAGTTTCTCCACCAGATAAAATAAAGTCTCCTAAACTAATTTCCTCTATGTTTCTCGTTGATAATACTCTTTCATCTACACCTTCAAAGTGACCACATATTAGACTAATTGACTTTTCTTTAGAGAGCTCTAGAGCAAGATTTTGATCAAGCTTTTTTCCTTTAGGTGATAAATAAAATATTCTCTCACCTTCTTTTTTATTTTGATCAATAGACTTTGCTAAAACATCTGCTTTTAATAACATTCCAGCTCCACCTCCAAAAGGTGTGTCATCTACTGTCTTATGTTTATCTTCAGCAGCATCTCTAATATTCACTATTTTTAAATTCCAGAGATTTTTTTCTAATGCTTTTCCGTAAAGTCCTTTTCCTAAAGGACCAGGAAAAATTTCTGGATAAAGTGTAAAAATTTGAGCTTGCCACATAAGTCCAACTATTTAGCTTCTTCCTTTGGGGCTGCTGCTTTAGGAGCTTCTTCCTTTGGGGCTGCTGCTTTAGGAGCTTCTTCCTTTGGGGCTGCTGCTTTAGGAGCTTCTTCCTTTGGGACTGCTGCTTCATCACCTTCTTTTTTTCTCTCTTTTTTAGGAACTGCTTTTAGAGGGTTGTTGCCATTTGCTGGCATTGGCATTAATTCGTTTTCACCTAAAATCCTTGCAACTCTAGTTGTTGGTTGAGCACCTTGACCTAACCAATACTTGATTCTTTCTGCTTCCAATCCTACTCTTTCTTTTTTATCTTTAGGTAAAAGAGGATTAAAGAATCCTACTTTTTCGATAAATCTTCCATCTCTTGCAAATCGACTATCTGCTACAACCACTTTGTAAACAGGTCTTTTTTTTGTTCCACCTCTTGATAATCTTAATTTTAACATTTTTCTCCTTTTTTATTTAAGTTGATTTAGTAGCTCTGGAGGTATTCCTTTATCAGACATACCCTTCAGGTTTCCTTTAGACATCTTTTTCATCATTTCAGACATCATTTTAAATTGCTTAAGCAATTTATTGATAGTGGCCGCATCTGTTCCAGAGCCATTAGCAATTCTTTTTTTTCTAGAACCATCAATAACTTTAGGATTCTCTCTTTCTTTTTTTGTCATAGATAATATTATTGCTTCATTTGTAGTAATAATTTTTTCATCAATTCCTGCAGAATCCATTTGCGATTTCATTTTAGAAACTCCTGGCATAAATGACATTATCCCTTCGATACCACCCATTTTTTTCATTTGTCTTAGTTGGCTTAAATAATCTTCCATAGAAAATTGACCTTTTTTTAAATTCTCTTCTGCTTTTTTTATATTTTCTTCACCTAAGTCTTCTGCTGCTTTTTCTACAAGGGAAACAATATCTCCCATCCCAAGAATTCTGTTTGCTATTCTATCTGGATGAAAAACCTCTAAATTATCTATTTTTTCTCCTACACCTAAAAATTTAATTGGAACTTGAGAAACAAACTTCATGCTAACTGCAGCACCACCTCTTGCGTCACCGTCAGCTCTGGTTAAAACAATACCTGTTAAATTTACAGCGTTTTTAAATTCTTTTGCAACTTCTGCTGCAACTTGTCCTGTTAAGGAATCTGCAACCAAAAATATTTCTGTAGGATTTATAATACCTTCAATCTGTTTAATTTCACTCATCATTTGAAGGTCAATTTGAGTTCTACCAGCTGTATCAAATAATATAATTTCAGCACCATTAAGATTTGCAGCACTAACTGCTCTTCTACAGATATCCACAGGAAGTTGTCCTTCTATAATTGGTAATGTTAAAATATTATTTTGTTCCCCTAAAGATCTCAATTGTTCTTGAGCAGCTGGTCTATAAACATCAAGGCTTACCATCATAATTTTCTTTTATTAAACTATTATTTATAGCTTTCGCAAGAGTCACGTTACAT
>JACWDR010000039.1 GCA_014653975.1 Pelagibacterales bacterium SAG-MED20
AAAAGTGAAGTTGGTACTGAGTTTGTTGTTGAGGTATTTTCTAGGAAAGTTAATGCTGTTGTTGTTGAAAAACCTTTCTATGATCCAAAAAAGAAAATAGCAAGCATTTAAGAAATTACATCTTTTTTTTTAACCATAATTGATTAATAAAAATATTATAGTGATTGTAATTAACACAGCACTCACAATAATATAATTCAGCTTAATATTAAATTTTTTAAGGATTATTTCGGCGATTTTTTCCCAAAATACTATAATTAAGAGAACAATTATAGCTGGCAGAATAAATTTGATCATTAATGAAGTCTAGCACAACAAGAAGAAACGAACTAGAGTCGAAATACCATTCAAACTTCTCTTATTTATTAAAGCAACTTTGTTGCAAAATAAGGATTATAGAAGCACGGTGCGGGGCACCTAGCAACAGAACACCCCTTGAATATTTTAAAATTAAAATATAATTAATAAAGATGAAAAAATTATTTTCAATTTTAAGCTTATTTCTATTTTGCTACTCATGTGCAACACCAACTGTGATTAATGTTATTGAGCCAAATGATAACAAGCTAAATTGTGAAGAATTAAGTGCAGAAATCACTGTAGCAAATAAATATGCAGATGAAGCACAAGAAGCAAAAAAAATGGGTAAACCTCATAATATAGGAGCGTTATTATTTTTTCTTCCAGGCGCAGGCGTAACAATGAAAAATGTTGAGGAAGCTGCCAAAGCTGCACAAGATAGAGCTTTACACTTAAACAGATTGAAAGAAAAAAAAGATTGCTAGGTATGGAGAACCTGGCAACAGAACGCCCCTAATTAAGTTTTCTCCAATAACCGTATACACATCTAGTACCATTTCTTGAACAATCGTATGTATCATGAAGAATACCATCTTTTACAACTGTTATGTGTTTTGAGCAGGATACTATTAAAGTGCCACTGGGTAGTTCTTCTTTTTTTAAGTGAACTTTACAACCTTGGCCAACAAACATAGTAGGTGTCCAAGCCCATCCTAATTTTTGAAGGTATTTTTTAAGAACCACACGATGTGTGCCTGTTCTTGGACTGTCATTTTTTTTTTTTAAATTTTTAGCAAGTTTAGTGCTAGATGTTACTCTAAAATTTTCATTAGCTTTATAAAGATCTCGATATATTTTTTTATAAGGAAGATTTGTTGCTATAGCAATCGATCTAACTACACAATCGCCTGTTTTTCCTTTAAAACCAGCAGCAGTTCGGCCACCATCATTAACTTTAAGTTCAATTTTATTTTTTGAAAATAACCCTCTAAAGAAAATCACAAATTTTTTTTATTATCTAAAATTTCTACCATGCATTGAGTTGCATACTCACGCCATCCATCAGCACTTTTACCCTTAAGGTCATCTAGATGTTGTCTATTATTATTAATATTATCTTTATGCATAATTTTATCAGCTTCTTCCAAATTTACTTCAATATTATCTAAATTAGTTTCCATTGCTGTAATCCAACTATTTCCCAAATCAACACATTTTATATCATCTTTTTCATCACAAATTTGTTTAAAGAAATTGAAAATTACATCATCAGATTTAATTTGATTCGACATCTTTTACTAATTAAACGAGTCAGTGAATAAAGTCTAGTTTCAATTATAAAGTGTAGAGGTATTATTGAAGAATCGCTTATAAAGTAATTAAGGGTGGCGTAGGGAGACTGAAACCACCCCGACCCCTTTTTTAATCTGTTATATAAAATTTTTTAATTTATCGGAATAAATAACTTTTTTATTATTAATATAATCTTCATGGTTCTTCTCAATATTTTTCAGTTCATAAAGGTAATTAACCATAACTCCAAATGACCTTTTAAAACCTACTTCCGAAACATTGGCATTAATAATTATATCATCTACAATTGCTCCATTACCTAAATGGAATCTACTTACATCATTAATTGGAAGTCCTTTATCATTTTTTTCATTAACTAAATAATGCGCAACAATTTTTTTAATCGCTTCTTTGTTGTCAATGATTCTGGTATCACCTATTTTCAAATCATTGGATCTTAAGAATTGTAAATTTTGACTAGATAAATTTCCAAGAATATTTTTAATTTTAGTTTCCTCCAAATATGAAAACCAATTAGCAAACCCTGGTATAGGTGATAATGTTCCAAAGTTTTTAATATGAGGTAACTCTTCTTGTATTTCGTATACAACTCTTTTAATTAAAAAATTACCTAGGGTAACTCTAGATAGGCCTTCCTGACAATTACTAATAGAATAAAATGTTGCTGTATCATATTCTTTTTTTTCTTCACTAGATGGTTTCATTAATTTTTGAACTGACCTGCCCAAACCTTTAGTAAGAGCTACCTGAACAAAAATTATTGGCTCATCATCTAGAGCTGGGTGGAAATAAGAAAAAAATCTTCTATCCTCTCCCAATCTTCTTTTAAGTTCATTCATATCTTTAATTTGATGAACTCTTTCGTATTGAATTATCTTTTCT
>JACWDR010000004.1 GCA_014653975.1 Pelagibacterales bacterium SAG-MED20
TCATCCTATAGCAGTAGCTAATATCTTAACTGAATTAAAACTTGATAGTGCAACAATTACTACTGGACTTTTACACGATACAATTGAAGATACTCATGCAACATATGAAACTATTAAAAATGATTTTGGCCAAGAAGTTGCCGACCTTGTAAATGGTGTTACAAAAATATCAGTTTTTGAAAACCAAGCTATTGACAATTCTAAAGCAGAAAATTTTAGAAAGTTAATTTTAGCTACCTCTAAAGATATTAGAGTTTTGTTAGTCAAAATTGCTGATCGTCTTCATAATATGAGAACTATTGATGCAATTGCAAAAATCGAAAGAAGAGAACGTATTGCAAAAGAAACTATGGAAATTTATGCTCCACTAGCAGACAGAATGGGTATGCATCGTATTAGAGATGAACTTGAAGATCTTTCATTTAAAGTCTTAAATAATGAAGCTAGAAAACTTATTAAGAAAAGGCTGGACGAAATAAAAGATGATAAAGCAGACAGTTTTAATTCAATTTCATACGAATTTAGTACTTTGCTTAATCAACATAATCTTAATGCAGAAATTATAGGTAGGGAAAAAACTCCGTTTTCAATATGGAGAAAAGTTCAAAAAAAAAGAACCTCACTAGAACAAATAACAGATATTATTGGGTTTAGAGTCATACTCAAAAGTACTGAAGATTGTTACAAGGCATTAGGAATTTTTCATAAACAATGGAATTGCATACCGGGAAAATTTAAAGATTATATTTCTTCTCCTAAAATTAATAAATATCAATCATTACATACATCAATTATAGGACCAAACAGAAGACCTATAGAAATACAACTTAGAACCATGCAGATGCACGAATTTGCTGAAAGAGGAATTGCCTCTCACTGGAAATATAAATCTTCTGAAAAATTCAATTCATTAACATGGAAAGAATATGACTGGCTGGCAGACTTAGTAGAAATAATAGAAAAAAATCAAAATCCTGAGCACTTCTTTGAATATACTAAACTTCAAATGTTCCAAGAAAACGTCTTTTGTTTTACTCCTAAGGGATCTGTCATAAAGCTTCCTAAGGACGCAACTCCAATAGATTTTGCATATGCTGTTCACACTAAAGTAGGAGACAATGCTATAGGTTGTAAAATTAATGGAAATAACAAGGAATTACAAAGTATTCTTAGAAATGGTGATGTTGTTGAAATAATAACTTCTAAAAATAAATCACCCTCACTTCATTGGATTCCAGTAACAAAAACAGGTAAAGCTAGAGCTGCAATCAGAAAATATTGGCATACAAAAGGAGAGGAAAAAGCTGAACGAGTTAAAAAGTATAATACTACTTTATGGATGTCCTTACCAGATCAACCTGGAAAACTAGGTGAAGTTACGACCTTAATAGGTGAACATAAATTAAATATCTCTGCCGTAGAAATGAAGGAAAAAACCAAAGAGTATATTAATTTTAGGTTTAATTTAATTGTTCTTAATTTGAAAAACTTTACAAATTTTATAAGTCAGTTAAAACAAATGGAAATAAAGTTCAAAATTATCAGACATGAGGATAAAAGAAATGCTTTCACACAAAAAATCTTTAAATATTTTAAAAAAAACTAATGCATTATTAGAGGGACATTTTGTACTTTCTTCTGGTTTGCATTCTTCCAAATATATTCAATGTGCTAAGTTATTAAGTTTCCCCAATATTGCTGATAAAATCTGCATTTCACTTGCAAAAAAAATAAAAAAAAAATTTAAATCTATAGATTTAATTCTAGCACCAGCTATGGGGGGAGTTATTATTGGTTATGAAATTGGAAAACTACTAAAAAAAGAAACAATATTTTGTGAAAGAGTTAATGGTAAATTTAAACTGAGACGTGGTTTTCATATTAAAAAAGGATTGAGAGTGTTAATTATTGAAGATGTAATTACCACAGGTAAATCAAGTTTAGAATGTGTAAAACTTATTAAAAATTCAAAAGCTAAACTCTTAGGTTTTGCTTCGATTATAGACAGATCTACAAAAAAGACGCTAAAAATAAAAAAGAATATTATTTCACATATGAAAATTGAAGTCCCGACTTTTAAAAGCAACAAACTACCTGATTTTTTAAAATCTACACCCATAACAATTCCTGGGAGTAGATTTATTAAATGACCAGACTTGGTGTAAATATTGATCATATTGCTACAATAAGAAACGCAAGAGGTTCGACTCACCCCGATCCTTTAGTAGCAGCAAAAAGTGTTATTAAATTTGGAGCAAATTCTGTTACTATTCACTTGAGGGAGGATAGGAGGCATATTAGAGATAATGATGTTATAAAGATTTGTAAGAATAAAAAAATTCCAGTTAATTTAGAAATATCATTAAACAATAGAATTTTAAAGATAGCTTTAAAAAATAAACCAAATTTTATTTGTTTAGTTCCAGAAAATAGAAAAGAAATTACAACTGAAGGAGGTTTAAATTTATTCAAATATAAAAATAAAGTTAAACAAATTATTTTAAAATTTAAGATAAAAAAAATAAGAACAAGTATTTTTATAGATCCTAACGTAAAAGATGTTCTTATGGCTAGTGATGTAAAAGCAGACTGCATCGAACTCCATACTGGAAAAATTTCAAATTTAATTAAACAAAAAAAGCCTTATGTTCATGAACTTAAAAAAATTAAAAAATGTTGTATTTTAGCAAAGAAGATTGGATTAGAAGTTCATGCAGGACATGGACTAGATTACAAAACAAGTAAAATTTTAAGTAAAATTAAAGAAATTGAAGAATTTAATATTGGCCATTTTATAATTGGAGAGTCAATATTCTATGGTTTGAAAAACATAATTAAAAAATTTAAAAGAATCATCTATTAAATAATTATGAAAATACTAGGTATAGGTGTTGATATTGTTGACAACTCAAGAATAAAAAAATCTATAAAAAACAATTTATTTTTAAAACGAATTTTCACATCTAGCGAAATTTTATTGGCAAAAAAAATAAAGAATAAAACATCTTATTATTCAAAAAGATTTGCTGCAAAAGAAGCATTTTCTAAGTCTATTGGTATTGGATTTCGTGAAAACTTTAATTTTAAAGATATATCTATAATTAACGATAAATTGGGCAAACCTTCATTTATTATTACAAATAAGATAAAAAAAATTGTAAAAAAAAGATTTAAGATATCTACATTTGATTTCTTTCTATCAATTTCTGATGAAAAAAAATATTCTATTGCATATGTAATTTTACAAAAAAAATGAAAATAAATAAAAACTTTATTAAAGAAAATCTTACTACAATTTTTTATGCATTAATTATAGCTATATTGATAAGATCTTTGTTAGTGCAGCCATTTTATATACCCTCTTCTTCAATGGAACCAAATTTATTAGTAGGTGATAGACTTTTTGTTACAAAATACTCTTACGGTTATAGTAAGCATTCTTTTCCTTTTAGCCCACCCATTATTAAAGGTAGAATTTTTTTCAATAAACCAACTGCTGGAGATGTAATAGTTTTTAAAACACCAGCAGATAATAGAACTGATTATATAAAAAGACTTATTGGTCTACCAGGAGATAGTTTACAGTTTATTGACGGCAAAATATATTTAAATAATAAAGAAATTTTAAAATCCTTAATTTCTAAAGACGATATTATTACATGTGGAAAACAACAAATAGACGTAATTACTTTTGAGGAAACACTACCAAATAATAAGAATTACAGTGCAGTCTATTTAAAAGATTTTAGTTTTCAAAATTCTGATGTCTTTATAGTGCCTGCTAAACACTATTTTTTTTTAGGAGATAATAGGGACTGCTCTAAAGATAGTAGATACTTAACAAGTGTAGGTTACGTTCATGAAGACAATTTAGTAGGTAAGGCTCAGTTTATTTTTTTTTCGTCAGATTTTAGGATAGCTAGCATTTTTTCTTTTTGGAAATGGCACAAAACAATTAGATTAGATAGATTTTTTAAAAAGATTAATTAATGAAAGCTAAAAGTACAGATCTTGAAAAAAAACTAAAATTAAAATTTACTAATCAAAGTTACTTAATTAAAAGCTTAACTCATAAAAGTTATGACTCTAAAAATAACAATGAAAAAATTGAATTTTTAGGTGACAGAGTCTTAGGTTTAGTCATTGCAAAAAAATTACTTGAAATATATCCAGATGAAAAAGAAGGCATATTAGATAAAAAATTTGCATCTTTGGTAAATAAAAAAAAATGTTTAGAAATCGCAAAGAAAATAGAATTAGAGAAATACATTGTAATATTTAATCCAAAGAATAAAAAAATTAAGATTGAAGATAAAGTTATTGCAGATTGTCTAGAAGCTTTAATAGGTGCAATCTATTTAGATAAAGGTTTATCTTTTACTGAGAGATTTATTTTGAATTTATGGGATAAACATATTAGAGCTAGTAATATAACTCCAATTGATGCTAAAACTAAACTTCAAGAATTCTCATTAAAAGTTTTTAAAATTTTACCTACATATAAATTAATTTCAAATACTGGCCCAAGACATAAACCTTTATTTAAAGTTGCTGTTAAGCTAAAAGATACTAAATTTTTTACTTCTCAAGGAAACTCTAAAAAAGATGCTGAGCAAAATGCAGCTACACTTTGCATGGAAAGTATTTTAAAAAAATGAATTGGGATGACACAGCATATTTAATTTCAAAAAATCGCTATAATGAAAATTCTATTATTGCTGAAGTTTTCACAGAACACCACGGAAAAATTTCAGGTATTATTTTTGGCGGAACTTCAAAAAAAATAAAAAATTATTTACAAATTGGTAATAAAATATATGTTAATTATAATTCTAAGAGTACAACAAGAATTGGCTATTTTAAAGTTGAAATTGCAAACGCTTTAACGCCTTTATATTTTGATAACAATCAAAAATTATTGTGCATAGCTTCTGCAATGCATTTAGTAAGGTTGCTAACAGCGGAAGCACAATCAAATAAAGATATTTATTGCCTAATTGATAGTTTTTTTAGAATTTTAAAATCTAAAAATTGGCTTAAAGAATATATTTTTTGGGAATTGGAATTATTAAAATTACTAGGCTACGATCTTGAATTAAGTAATATTGTCGAAAAAGAGATTATAGATAACCAAACAAAATATTTTGTAAGCTCATCAACCGAAAAGAAATCTGTACCAAATTTTTTAATTGAAGATGTTAACATTGATATAGATACCGATATAAAAAATTTGCTTAAAGGATTAAAACTAGTAAGTGATTATCTTGAAAAAAGTGTCTTGATACCAAACAATATAAGTTATCCTACTTCTAGATTAGATTTTATAAATTTACTTAAATAAATTACTTTATTAAGTTATTAATTCTATCAGCGTAGTAACTTACTATTGCATTTGCTCCTGCTCTTTTGAATGAAATTAAACTTTCCAATATTGAGTCTTTATTAATTAAGCCACTTTTAATACTATTACTCAACAGGCTATATTCACCTGATACCTGGTATGCGAGCACAGGGATCTTAAAATTATCTTTTACTAATTTAATTATATCTAAATAAGGCATCCCTGGCTTGACCATTACCATATCAGCTCCTTCTTTTATATCTAATGAAACTTCTCTCAAAGCTTCATTACTATTTCTAAAATCCATTTGGTAGTTTTTTTTATCTCCTTTAAGTAAACCTTTTGAACCTACAGCATCCCGAAATGGTCCATAAAAACTTGATGCGTACTTTACTGCGTAAGAAAGTATTTGAACCATTTGATAATTTTCTTTATCTAATGCTTTTCTAATTTTACCAATTCTTCCGTCCATCATATCGGATGGTGCCAGAATATCACAACCCATCTGAGCTTGAAGCAATGATTGATTAATTAAAACTTGAACAGTTTCATCATTTAAGACATATCCAGATTTTAGTAACCCATCATGTCCATGAGATGTGTAAGGGTCTAAAGCAACATCACACATGATCCCAATTTCATTTTTATATCTTTTTTTTATATATTGGATTGCTTTGCAGACTAAATTCTCCTCATTCAATGCTTCAGTTCCAATTTTATTTTTTATTGTTTTTTTTGTATGTGGAAATAATGCAACCATTGGTATTTTATTTTTTATAGCTTTATCAACAATTATTCCAAGCTTATCGATTGTATACCTATATACGTCTGGCATTGATTTTATTGATTGTTTTGTATTTTTTCCATCTATAAGAAAAATAGGTAATATAAAATCGTTTGAAGATAAGCTATTTTCCTGAATTAACCTTCTAGACCAGTCATTTTTTCTGCTTCGTCTAAGTCTTAAATTGGGGTAATTTCCTGTAATCATATTTTTAATCTGTTTTTAAAATGCGACAAATGTATTATACAAATATATATTAAAATAAGTACAAAACAATCTAGATGGAAACTGATAGCACAAAAATAATAAATTTAAATATTAAAAAAGAAGATAGAATTTTGAATTTTAGCGATTTTCAAAAGCAAACTATTACATTTGATATTAATAAGTTGCAGGAGGCCTATAATCAGATTATTCAAACTAAAAAATTTGATGATGGGGGAGGTATAGCTCACTTTGGTGCAATTTCTCTAACACAAATTCCTGGTGATCCAGACTCTGTTAAAGGAAATAAAGCCAGAGGTGTTTACTGGACAAAACCAGACAAATCCGGAAAAGAAGTTTCTAGAGACGTTACAATAGATGAATCAGCCTATTCTGAATTTATAAAAGATTATGAAAATACATATTTTAAAGAAGTCTTTGATCTACTCTCTTCAAAGTACAAATTGGGGAGAGTGAGAATTTTATTAAAAGAACCAAGGTCCACATTAAGCTGGCACAGAGATCCTGAACCAAGGTTACATATACCAATAATTTCAAATCCAGGATGTATAATGGTTATTGATAATGTTGCAAAGCATATGCCTGCTGATGGATCAGTTTGGGTTACAAATAATACTAAATATCATAATGCATTTAACGGTGGAGAAGAAAATAGAATTCATTTAGTTGCATGTGTTTTAGATTATAAATTTGATTAAATTGAAAAAAATATTCATTTCATCAGACCACGCTGGATTTAAGTTAAAAGAATCAATTAAACTTTATCTAAATAAAAAAAAAGTAATATATATCGATTTAGGTCCTTATAATGATCGTAAAGTTGACTACCCCGATTATGCCCATAAAGTCGCTAAAAAAGTTAAAACTAATAAAAGTCATATTGGGATTTTAGTTTGTGGATCTGGAATGGGGATGAATATAGCTGCAAATAGACATAAAAATGTACGTGCAGCTCAATGTTTTAATTTAAAATCTACTAAATTATCAAGATTGCATAACGATGCAAATATCATTACATTAGGCTCGAGACTATTATCAAAAAATAATGCTTTAAAATGTGTGAACGTTTTTTTAAAAACTAAATTTGAAGGTGGTAGACACTCAAAAAGAATTAAAAAGATTTAATTATGTCTAGTGAGAACAATTATATAAATGACCAATATAAAAGTTTTTTTGAAGACAGTTTATCTAAAACTGATCCAGAATTACATAAAGCAATTAATGATGAATTAAAAAGACAGCAACAACACATTGAACTAATTGCTTCAGAAAATATAGTTTCTCAAGCGGTATTAGAAGCTCAAGGTTCAGTTTTAACTAATAAATATGCCGAGGGTTACCCTGGAAAAAGATATTATAATGGTTGCGAGCATGTCGATGTGGCTGAAAATCTAGCTATTGAAAGATTAAAAAAATTATTTGATTGTAAATTTGCTAATGCTCAACCTCACTCTGGGGCTCAAGCTAATGGAGCAGTCTTTTTAGCTTTATTAAATCCTGGTGATACATTTATGGGAATGAGCTTAAATTCTGGAGGTCATATCACCCATGGCTTAAAAATTTCAATGTCAGGTAAATGGTTTAATGCAATTGGTTACGATGTGGATAAAGAATCTGAACTAATTGATTATGATAATGTTGAGAAGCTTGCTTTAGAACATAAACCAAAATTGATAATTTGTGGTGGAAGTGCTTATTCTAGAGTTATAGACTTTAAAAAATTTAGAGAGATAGCTGATAAGGTTGGCGCATACCTTATGGTTGATATGGCGCATTTCTCAGGTCTAGTTGCTGGAAAAGGCTATCCCAATCCATGTGAACATGCTCATGTAGTAACATCTACAACTCATAAAGTTTTTAGAAGTGCAAGAGGTGGAATAATTTTAACAAATCATGAAGATTTAGCAAAAAAATTTAATACAGCTGTATTTCCTGGTTATCAGGGAGGACCCTTAATGCATGTAATTGCAGCAAAAGCTGCTGGTTTTCTTGAAGCACTTAAACCAGAATTTAAAGAATATATTAGGTCAGTTTTAGCTAATGCTAAGATTCTTTCTGAAACACTTAAAAATAATGGATTTAAAATTTACTCAGATGGCACAGATACTCATTTAATGTTAGTGGACTTAAGACCATTTAATGTAAAAGGAAATGCTGCAGCTGAAAGTCTTTCAAATGCTAATATTACTTGCAATAAAAATGGAATACCGTTTGATAGTGAAAAACCTATGATTACTTCTGGAATAAGACTTGGAACCCAAGCAGCCACAACAAGAGGCTTTGGTTTAAAAGAATTCCAAAAAGTGGGTGATTTAATTACAAAGGTTGTTAAAGGATTATCAGAAAATCCAGATGATAATAGTAAAATTGAAAAAGAAGTTAGAGATGAAGTAATTAATCTAACATCATCTTTTCCAATATATAAGAATTTAAAATAAATGATTTGTTCAATTTGTAAAAAGGGTGAAACATCCGTAGTAGATTCAAGACCTACTGAGGACGGCACAGCCATAAGAAGAAGAAGATTATGTGTATGTGGTGCTCGATTTACAACTTTTGAAAGAGTTCAGTTTAGAGAAATAATGGTAATTAAAAAAAATGGCAGAAAATCATCCTTTGATAGAGATAAATTGTCAAAATCAATTTATATAGCGCTTAAAAAAAGACCAATAGATACAGAAACAGCAGAAAAACTCATAAGCAAAATCTCTAGGGCTTTAGAAGAACTTGGACAAAGTGAAATTTCAACAAATACAATAGGCACAATGGTAATGGAAGGTTTAAAAGAACTCGATCCTGTAGCCTATGTTAGATTTGCTTCAGTTTATAGAAATTTTAGAGAAGAAAAAGATTTTGTACAATTCGTGGACAAATTAGATGTCTACAAGAAAAGATAAATTTACTAAAAAAGATATCCAATACATGAGTCTTGCTTTAAATTTAGCAAGAGCGCGACATGGTTTAACTGGTAAGAATCCATCAGTGGGTTGTGTAATTGTTAAACATGACAAAATTATTTCAATTGGACAAACAGGATATACTGGTAGACCTCACGCTGAATATAATGCAATTAAAAATGCTATTGAAAATTTAAAGAGTTCTAAAATGTACATATCACTTGAACCGTGCAATCACTACGGACAAACGCCTCCTTGTACCAAAGAAATAATTAAAAAAAAAATTAGTGATGTTATTTATTCCATAGAAGATATTGATAAAAAGGTAAAAGGAAAAAGTTATAAAATCCTAAAATCAAATAACGTAAATGTTAAAAAAGGATTACTTAAAAAAGAAATCACTAATTTTTATAAGCCATATTTTTTTAATAGAAAAAATAAATTACCATTTGTCACTGGTAAAATCGCAATTTCAAAAAATAATTTAATCTACAGTGATGGAACCAAAAGAATTACAAATGTACATTCTGATAAATTAACGCATTTTTTAAGATACAAAAATGATTCTATATTAATTTCTTATAAAACTTTAAATAAAGATAATCCAAAATTAAATTGCAGATTAAATGGGTTAAAAAAGTTTTCAACAAAAAGAATAATTTTGGATAATTATTTAAATACAAAAACAAGTTCATATATTTTTAACTCAGCTAATAAAAAAAATACTATCATTTTTTATAATAAAGCTAATAAACAAAGAGTCATTTTATTTAAAAAAAAAGGCATCCAACTAATAAGATCTAATTTAACAAAAAAAAAATATTTTGATTTGAAATTAGTCCTTAAAAAACTTTACAAATTTGGTGTTAGAAATATCTTAGTTGAAGGTGGTAACGATTTAACAGGAAGTTTTTTAAAAAAAAAACTTTTTAATCAATTTTATTTATTTAAAAGTCGTAAAATTTTGAATAAATCTGTGCCCTTTAAAGACTTTAATCATCTTAATTATTTGATAGATAACTATAGAATTAAATCTAAGATTAATAAAAAATTAAGTAAAGATACAATAACTTTTTATAAAAACTAAATATGTTTAATGGTATAATTTTTAATCAAGGTAAAATAAAAAAAATTATTAAAAGAGACAAGGGTATTAATATCTTTATTGTTTCAAATCTAAGAATAACTAAAAAGGATATTGGAGTTTCAATTGCATGTGATGGTGTTTGTCTAACACTTATAACAATTAAAAATAAGTTGATGGAGTTTTATCTTTCGAACGAAACAATCCAGAGATCAAAATTTAAGTTTTTAAAAATGAATGAAAAAATTAACCTTGAATTACCATTAAGATATCGTCAAAAAATATCCGGTCATATTTGTCAGGGGCATGTTGATACTGTTGGTAAAATTTCCTTTATAAAAAAAGTTGATAAGTCTTATTTATTTGATTTTGAAATAACTAAAAAAGAAAGAAAAAACTTAATAGAAAAAGCATCTATATGTATTAATGGAATTTCACTAACAATTTCAAAATTAACTAAAAAAGGATTTCAAATTTGGGTTATTCCACACACTTTCAAATTAACAAACCTTGCTAAGCTAAAAAAGAACAGCTTAGTCAATATAGAGATAGATATCTTATCTAAATACGTTAGAAATTATTTTGATGAAAAAAAATAATTACGCATCAATAGAAAGTATAATTAGTACTGCAAAGAAAGGTGGTATGTTCATTTTGGTTGATGATGAAAAAAGAGAAAATGAAGGTGATTTAATAATTTCAACGTCAGACTCTAATGCTAAAAATATAAATTTTATGGCTAAATATGGTCGTGGATTAATTTGTTTAGCATTAGATAGCATTCAGGCAAAAAAGTTAAATTTATCTTTAATGTCGCCAATAAATCAATCAAGAAACAAAACTGCATTCACAATTTCTATAGAAGCAAAAAAAGGAATAACTACAGGGATTTCAGCAAAAGATAGAGCTAAGACAATTAGAACAGCATCAAAAAAAAATGTAAATAAAAAAGATATTGTTTCTCCAGGTCATATTTTTCCAATCATTGCTAAAGATGGAGGTGTCTTAGTGAGAGCTGGCCATACAGAAGCTTCTGTGGATATTTCAAAACTTTCAAAAAAAAATAATTCTGCAGTTATTTGTGAAATAATGAATGAAGACGGCACAATGGCTAAAGGCCAAGATTTATTCAATTTTGCAAAAAAACATAACTTAAAAATAGGTAAGATCGAAGATCTTATTGCTTATCGTTTAAAGAAAGAAAAATTAATCAGGTTAAAAAAACAATCGGATATAGAGGTTAAGAAACAGAAATATAAAATAAGAATTTATGAAAATCTTTTAGATGGTTCTGAACATTTTGCTTTAATCAAAGGTAATTTAAAAAAAGGCTTAATACCTAGAGTAAGGGTAATTTCATCTAATGTAGTTCAAAATTATTTAATTAACCAACAATTACCGAATTCATTTAATAAAACTCTTAATTATTTTAAAAAATTTAAAAATTGTGTTTTGGTATTTATAAAAGATACAAACTTGAGGTCGGTCACCCAGACACTTAAAGATTATAAGAATAAAGATTTTTATAAAAAGGGTAATGATAAACTTATAAGAAATTATGGTATAGGTGCTCAAATAATTAAAGATTTAAAGATTAAAAACATGATATTAATTACAAAATCTCCTAAAAAAGTTATTGGTTTAGAGGGTTATGATATAAAGATTACTAAACAGGAGTTAATTTAATGAAAAAAAGATACTTAATAGTTGTTGCTGATTATTACAAAACTATATCTAAAGACTTACTTGAAAGCGCTAATGAGACTTTGCCTAAACCTTCCTTAATTAGAACTATTAACGTTCCTGGTGTTTTTGAAATACCAGTGATAATTTCAAAAAATATAAAGAAATATGATGGGTTTTTAGCTCTAGGCTGTGTAATTAAAGGTCAAACACCTCACTTTGATTTTATATCTAGAGCAACTACGGATGCTATAATGAAATTAGCCATTGAAAATAAAAAACCAATAGGTAATGGAATTATTACCTGTTTAAATATGAAGCAAGCTTTAGCTAGAAAGAACAAAGGAAGAGAGGCAGCTAATGCTGTCATATCTATACTTTCACAAAAATAATGAAAACCCAATATAACCCGAATCAAAGTCCTCGAGTCATTATAATACAAAAACTATACGGAAACTTTTTTAATGATGACAAAAACTTAACTTTTTCTAAACATAGATTTAAAAAATTTATTAAAGATGTTGTTTTGGGTACAATAGAACGAGATGAAGTAATTCAAGCAGAAGTTAAGAATCATTTAAGTGAAGACATACAATTAACTAATTTAGACAAAGTTTTTCAAATAATAGTAAAATCTGCAATATTTGAGTTTTTATATAAACCTAAAGTCCCAACAAAAATAATCATTAAAGAATATCTCAATGCTTCAAATTTTTTTTTGGAAGATGCACAAACTAAATATTTAAATGCTATATTAGATAAAATAGCTAAAAAAATTAGAACTTCAAATGCATGAATTTGAATTAATAAAAAGTTATTTCCAAAAACTTTCTGAAAATTCATCAAGTGCTTTAAATTTAAATGATGATGTTTTTTTTAATAAAAAAAATAGATTAGTAGTTTCAGTAGACACATATACAGAAGGCAATCATTTTTTAAATTTTAAAAAACCTGACTTAGTAATTAAAAAGATAATAAGAGCATCAATATCAGATATCATTTGTAAAGGGGTACAACCGAAATACTATTTCATTTCTGGATCTGGTAATAAAAAAACTTTTTCTAAATCAAATTTATTAAAAATTAGTAAGTCTCTTAATCAAGAGCAAAGGAAATATAAAATATTATTAAGTGGTGGAGATACAGTTTTTTCAAATAAACTAAGCTTCACAATTACATCAATTGGTTTTTCAAAAGACATTGTTTATCGTAATAAAGCTAAAATCAATGATGATATTTACGTTTCTGGGAATTTAGGAGATAGTTATTTAGGTTTATTGGTTTTAAAAAATAAGATTAAACTTAACCGTTTTCTTAGCAAATATTTTATTAAAAAGTACTTCATGCCTGATATTCATTTGAAATTAGCTAAAAAAATAAAAAAATTTGCAAATACATCAATTGATATTTCAGATGGACTTTTAGCAGATCTCGATAAAATGCTTAATGATCAAAAGTTATCATATAGCTTAGATTTAAGAAAAATTCCGATTTCTAATAACTTACAAAAAGTACTTGTTTTAAAAAAATTATCTAAAAGTAACTATATTTCTAATGGTGACGATTATCAGGTTTTGTTTACAGCGTCCAAGAACAAGAGAAGAATCATAAAAAAAATGTCGTCTAACTATAGAATTAAACTTACAAAAATTGGATCAATTCAAAGTATCAATAAAAAATCATGCCTAATTGATAACAAAAAAAAGACAATTAGCCTTAAAAATAAGGGTTATTTTCATCAGTTTTAATAAGTTAAATATTGCCTTTTATTGCTTTTTTTGTATTGTCCGGACTTTATACAATAAAAAATTAACAACCAAACAATTAAAAAGGCATTATGAATACATCAGTAGAAACAATTTTACTTTACACGATAGCAGCAGGATTTCTTTCAATAGTTTACGGTTTTTTTACTGGTAAAAATATACTTAACTCAAGTGCTGGTAATGCAAAAATGAAAGAAATTGCTTCAGCTATTCAAATAGGAGCTAAAGCATATTTAGCAAGACAATATAAAACAATAGCAGTGGTTGGTGTTGTTGTTTTAGTAGTTATTTGTTTTGTATTTAGTCCATTGGTTGGTTTAGGTTATTTTATTGGAGCTGCTCTTTCTGGTATAGCTGGTTATGTTGGAATGTTAGTTTCAGTTGAGGCTAATGTTAGAACCGCTGAGGCATCAAGAAAAGGTTTGGCAAGTGGTCTATCTGTAGCTTTTAAATCAGGTGCAGTTACAGGCATGCTTGTTGCTGGTTTAGCTTTATTGGCTATTGCAGTTTATTATTATTTTTTATCTAAATTTGGAATAGCAGAAAGAGAGATAGTTAATGCTTTAGTAGCACTTGGCTTTGGTGCATCACTTATTTCAATTTTTGCTAGACTTGGAGGTGGTATCTTTACTAAAGGTGCTGATGTAGGAGCTGACCTAGTTGGCAAAGTCGAAGCAGGAATCCCAGAAGATGACCCTAGAAATCCAGCAGTAATAGCAGATAATGTTGGTGACAACGTTGGAGATTGTGCAGGTATGGCTGCTGATTTGTTTGAAACATATGCTGTGACTATTGTTGCTACAATGGTTTTATCGTCAATATTTTTTGTTGGTGATTTAAATATGATGATTTACCCTTTAACTATTGGTGGAGCATGTATCTTAACTTCGATTTTAGGTACTTTTTTTGTTAAACTTGGAAAAAGTAAGAATGTTATGAATGCTTTATACAAGGGTTTTGTAGTCTCTGCGGTTTCTTCATTAATAATTTTATACCCTGTAACTGATTATGTAATTGGCTTTGCAAGTGAATACGAAGTTAATGGCAAAACTTTTAATGGTATGAACTTATACATATGTGGAGTTATTGGTTTAATTATTACAGGTTTATTAATTTGGATTACAGAATATTATACTGGTACAGACTATAGACCAGTAAGAAGTATTGCAAAGTCCTCAACAACTGGACATGGCACAAATGTTATTCAAGGATTAGCTGTTTCTATGGAAGCTACTGCTGTACCAGCATTAATTATTGTGGCTGGAATTTTAGCGACAAATTCTATTGCTGGGCTTTATGGAATAGCTATAGCAGTTACCACAATGTTAGCTTTAGCAGGAATGGTAGTTGCTCTTGATGCTTATGGTCCAGTAACTGATAATGCTGGTGGTATTGCTGAAATGTCTAAATTGCCAAATAATGTAAGAAAAACTACAGATGCGTTAGACGCAGTTGGTAATACAACTAAAGCTGTTACTAAAGGTTATGCAATCGGTTCAGCAGGTTTAGGTGCATTGGTTTTATTTGCAGCTTATGTTGAAGATATAAAACACTTTTCAAATGTTGCAGGGTCTAAATTAGAGGGAATAGTTGTTACTTTTGACCTATCAAATCCATATGTCGTCGTCGGCTTATTAATTGGTGGTATGCTACCTTATTTATTTGGATCAATGGGAATGCAAGCAGTTGGAAGAGCAGGTGGAGCTGTAGTTGTTGAAGTAAGAAGACAATTTAAAAAGTTTCCAGGTATCATGAAACGTAAACAAAAACCTGATTATGCAAGACTTGTAGATTTATTAACCGTTGCTGCAATTAGAGAAATGATAATACCTTCATTATTACCAGTTTTATCTCCTATCGTATTATATTTTGCAATACTTTCTATAGGAGGTCAAGTTGCAGCTCTCGCAGCAGTTGGTGCAATGTTGCTTGGTGTAATAATAACAGGTTTATTTGTAGCAGTTTCAATGACAGCAGGAGGCGGTGCTTGGGATAATGCAAAAAAATACATCGAAGATGGAAATCATGGGGGAAAAGGCTCTGAGGCACATAAGTCTGCAGTCACTGGAGATACTGTTGGAGATCCGTACAAAGATACAGCAGGACCAGCTGTTAACCCAATGATTAAAATTACAAATATTGTAGCTTTATTATTATTGGCTGTTATTGCTGGCTAAAAATAATAAGTTGATTAGGTTAAAATATCTAATTTCTTTTTTTTCCAGTGGGATCATTTATTTTTTGTCTCATTGAATTTAAGAAATTATAAATGAAAGATCTTTTAGTGTAGTTCATTTTTGTTATTTCTGAACTAAATTCTATATTATTCATTTTATTTTTATCTAAGAATACTTTATTTGATAAAATTCCTTTGTTGTTGATTTCAACTATAAGAACGTTGTTAACTAAAAGAACTTTATGTCCAAGTTTTAATAATTTTGACGAAGAAGTTTTACGCTCAATATATATCCACAAATCATCACTAAAAGCACCTTTAGTTGATGGTGGGCCTAATAATTTTTCAATATCATTACTATTTGTTTTATTTATTATTAGTTTTTCATTCTTTTTATCAAGTGAATTAACGCCATGATGTTTTATTACTTTATTTAAAGTACAATTTGAAATAAACAAAAATATAATAATTAAAAATGATATTTTTTTCATGAATATTAAGTATATAAATGTTTACAATAATTTAGTTAATTTAACTAGAAATAAAGAGCTCTATAAATCCTTTAAAAATCAGGATACTTTTTCAGATAGACTCATTTTTTTTTTGTTACATTTTACTTTTTTTTTGAAAGCCTATAAAAATGAAAAAGATAAAATTATTCTTCAAGAAATATACGATTATGTATTTAGACAACTAGAACTAAGTATTAGAGAAATTGGATACAGCGACCAATCCATAAATAAAAAGATGAAGGACTACTTAAATTTATTTTATTCAATGATAGATAAAATTCACAACTGGGAAAACTTATCAACAGAATTAAAAGGGTCCTTATTATTAAATTATCTTAATAATAATACAGATATTGAGTTTTTAGTTGATTATTTTGATAAATATTACTTAAAGTTGTTAAATAGTTCTTTAAATTTTCATATAAAAGGTGTAGTTAACGACTAAATTTTATTATGGCTGTACCAAAACGTAAACAATCACCGTCAAGAACTGGAATGAGAAGAGCTCAGACTATGAAATTCTCATCAAAAAATATTGTTGAAGATAAAAAATCGGGTGAATATAGACTGTCTCATCACATTGATCTCAAAACGGGCATGTATAGAGGTAGACAAATCTTAGATCCTAAGGAATAATAACTCAATTTTTTAAAATGAATAATGCAATCAAAATTGCAGTTGATGCAATGGGTGGCGATGGTTCACCAAAAAAAGTTATTGATGGTATTATTCATCATTTTCAAAATAACAAAAACACCTATTATCAGATTTTTGGTGATGAAGAAAAAATACTACCGTGTATATCTAGTGACTTACCAAAAGACTCATTTAAGATAATTCATACAACAGAATTCGTAAAGGGTACAGACAGTCCCTTAGAAGGAGCCAAAAGAGGAAAAAAAACGAGTATGTGGCTTTCTGTAGAAAGTGTTAAACATAAACAATCTGATATCGTAATATCGGCCGGAAACACTGGTGCTCTATTGGTAATTTCAAAACTAAATCTTAAAATGATAGAAAATATTGACAAGCCAGCATTGTCAGCTTTATGGCCGAATAAAAAGAGCATGAGTGTTGTGTTGGACTTGGGTGCTAACATTGAATGTAGTGCTAAAAATTTAATTGATTTTTCAATAATGGGATCTTCTTTATTCAAGTCACTTTATCCAAATAACACATCAAAGGTTGCTTTATTAAATATTGGATCTGAAGAAATTAAAGGTCATGAAATAATTAAAGAAACTTATCAAAAATTAAGCGAAAGCAAAAATTTAGATTTCGAATTCAAAGGATACATTGAGGGCAATCAGTTAATGAACGGAGATGTAAATGTTATTGTTGCAGATGGATTTACTGGAAATGTAGCTTTAAAAACTGCGGAGGGAACAGCAAACTTTATCACTGGTGAATTAAAAAAAGCAATGACAGGCAATATGTTGGGTAAAATTTCTTCTTTATTAAATATTTCGAATTTAAATAAATTCAAAAAGCGTTTAGATCCTAGACTTTATAACGGCGCTATATTTATAGGTCTTGATTCACCTGTAATAAAAAGTCATGGTGGTACTGATTATATAGGTTTTTCAAACTCATTAAGCGTTTGTACTAAAATTATTAGTGGAAACTTAATAGACAAAATAAGAAAAAATATTAACTGATGGCAAGAATAAATTTAACTAAAAAAGATTTGATTAATACAATTTATATGCAAATCGGATTCTCTAAAAATATTTCTGAGAACCTAATAGATGATTTTTTTTCAACAATAGTTGAATATATTATTAATGAAAAAAAAATTAAATTATCAAAATTTGGAACTTTTTCATTACGTGCTAAGAAAAAAAGAATCGGTAGAAACCCTCTTACAAAAGAAAAAAAAATTATATCAGATAGGAATGTTGTATTATTTAAAGCATCTAATGAATTTAAAGATCTAGTAAATTATAAAGATGGTTCAGAAAAATAGCGATGCATATAAATCTATTGGTGAAGTTGCTAAGCTACTTAATCTTGTTAATAAAAAAAATGGAACATTAAGCACTCATACTATTCGTTTTTGGGAAAAAGAATTTAAGCAAATAAGACCAAAGATTTTAAATGGTAAAAGAAGATATTATAATAATGAAACTATCGAGGTTTTAAAAACAGTTAAATATTTACTTAAAGACCAAGGAATGACTATTAATGGTGTTAAAAAAGTTCTAAAATCAGATAAATCATTAAAACTTGACGAATTACCAAATAATTCTATAACATCAGATTATAATTTAAAAAATAAACTAAACAGAATTTCAAAATTATTAAAACAAATTAAAAATTTAAAACGTTAATATGGCAAAAAAAACACATGTTAAAGTAAGATTGGTACCAGAGGCTAAGCCTGATAGTGCTTTTTTTTACTACGTTAAAAAACCAGCAGGAGGCGAAAAAGCTAAAGTCAAACTATCTGCAAAAAAATATAACCCTTCAACAAGAAAACATGAGTTGTTTGTTGAAAAAAAACTTCCACCCCATAGTAAATAATATTATTTTTTTTTAAAATTCCTATTTTCATAATCTATAAAAGACCAAATCATATTTTTCCAAATTCTATTTGTTATTTTTGGATCAATTTTCATTTTTATAGATTTTTGCTTAATTTTTTTAAGTATAAAATTAATTCTTTTTTGATCTATTATTTCTTTCTTAAATACTTTAAGCTTCAAAACTTCATTGACTAAGCTCGACCTTTTTTTGATGATTATTAATAGTTCACCATCTAGTTTATCTAGTCTGTTTCTTAATGAACCTAACTTTTTTTTATTTAAAGGCGACATTTATACAATTGGTTATTAAAATGATTATTATAAGTATAAACTATGTTTGTAAATAGCGACAACTATATAAAATATTTAAAAATATGGTTAATAACATTATTTTTATTAATCGTCATAATGGTTGGTGTAGGTGGACTTACTAGGTTAACTGATTCTGGTTTGTCTATTACTGCTTGGGAGCTTTTTACAGGAATTTTGCCCCCATTAAATATCAATGAGTGGAATTTTTATTTTTCTGAATATAAAAAGATTCCTGAGTTTAAAAATATAAACTATTTAATGACTCTTGATGAGTTCAAAGTAATTTTTTATTGGGAATATGCTCATCGATTGTTAGCCAGAATTGTTGGATTATTTTCTCTTATGCCTCTTATTTTTTTTACATTAAAGTTTAGGCACAATTATTTTTATTCAAATAAATATTATTTAATATTTCTATTAGTTTGCCTTCAAGGTTTTATAGGTTGGTATATGGTTTCAAGTGGTTTAATAGAAAACAATGACGTTAGTCATTTCAGATTATCTGCTCATCTTGGTTTAGCTTTATTTATATTATCTTTAATTTTTTGGTTTATATTAGACCTATACAACACTAAAAAATTTAAAACAAAAATCCCTAGTTCATTATTATTTTTTATTCTATTTTTTATCGTGTTACAGATTATTTTTGGAGCTTTTCTTTCAGGCCTAGACGGTGGCTTAATCTACAACTCTTGGCCAGACATGAATGGATCTTTTTTTCCAGATGATGTTCATGTAAATGATTATTTTAATTCTCAATTATTTTACAGTCCATCAATTATACAATTCTTACATAGAATTACCGCTTATGTACTTTTTTTTTCTATTATGTTACTGAATTATTTATTTTTTAAATACAAACTAAATTTTTTAAATATTCTAATTTTTGATTTAGCTATTTTATTGCAAATTTTTTTAGGAATTATTACATTAGTTTCTGGTGCAGAGATTAAATATGCATCAATGCACCAGTTAGGGTCAATATTTGTTTTGAGCTCCTATCTTTTAATCTTATATAAAAATCCTAACCAACAGCTTTAGCTTTGTTGATACTTTCTATGTTGTCTGCAGTTCCTTTAAGAGCTTGTTCTAAGTCCTCAATAATGTCATCTACGTGTTCAAGACCAATACACAGCCTTACATATCCTGGTGTTACACCAGAAGCTAAAAGTTCTTCTTCATTTAATTGACTATGAGTTGTAGTTGCTGGATGTATTGCTAGACTTCTGGCATCTCCAATATTTGCTACATGATAAAACATTTTCAAAGCTTCTATAAATTTTTTACCAGCTTTAATACCACCCTTTAACTCAATTCCAACTAAAGCTCCATTCCCACCACTTAAATATTTTTTGGCTCTATTTCCAATTTCACCTTTGTATTGGTTGGGATAAATGACTCTAGAAACTTCTTTATGTTTAACTAAAAAATTAACAACTTTTTCAGCATTTAAACAATGTTGTTTCATTCTTAGAGCTACCGTTTCGAGTCCTTGGATCAGACCAAATGCATTATCTGGCGACAATGCTGAACCCAAATCTCTTAACAAAACTACTCTAGCTCTTACAGCAAAAGAAACATTTGCTCCTGTTAATTCTGGGACTGCTTTACCCCATACAGCTCCACCGTAACTTAAATCTGGCTCATTAAAATTAGGCTGTCTTTTTGGGTTAGCTGTCCAATCAAAATTACCACCATCGATTAAAGCACCACCTACAACCGTACCATGTCCGCCGATATATTTAGTTAGTGAATAAACTACAACAGAGGCACCGTGCTCTAGGGGCTTACAAAGAACAGGGGATGCTGTATTATCCATTATTAATGGTATGTTATGTTTCTTTCCTATATCTGATACTTCTTTAATAGGAAAAACTCTTAAGTATGGATTTGGAAGTGTCTCACCATAAAAGGCTCTAGTCTTATCATCAATGACTTTTTCAAAGTTTTTTGGATCAGATGGATCGGCATACCTAACTTCAATACCAAGTTTACTTAAAGTGTGTGTGAATAAAGACACTGTTCCACCATAAAGGTCAGTTGAACTAACAATATTATCACCAGATCTTGCAACATTTAGAATTGCAAATGTAGATGCTGTTTGACCAGATGACACTGTTAAGCAAGCTAAACCTCCTTCTAAAGCAGCTAGTCTTTTTTCTAATGCATCATTTGTTGGATTCATTATTCTCGTATAAATATTTCCAAACTCTTTTAATGCAAATAGGTTTGCAGCATGTTCTGTGCTATCGAACTGATATGAAGTCGTTCTGTATATCGGTACAGCTACAGCTTTAGTTGTTGGGTCATTTCTATAATCACCACCGTGTATAGCGATAGTTTCTGGGTTTTGTCTCTTAGTACTCATTCTGAGCTCCTTTTTTAGTGCTTCAGCTAATGCAAGGCGCACAATATAGTTCAAATACCTACCGAAAATGTGTGTAAAATCCATTTTAGCAATTATTAGCCTGCAATAGGAACAAATCGGCATTAACAATCTACCATTATCATTATCTAATGCAAGATAAATATAAAATTGACTTTGTTTCTAATAATAGTATTAATCCTCGCACAATGACTAAATTTTTAAAAAGCAGTGAATTAACAAGTAATTGGTTTGAAATTGATGCAAAAAATGCCGTAGTTGGGAGACTAGCTTCAATTATTGCTATGATTGTTAGGGGTAAAAACAAAACTACATATACACCACACATGGATGATGGTGATTTTGTTGTGGTTAAAAATATTGAACATGTAAAATTTACTGGAAAAAAATTCAAAGAAAAAAAATACTATAAACATACAGGTCATCCTGGAGGCATTAAAGAGATAACACCTGAAAAATTATTAGAAAAAAATAAACCAGGTGAATCGCTAAAATTAGCCGTTAAAAGAATGTTACCTGGTGGCGTTCTTGGTAGAAAACAGCTGACTAAATTAAAAGTTTACGCTGGTGAAGATCATCCCCATTCAGCTCAAAACCCAAAGGTTTTAGACTTGTCTAAGCTAAATAGCAAAAATTTAATTAGGAACTAGCATGGAAACTTCAGTCCAAAAATCTACTAAAAAACCAAAAATTAAATTGGATTTTAAAGATAGTAAATACGCTACTGGTAGAAGAAAAAAATCTATTGCAAAAGTTTGGGTCAAAAAAGGTACTGGTAAAATTTATGTTAATGGAAGAACTATGGACGAGTATTTTACTAGTGGTTCACATAAAATGCAAATTACAAGACCATTTGAAATTATAAATCAAGCTACAGATTATGATGTTAGATGTAGTGTTGCTGGAGGTGGTCATACTGGACAAGCTGGTGCAATGGTCCATGGTATAGCTAAAGCCCTTATTCTTTTTGACTCTGAGTTTAGAGCTACACTTAAAACTGAAAAACTTAATACCAGAGACTCAAGATCAGTTGAAAGAAAGAAACCTGGTCGAAGAAAAGCTAGAAGAAGCTTCCAATTCTCGAAAAGATAATTCTTTTTTAAATCTAAACTGTTATAATAAAAAATGCACAAGATAAATGTATTAGTTGCTGGATCCACAGGTTACATTGGTGTTCAATTAATTAAATTATTGGTTAAACATAGTAATGTAAATATTAAGTATCTATGTGGTAATTCATCCGTGGGTAAAAATATTTCTTTTTATGATAAATCATTAAGATTAAAAAAATTACCAAAAATAATTAAATTTAACAAAAGTTTGTTAAATAAAATTGATTTAATTTTTACGGCTTTACCAAATGGGGAAGCACAAAAAATATCAAAGCATCTTTTAAATAAGAATACACTAATTGATTTAGCAGGGGACTTTAGACTAAATAAAGCTTCCGAATATTTAAAGTGGTACAATCAAAAACATAGTGCAATAAATAATATTAAAAAATCAATTTATTCTTTACCAGAAATTACTGGTGAAAAAGTTAAAAAATATAATATTATTAGTTGTCCTGGTTGTTATCCAACTTCAATATTGTTACCGCTTATTCCTATAATTGAAAAAAATTTAATAAAAACAAATAATATAATCATAGACTCTAAGTCTGGATATTCAGGTGCAGGTAGAAACATACATAATATAAAAAAAAAGAAAAATCTTTATGAGTCATTAAGTGCGTATGGGGTAGGATTTCACAAACATAACTCTGAAATTCAACAAGAATTAAACATATATTCAAAAAAAAAAATTACATTTACTTTTACACCTCATTTATCGCCTATGTTTAGAGGGATATTAAGTACTATTTATGTAGATCTTAATAATGGAACAACTATTAATAGTTTAGAAAATACATTACTTAGAAAATATTTTAGAAGTAGATTCGTCAAAATATTTAAAACGGGCTCATTATTAAGTACAAATGATGTAATTAATACAAATAATTGTCATATAGCTATTTGTAGAACTAAGTATAAAAATAAAGTTATTATCTTATCTGTAATTGATAATTTAATAAAGGGTGGAGCAGGACAGGCAGTACAAAATATGAATTTAAAATTTGATTATAATGAACATAAAGGATTAAAATGAAAAAAATATTCTTTTTTCTTTTTTTGATATCTTGCACCCCACAAAATTTAGAATTAAATTCAAATAATCTTAAAATAAATTTTGATGACAATTTATCATTTAATGAGTTTAAGAAATTATTATTACAATATTCTGAAAAAGCTCCATACCCAAATATAGATGATTAGCCAATGAATCAATTTATCAATATAGCAGTAGTAGGTCTTGGTCAGGTAGGCATTTATCTACTAAACGAAATAAAAACTAAAAAGAAAGACATTGAACTTAAAACTGGAAAAAAAATTAAGATAGTAGCTATCTCGGCTAAAAATATTAATAAAAAAAGAAAATTTAAAGTTAACAAAAAAATATTCTTTAAGAATCCACTAAAAATATTTGAAAATATAAAAGTTGATATTTTATTTGAAGCTATTGGTCTTTCAGATGGTATCTCCAAAAAAGTTGTCGAAACTGCTTTAAAAAATAAAATTCATGTTATTACACCAAACAAAGCATTAATTTCAAAACATGGGGATTATCTGGCTAAATTGGCCGAAGACAATAATGTTAATTTGGAATTTGAAGCTTCTGTAGCTGGCGGCATTCCTATATTGAGAACTATTAAAGAAGGCCTTGTGACTAACAAAATATCTAAAGTTTATGGAATATTGAATGGCACATCTAATTATATCCTTACAGATATGAGAGATTCAAAAGATAGTTTTGCAAATGTTTTAAAAAGAGCACAAAAATTAGGTTACGCAGAACCAGGTAATCCTAAATTAGATTTAAACGGTTTTGATGCTTTTGCTAAAGTTAGGATACTATCTGCTCTTGCTTTTAATACTAAAATCTCAAAACATAAATGTTTGATGGAAGGGATAGAAAAAGTCGAGTCTAAAGACATAGAAATTGCTAACCAATTAAACTTACGCATTAAATTACTTGGTATTTCTCAAATTATTAATGGTAGATTATTTGAAACTGTACACCCGTGTCTTGTAAGTAAAAACTCTTATATTGGGAATGTTACTGGGGTTATGAATGCAGTTATAATTGAAGGGAAACCAGTTGGTGAAAGTATTTTACAAGGCGAGGGTGCTGGACCAGGACCCACTTCCTCATCTTTGTTGTCTGATTTACTTTCTATATTGAGAGGAAATATTAAAAAAACCTTTTGGTATTTCTAGTAATAAGCGCAAATCAATCAAGTGTTATAACGTTAATAAATATACAAATTCTTTATATTTAAGATTTGAGGTTAAAGATAAACCTGGTGTTTTATCTAGAATTACTAATTGTTTAGCTAAATATAAAATTTCAATAAAAAGACTTATTCAAACACCAGATAAAAAAAACAAAAAAGCTACAATTGTTTTTATTACCCACAAAACAACAGAACTTAATTCTAATAATTGTCTTTTAAAATTTAAAAACGATAAAGATATTATTAAATATCCTACTTTAATTAGAATCCATAATTAATGGCTTTATACATTAAAATTTTTGAAGTAATTTTTCCTGTTTTTTTTGTAATTGGAGTTGGTTACTATTTAGGAAAAAAAAACCCCAAAATTGATACAAATTTTATAACTAATTTTGCCGGCAATATTGGCACTCCGGCTATGATTTTTTACACTGTTACAACAACTGGAATAACCTTAAGTATTTTTACTCATTATTTTATTTATGCTTTAATAATGATAGGTGGTTTTGCAATTATTGGACTTATATTACTTTCATTTCTCAAAAAGGATTTAAGTATGGAGCTCCCACCATTAATTCTTCCTAATACTGGTAATATGGGAATTCCTATTTGTCTCTTTGCGTATGGTACTCAAGGTTTAGGAGTAGCATCTGCTGTAGCTTCAGTTATCATCTTGTTTCACTTTACTTTAGGCGTTTTTTTAGCAAAAAAAAGCTTCTCATTTGATATTGTTTTAAAAAGTCCTCCAGTATATGCAATTATTATATCTGTTATTTTTTTATTCTTTGAAATAGAAACACCTTTATTTTTAGAAAATACAACATTCCTTTTAACTTATGCAACTATTTTTTTAGTACTAATGTCACTTGGTATAGCTTTAACAAGGTTTAAATTTTCTTTAAAAGATTCAATTATATTGTCTTTATGTAGAGTTATATTTGGTCCATTAATTGCATTCATTATTATATACAACTTTAATTTATCTGGATTTGCAGCTGGAGTCCTACTTATACAAAGTGCAATGCCAAGTGCAATATTAAACTATTTGGTTGGCAGTATGTATTCACCTAAGAAAGTGGTCGATAGTATTGCAAGTACAATTGTTACATCAACTTTGATGTCATTTGTAACTATTCCTATTGTTGTATTCTTTGCTTTAAAATACTTTAATTAGTCTATATTCTTCATATTATGAAGGCTATAATATTTAATCTTTTAGCTTGGGTGATGCTTCCAATTATGGATGGATTTGCAAAATATTTAAGCGCAGATCTTCCAGTGTTACAAATTACATGGGCAAGATATTTTTTTACTGTAGCTTTCACTTTTCCAGTTATGTTTTTCTTTTTTAGAAAAAATCTTGTATGGACGGATAAACCAAAATTACAATTCATAAGAGGTTTAATTCTTTTAACAGCTAATATTTGTTTCTTTTATGCAATTTCTGTAATCTCTTTAGCTAAAGCATTAACATTAGCTTTTGTTGCTCCTTTAATTGTTACAGCTTTTTCTCCAGTTTTTTTAGGCGAGAAGGTGGGATTTAGAAGGTGGTCTGCAGTAATTATAGGTTTTATAGGTTCTTTAGTAGTTATAAGACCTGGTTTTGTGGAAATTAATTTAGCAAGTATAGCCGCTCTTGGAACCGGTGTAATGTATGGATTTTATTTAATCATTACTCGTAAACTAAGTACTTCAGATAATCCTTTATTAACTTTATTATTAACCGGTGTAATAGGGGCCGTAATCATTTCTACTGTAATGCCTTTTGTGTGGGTTAAACCTACATTAGATCAGTGGTCTATGATGGCTGCTATAGGTATATTTGCCTGTATAGGGCATTTATTCCTAATATTGTCTCTCAAATACGCCGACGCTTCTAAATTAGCTCCATTTAGCTACTTTGAAATCATTACAAACATCATTATAGGCTATTATTTCTTTAGTGATTTCCCAGATAATTGGACTTTCCTAGGATTATTTATTATTGTATTGAGTGGTATCTACATTTCTAGAAGAGAAATTATTATTAAGAAGACTTAAGATAGGTAACAGTTATTTACTAATTACTAATGTAATACATTAAGTTATATAATTAAAGTAATGAAATTATTAGGTTATTATACATATATCTAAATAGTGTTTTTATATAAAATAAATAAAATTTTGATTCAATCCATTAGAATATTCTTCATTGGGGTCTAATTTTACATTTAATAAAATAAATAACAAAAAAACATTGTATATCAACGTTTTAATACAATCCCATATATTTTAAATTTGATAATATACTAACGAAATATAGTGATGGTAAATAACCCTTTAAAATAGGGCTTTTTATATTACCTCTGTTATTGTTGTTGTTGTTGAAAAATAAAGCAATGCAGTATCAGAATATGCCTTTTAAACGTCCATAGAGCACCTTAATTTAAGCAAAGGTTTATATATGGTACAACTAAAGGGTGCATTAAAATATTTATAGATAATATTGTTAAAACACTATAAAAGTGTTGATTTTATTGACTTTTAAAAGATTTTAGTTGGATAAAATTACTTTGTTGTGAGGACCTTTTCAGACCTCAATAGTCGTCTTTTTTCAATAATTCCACCTTTTCCTGAATATCCACCAATGCTTCCGTCTGATCTGATTACCCGATAACAAGGTATTTTGAGAGGATAGGGGTTTTTACCAACTGCATTTGCTACGGCTCTATATGCCTTAGGTTTACCAATAGCTTTGGCTACTTCAAGGTAAGTTTTTACCGTACCTTTTGGTATTTTCTTCAAATAATTCCACACTTTCAGCTGAAATTGAGTACCTAAGAGTTTAGACATAATAAAAACCCTGAATCTTCACACTTTTTAGGGTGTAAAGACCAGAAGTTTAGGTTCGTCGTTGTAGTTGCTACCGCCGAACCGACCACCTCGCATGTTTAGCACTACTGTGCAAGGTTTTCTGCCCTCCAGGCTTAGGCCTCTCGGCTTTTCCCTGGATGGCCAGTTAAGAGTTGCCTCTTAAGTTAATAAAATCATATATTATTTGCTGAGCTATAAGTATCACTAAATAGTTGATTCTTTTTACAATCAATTTTCTTGTGGATAATGGGGATAAATTTATACTATTGACATCTTAAATCACTTAATATATTACTAACGATAATTAATGGTTATCAATAGTAATATACATGAATGATATAATTACAGACATCAAAGCACTAAAGGATGAAACTTTACTAAACCTTAAAAGTTCTAAAGCAAATAACACAATAAGGGCTTATAAGTCAGATTTTAGTGACTTTCAATTATTCTGCGCTCAAAATGGATTTAAATATCTACCAACTGAGCCAAAGATTGTCTCTTTATACTTAACTCATTTATCAACGAAAAATGCCAAAATGAGCACTTTAAAACGAAGGTTAGTATCAATAGGTGTAATCCATAAACTTAAAGGCCATTATTTAGACACGAAACATCCTTTAATTATTGAGAATATTATGGGTATAAAAAGAAGGAAAGGAAGTATTCAAAAAGGAAAAAAACCGATACTAATCAGTAGTTTAAAAGTAATTATTAATGCTATAGATCAACAAAAGAAAGAGGAAATTAAAAAATTAAGAGATAGAACAATTATCCTTATAGGGTTTTCAGGAGGTTTTAGAAGAAATGAGATAGTATCTCTTGATCATGATGATCTAGATTTTGTGCCTGAAGGTATTAAAATTACTCTAAAAAAGTCTAAAACAGACCAATTCGGAGAAGGTGCAGTGAAAGCACTACCCTTTTTTGATAACTCTCAATATTGTCCTGTTATCTCATTGCAGAAGTGGATAGAAATATCAAAAATTAAATCTGGTCCAGTATTTAGAAGATTTACAAAAGGTTCTAAATTGTCAGAGAACCGTTTAACAGATCAAACAGTAGCCCTACTCATTAAAGAGTATTTAAAATTAGTTGGTATAGATAGTAAAAATTATTCTGGTCATAGTTTGCGATCAGGATTTGCAACATCAGCTGCGGAGTCAGGTGTTGAAGAAAGAAGTATTATGGCTATGACAGGTCATAAATCAACAGAAATGGTAAGAAGATATATTAAAGATGCTAACTTATTCAAAAATAATGCACTAAATAAGATAAAAATATAACGATGAAAAAAAACAAAGTAACAATTGTATTAATTGCTTATAGAAGTGGAAAAAAAATTAATGAATTTGTAAAAAAAATACCAAATCAAATTAAGACTATAATAATAGAAAATTCGAATGATATTAGATTAAAAAAAAAAATTGAAAAAAAATATAAGAATATAAAAGTTTATATTAAAAAAAATAACGGTGTAAGTTCATCAATAAATTATGCTGTTAAAATGATAAAGACGAAGTATTTTTTACAAATAAGCCCAGACATAATTTTTGATTATAGGGATATTAGCAAGTTTTTAAGTGTAGCGGAAAAATTAAAAGATAAATTTTCAGCATTGGGCCCAAGATTTCTAAATGTAAAAAAAAATTCACATAAACAAATTAATAGCAAAATGGACATAGGAAATATAGACTCAATACACGGTTCATGTTTATTTATTAACAAAAAAAAATATAAAAAAATAGGTGGTTTTGATAATAAGTTCTTTTTATACTTTGAAGAAACAGATTATTGTAGGAGAGGGAGAAATAAAAACCTAAAAAGCTATCAAATAAACTCAATTAAAGTAAAACAAAAAGGTAGAACAGTTAATATTAAAGATAAAAAAGAAAATAAAAAACTGGTAAATTTACTAGCGTGGCACTTTATTTGGTCAGAATTTAATTATAATAAAAAAAAATTAGGTTATTTATTAACAATAATTTATTTTATTCCACTATTCATCAGAACAGTATTTAAAATTACATTAAATAAATGTTTTAAAAAAGATCAAAAAAAAGAAAGATACGAATATAGATTAAAGGGTCTCATCAGCGCAATAAAGGGCCAAAAATCATATTTGCGATTGTAAGATACCTAATCTAGCCCCATACAGCATTTGAGACTTTCATTTTATCAGCATTATTTAAAGCATCATATTTACGGCTATGTTTATCAGAAAAAAGTTGTTTTGATTGGTTGGCAAAACAATAAGTATTACTAGATTTAAAATCTTCAATCGAAAAAGCATCACCATCAGAATTAATAACGTAAATTTTGTAACTTATTGACTTGAAATAATTTGTTAAACTTTTGAGACCACTTTCACAAATCCACGCATCTTTCTTAGTGATAAAAGATTTATCTGAAATAAATTTTAGATAGTCACTTCCATATAATAAAAAATTAATTGTCCGTATATGGGGGTTAGGAAAATTTATAAAATTTTTTTTAAGAAAAAAAAATTCCTTAATATTAAATAATATTTTGAGTCGTTTTTTACTAATAAAGGATGAAAAAATACTTTCATAAGATGCTGAAGATCCAATAAGTGTTTTTTTATTAAAATGTTTCATTAATTTTTTTAACCAGTTTTGTGAAACAGGATAAGAATGTCCAAGAGTGAAAAAAATTGGTAAGTTCGGATATTTCTCAGCAATTCTTTTATAACTTCCAAAATCAAAATCATTAACTCTAATAGGATCAATATACTCAATATGAGGCACCTTATTTGCTATTTTTCTAAGAAAATTAATTTCGTCGATTTCTAATAATTTGTAACAAACAACTAAAATGTGCTCATGACCAGGTGGATTTTTTTGATAATAATCAATAAAATTTATTAAATTTTCTTTAACATCAAATTTTGTGAATAGATATGCTATTATAACTTTATCGTTAGTAGACATTTTTTTTAAAAAAAAGATCAATTTTATTTTTCATAAAGCTTAAACCTTTTTCATCTAATCCGTGATGACAGCCTAGAAGTAAGCCATTTATCATTATATTATTTGCATTAGTTTCTGCGTTTTTGTGTTTTTTATAAAATCTTTTTTTCATGATAGGTTGCCTAAGTATGTTGCCAGTGAATATTGTTCTAGTTTGAATTGAATTTTTTTCTAAAAAAATTTGAAGTTTGGTTCTACTTATTTGTTTTTCTTTTTTAAGGATAACAGGATATGCTAACCAACCAGTTTTTAAACCAGGTTCTTGTGTTGGTAAATCTATATATTCTTTATAATTTTTTTTAAAAAAATCTCTCATAGATTTAAAATTTTTTTCTCTAGTTTTAATATTTGATTTTAATTTTTTCAATTGTTCCAAAGCAAATGCAGCAGAAACTTCTGAAGGTAAAAAGTTGTAACCAATGTCAGAAAATATATATTTTCCATCGTAAGGCACACCGTCTACCTTAGTATTAAATCTTATATTAATATTTTCTGACTCATTAAATGTTGCTGAGGATCTACCCCACCCTCTAAGAAGTTTTGCTTTAGTGTAAGTTTTAAAATCATTAAAACAAACGATACCACCAGAGCCTGCACCAGTGATAATATGTGATGCGTACATACTATTAGTAGTAATATCACTATATTTACCTAAATTTCTGCCATTAAAGGTGTAGCCAACCGTATCAGCTGAATCTTCAATCACTTTCAAATTATATCTTTTAGCAATTTTGTAAATTTTTTTCCAGTTCAACACATTGCCTAATAAATTTGGCAACATTATAGCACTCGTATTTTTATTAATACATTTTTCTATTTGTGATATTTTCGATAAAAATGATTTTGGCTCAACATCAATAAAATGTGGAACCAGACCAAGTTGATAAATTGGTGCCAAAGTTGTTGAAAAAGTTAGAGTTGGTGTAATTACCTCTGACCCTTTCTTTAAGTTAAGTGATGCTAAAGCAATAAGATTTGCAGAAGAACCCGAGTTAACCATTAAACCATATTTTTTACCAAATGTTTTAGATAATTTTTTTTCTAGATTTTTACAAGAAGGACCATCTATTAAAGTAAGAGATTTGTTTTTAAGGACTTTAGTAGCAGCATTAATTTCCCTATTATCGTATACTGCTTTACCGTAATAAATTTTCATAAATATCTAATTAAAAAAGTTTTATTTGTTTATACTTATCATAGTCATTTACAACTCATTTTTTAAATAATTCTAGGGAAAGGAACATGAGTTATGAACTTACCTCCATTTTTAATAAAATTTTTTTCCTTTAAAAAAATTTCATTTTTAAAATTCCAAGCACCCAAAAATAAATAATCAGCATTATTAACTAGTTTTTTATTATATTTTAGTATCTTTATATTTTTACCGGGCATAAATTTTCCAACTTTGTCTGGGGTTGTATCAACAAAATGAGCAATGTCTTTATTACTTAAATTGCAATAGTTTAAAATAGTAGTAGCTTTAGCTGTAGCACCGTAACCAACAATTTTTTTGTTAGTTTTCTTAATTTTATTAATTATTAAAATCAATTTTTTTTTGGAATTGATAACTTTATCTTTAAATCTTAAATAAGTAGACAATTTATTTAAACCAAACTTTTTCTCTTTTGTAAGTTGTTTAGAAACAGAAGCCTTAATCTTGATTTTTTTATTACTTTTTCTTTTTATGTAAAATCTAAGAGAACCGCCGTGTGTAGTAAGTTGTTCAATATCAAAAAACTCTAAATTGAATTTTTCTAATAAATTATTAAGTGATATAGAAGAAAATATGTATATATGTTCGTTATAAAATTGGTCATATGATACTTTCTTAATACACTCTAATAAAGATGGATCTTCAATAATTAGTACACCATGTTTTGAAAGTAAATTGTCTATAGATTTAAAAACATCTTTAAGGTTTTCTATATGTGTTAATGTATTTGCAGAATAAATTAGGTCAATTTTATTGAATTGTTTTTTAATTTTTTTAGATAAATCATAATTCCAATAGTTATTGAAAGTAATATATCCCATTTTTTTGGTAATTTTTGCTAAATTAGAACATGGTTCTACGCAAATAATTTCATTTTTTTTAAAATTTCTAATTAATGGCCCATCATTACTTCCAATCTCAAGTGTCATTTTCGGGTTGAATCTTTTTTTTATTTTTTTTGATAGACTTAAAAAGGAATTAAGCATAGTTTTAGACATAGATGACTTATAAGGATAAGTATCATTAAACATTTTTTTTACAGGAATCTTTTTATAAAGTGAAACCAGTTTAGTTTGATTATTAAAACCAACTTTTAATCGATAAGTTTCTTCATTTGTTCGTTTCCACTTTTCTCTTTTAGAAAGGTATTTATTTGCTAAAGGTTGATAACCTAAATCAAGGAATTCATTATTTGACATATTATTTATTCAATCTTTTAAAGTCATCTATAGTTATTCCATTTCTATCTTTAATTGATAATGTAGGTTTTTTTATAGGCCATTTAATATTTAAATTCTTATCATTCCATGCAATTGCAACTTCTGAATTTGGGTCTCTATAATTTGAATTTTTATAATAAAGAGTACATTTATTTGACAAACACAAAAATCCATGAGCAAAACCCTCAGGTATATAAAATGAAAAATCATCTTTATCAGAAATTACAACACTAAAATATTTACCGTATGTTTTAGATTTTTTTCTTAAATCAACAGCTACGTCAAATATTTTTCCATGTGTAACTGTAATTATTTTAGCTTGAGGTTTTTTAGTTTGTATATGCAGGCCTCTTAATACATTTTTTTTAGAGCTTGAAAAAATATCAAAAGGGAAATCTTTATTTTTAACTAATTTTTTTCTAAAAATTTCTTTTAAAAAACCTCTTTTATCGTTAAATATATTAGTTTTAATTAATTTTAGATCTTTAATTTTTGTATTAAGTAATTTCATTTTTTAATTAATTTATGACGATTATTTATATTGTATATATACTTTATATATAAATAATTTAACTTGCATAACGTTAATTCTAAAATAAATTTTAAATTTATCTTTGGATCACTTAGCTCAGATACATATCTTGTATCTGACTTAAGAAAATTTTTCTTAAAAAAATCAATAGTAATGCCCCATTTTAAAAGGAAAATTTTGCCACCCCTACTACCTGATTCTGTTTTAATAGTAGGATGATTCTTGTATTTACGAGTAACAATTGATCCAAAGTGATATACCTTGAAATCATTTATACCTTTAAAAATTCTAATGCCTTCATTCCATAGTTTCATATTAAGATCAGGGTCTGAACCTGTCCCAGGAAAAAATTCTTCGCTAAATCCACCAACTTTATTCCAGACATCCTTATGAATAAGATGTGGGGCCCAAGTAGATCCTTGAAAATCATAATAATTAGCATCATTAATTTCTTTCAGAAGCTTTTTTTCATTGAATGTTTCCAAGCTGTTCCCACAATCAAGTTCAATTTGACCATTGTTAATCATAGTTCCTGATAAATAGAATTTGTTATGATCTATTTTTTGAACTTCATTTTTTAAAACAACATCCCACTTAGGACAAAAATAAAAATCATCATGTGCATAAAGAATATAGTCATATATTGCTTTTTTTGCTGCTAAATTCATACCAGTACAAATCCCAGAATTATAATTTGTATGAGTGTATTCGATTTTATTATCTTTTAAAAATTTGACACTTCCATCAGAGCCTTCATTAACATGGGCTATTACTTGATGTTTATAATTAGAGTTTTTTTTTTATACTTTCAATACATTTTTCCAAATATTTAAGATTATTAAAAGTTGGAATTATTATTGAAAACATTTATTTAGACCAAATAAATTTATTAGAACTTTTATAGTTAAATGTTTTTGAAAGAATGTAATCTGCCACAAGAGTAGAATTAAATTTTTTAAGGTAAATTTCTTTCCCGTTTTTGGCAATTCTTGCTCTTTCTTTGTGGTCTTTTTTATACTTACTTAACTTATAACTTAAATCTTCAATATCATTATAAAAAACTATTTGGTCCTTAGTAAGAAAATCGTTGAAGCAGGTTTTTTTATCTATAAAAGTTAATAAACCATTACCCAATAATTGAGCCAATCTATCACTACTGTAATACTTGACTGGTTTTCCCCGACTTAGGTTTAAACCCATAGACGAGTTTGATATCTTATCCAAAAAAATATCTCCCCAAATAGGTTGAACATTATTCATTCCATATATATCAAAGTTTATGTTCTTATTTTTTTTAAGTAATTTATTTATGAAGACTTCTCTATCATCAGATTTACCTTTTTTAAGTCCACCTCTATGCACACCATGACTCATTGCAAAGAAAACATCGTGTTCGCATTTATTTTCATAATTTTTTAATGTTTCAAATGAATAATCACAAGGATTTGGAATAAAATGAGAATTTTTTAACTCTTTAGATAAAGAATTAGGGTCAGTTGTCAAAAAGGATGTGTCAATAAAATTTTCTTTATCAAAAATCCTTTTTGTATTCTTAAGATGATCTGGACCAAACTTACCTAAGGGATCAAGAAACCATTGACAAATTTTTAAACTTTTGTTTTTACTTTTAATATGCTCTAATGTTTCTTTTGTAATAGCATCCGCATGTCCTAAAATAATCGCATCAGCTTTAAAATTTTCGAGAGATTCAATAAGAATTTTTTGTAAGTTTTTTTTACCACTTAAATCTATTAAATTTTTATTTCCATGTGTTATATCTCTATCACTTACTGTTAAAACATTGTGACCCAACCTAATAAACCCATTATTTAATCGTCTACCAGTGTTGTAATGTAGTCTTCCATTAAATCTGTTATTAAAATTAGTTACGTGAACTAATTTTAGTAAAATTTTTTTTCGTAAATTAAATAAATTGACATTTTTGTTTAAAATAAAACTTCTACGAACATTGTCAATAATCTCAGCTATATATTTATGTGTATATCTAAAATTTTTATGATTTAGTTTTTGTAATTTCCATAGTTTTTTTTTGTTTAAAATAAGTGAATTAATTTCCTGATAAATATTTTCACTAGTTAGTGATTTTAGAATAATAGCGTCTTTTGCAGTTTCTGGAAGTCCGCCTCTATCACTTATTACTACAGCTGATCCACGACTGGCTGCCTCTAAACTAGTTCTACCAAATGGTTCATTCCATCTTGAACAAACTACTGAAATGCTAATTCTTTTTAAATCATTTAAAATATATTTATTATCTTTGAAACCTAAGATATTAAGATTTTTATGCTTAAATATTATTTTTTCCCTAGGTTCGTCACCATAAACTCTCGCTTTCCAGCTGCTATGTTTGTTTAAAATTTTGATAATGGCATCCCCAAATAAATCAAAGCCTTTAGCACGGTTTAGTTTTCCAACAAACGATATAATTTTTTCTTTTTTTTTAAAGTCTATTTTAGTTTTTGAGGATGATTGATAACAAACAGTAGTTTTTTGTGATAAAAGTTCTTTATTTGGTAAGTCAATAAAAAATCTTTTTTTTGACCAATTACTATTAAAAATAATTTTATCTATATTATTTAACAAAAATAGACGTTCATTTTTGGTTTTGGATCCGTTCATAGTTAAAGGATCATTATGAAAAAAAAGAACTATTTTTTTTTTATAATTATTTTTTATAAGTCTGATATAATTTGGCCTATTATGAATTTCAATAACATCTGAATTTAAATTTTTTTCAAAATTTAAAAATGTTTCCACATATTGTTTACTTGTGCTTTGGAATAATTTTTTATTTAAATTTAAGTTAATGTAATTTTTAGATAATATTTTCTTAGAGCCGGTATTGCCAAATATATACGTTGTTTTTTTAAATAAACTTTCCTTATTAATATCATTAACAAATAAGGAAACAGCACCAGCATCTGTTGATGTAAAATTTTCTTTATAAGGAAGGAGGATTGCTATTTTCATTAAATAAATTTATCTGATATAATTTTTCTCTTTTGTCTATCTTTTTTTAATCTATATTCATAGGACATAGCCAAGCTCTTACTTTTAAATTTTTTACTATAAATTAACAACCATTTATGTCCTTTTGTAGATTTTGCACCCATGTTAGAATTATGTTTTTGTAAACGTAATTTGATATCATTTGTATACCCAACATAAGTTTTTGACTTTACTGATGTTATAGATTTAAGCATATATACGTAATAATACATATTTTATGGCGGTCCCTGGGGGAATCGAACCCCCCTTTGCAGGATGAAAACCAGCTGTCCTAACCGATAGACGAAGGGACCATGTTGAGATCTTTTATTTTAAAAGTCATTATTTATCAAGTTTAAATAATCTATAAAATTAAATCTCTAACTGTAAATTGTAGTGTATTTTTGTTATTCCAAATGTTTTCGTTAATTTGACCCAAGACATTCAATTTTTTTTTATAATTTAACAAGTGATCTCCTAACTTAGTACCGATTGAATTAAAGGATATAGATTTTATAGAAAATCCAGTTTTTGATTTTAAAATTAGTGAAATATGTTTATTATTAAGAATAGTCGTTTTAATTATCTTTAAATCTTTAATAAGAAATACTGGATCTGGATTCCCATTACCAAAAGGTTCAATTTTTTTGATCTCTTTATAAAATTCTTTATTAAAAGCATGAGAAGAAATTTCAGCATCATAATTATTTATATTCATTTTGTGTAAACCATTATCATTGAAGCTTTTTAAAATGCTTTCTTTAAAATTTTCTAGTTTTTCTTTTCTAAGAGTAAAACCTGCTGCCATATTATGACCACCACCACTAATAATTAAATGATTATCTAATGCTTTTTTCATATATCTTCCAATATTATAATTATTTGCTGATCTTGCCGAACCTTTTAAAACATTATTAGAGTTTGTGATAACTAAAGCAGGTTTGTCGAAGTAATCTTTCAATCTTGAAGCAATAATACCTATCAAACCTTCATTAATATTTGCGTTATAATATATAATTACATCCTTATTTTCTTTTTCTATTTTGTCAAAATTTATTTCCTTCAAAATTAATTTTTCTATTTTTTTTCTTTTTTCATTTAATTCAATTAATTCTATTGATCTTTTATTAATAATTTCTAAGTTATCTGAAGATAATAATTCTGTTGCAAAACTTGATTTGCCCAGTCTACCTCCTGCATTTAGTATTGGGCCAATCATATAACCTAAATCTTGAATGTTAATTTTGTTTTTTTTTTTATTTAAATTATATAATTGATTAAAGGCCAAATTTTCTGTGATATTAAAATTCTTTAGAACCTTTAATGAAATTAATCTGTTCATATTTCTTAGAGGCATTACGTCACAAATTGTAGCTAATAAGACATATACAAGAAAATCATTTATATTTATTTTAGCTTTTATTTTTTTAATTAATAATTCTAAAAAAAAATAAACAAGAGTAGTCGCGCACATATAATCGTATTTAATATATCCATTATTTTTTTTTGGATTAATAATATTGTTTGCATTAGGATAAGGTTCGTTAATTTCGTGATGATCTATTATTAGAGACTTAACTTTTTTTTTATTAAGAAAATCGATTGCTTTATTTGATGTAGAACCACAATCAACCATGATAATTAATTCAGGCTTTTTTAAAATCAATTTTTCAAATAATTTTTTACTTGCGCCATAACCATCTTTTTCTCTATCTGGTATATAAAAAAAAAATGGATGGTTTATACTTTCAAAAAATCTAACAAATAGTGAAGTTGAAGCTGACCCATCAACATCATAATCACCCAAAATACATATTTTTTCTTTGTTAACGATACATTGAGTTACAAGATTAATTGATTTGTTAAAATCACTGTTATTATAAAAAACATTCTTTAGATCTAGATGGTTTTTTATTGTGTAAATCTCATCTACATTAAATTTTCTTGAAATTATCAACTTAGATAAAGTTTCTGAGAAATTATAATCTTGTTTTAATTTATCTAAAGTATTTTTATTAATCTTTTTTTCTTCCCACTTTTTACCAGTGACAGAAATCATTCTTTTATAAGATTTGTACTTTTTATAATCTTTTTAAAACCCGAACTTTTATGAGTTACAAGAGTTTCAGAAATATAATTATCACCTTTAATTTTAATGCCTTGTAAAACATTACTTGAAGTAATGCCAGATGCACAAAAAATTGAATCTCCTTTTGTAATTTCGTTTAATTCATATTTTTTATTTAAATTTGTAATACCCATTTTCTTTGCCTCATTAATATCTTTATCATTATTAAAAATAAATCTTCCTTGAAAATGACAATTGTAAGCATCAAGAGCAGATGCGGCCAACACTCCTTCAGGCCCACCTCCTATTCCTAAAAAAATATCAACATCATATTTTGGATTTGAAACATATAATGCGCCAAGAACATCACCATCAGTAATTAATTTAAGATTAACCTTTAACTTTTTTAATTCTTCAATTATTTTTTTATGTCTTGGCCTATCTAAAATGCAAGCTGTTATTGAAGAAATATCTTTGTTCATGAATTCAGCAAGGTTATGAATATTTTTTTTTAATGAATAATCAAGATCAACTAAACCTCTCTCAATTTTTCCAGTGGCAATTTTATCCATATAAGTCTCTGGTGCGTTAAAAAGATTTCCTTTTTCTGCGATTGCTATAACTGATATTGCTCCTGGTAAGTTATTTGCTGCAAAGTTAGTTCCTTCTAATGGATCAACTGCAATATCAAAATCGGGTCCATTCTTGTTTCCTAGATATTCGCCTGTGTAAAGCATTGGAGCGTTATCAAGACTGCCCTCACCTATGACAACTTTACCATTCATACTGATCTTGTTTAGTTCAGTTCTCATTGAGTCTACAGCTGCTTGATCAGCAGCTATTTTATTTTTTTTACCAACTAAGTATGATGATGCAAATGCTGCTTTAGATGATACTTTGATAAATTTATCGATAAACTTCTTATCAATTGTCATTAAATTTTTTCATCAATTAATTCTTCTTCAACAATCTGAGACTCAAATTCTCTTAAACGTTTATAAACGCTTGCTAATTCAATTATTGTTGGCCAAGCTTTTAAAAGATATTGCATTGA
>JACWDR010000040.1 GCA_014653975.1 Pelagibacterales bacterium SAG-MED20
ATAACAAATGGCCAAACTGTAATTGTATTGATCAATTAGTAGTATATCTATTTCCGGAATTCTTTCTTTGTCTCCTCTATAGCCCAAAACATTCGCTCCATACTTTTCTTTTAATTTTTGGTTACCCCCTACATGATCATAATGGTGATGCGTATTAAGTATAAATTTTAAATCAATTTTATTTTTTTCTAAAATTTTAATAATAGGACCTGACTCACTTGGATCAATTACACACGCAGTTTTTTTTTTTTCATCTATAACAAGATAGGAATAATTGTCTTGTAAGCATGGAATTATTTCAATCTTCATCTATTTTTCTATTAAAAATATTCCTAAAACTGCTGATAAATTTTTGAATTTTAAATTTGAACTGTTTATCTCTGATGACTTAAGGTTTTGAAGTGCTATAGATTTAAATAGATTTATTTTTCTATTATAACAAAAATTAAAAAAATCTTTAATTGTACACATGTGAATATTTGGAGTATTATACCATTCATCTGGTAAGGTTCTTGTTACCGGCATAGTTCCTTTAATTAGTAGGTGTAATCTAACTTTCCAGTAGCCAAAATTAGGTATAGTAACAATTGCTTTTTTTCCAACTCTTAATAATTCTGATATAACTTTTTCCGGATCAAGAAAAGCTTGAAGCGTCTGACTTAAAATTACAAAATCAAAAGAAGCATCAGGGAACTGTGCAAGATCTTTTTCAGCATCTCCCTCTATTACAGTTAACCCTTTACCAATACATCTTTGAACATTATTTTGTGAAATTTCTATCCCTCTTACGTCTATTTTTTTATTATCTCTTAAAAATTCCATTAATGTACCATCACCACAGCCAACATCTAAAACTCTAGTATTTTTTTCTATTAAGTCAGCAATAATTTTAAATTCTTTTTTCATTATTAGTTTTTAAAATATGAAGTATCAATAAAACCTTTTAATGTATCTAAAAATTTAGGAACTTTTAATAGAAAAGAATCATGGCCTTTATCAGATTCAATTTCAACAAAACCAACATCAGCACCTATAGCGTTAAGAGCTATCACAATTTCTTTATTTTCAGAAGTTGGATAAAGCCAATCAGAAGTAAATGATATAATAAGAAACTTAGTTTTAGTTTTTTCAAATGCTTTAGATAAATTGCCACCATGTTCTTTAGTTAAATCAAAATAATCCATTGCTCTTGTTATATATAGATAACTATTGGCATCAAATCTATCTACAAATACAGAACCCTGATATCGAAGATAGCTCTCTATTTGAAAATCTGCATCAAAACTAAATTTTAAGTCATCTCTTTCTTGTAACTTCCTGCCAAATTTTTCTTGTAGTCCATTTTTAGATAAATAGGTTATATGAGCAGCCATCCTCGCAACAGATAGGCCTTTGTTTGGATTTTTACTTTGATTGGAGTAGTCACCACTTGCCCAATTTGTATCAGCCATAATAGATTGTCTACCAAGTTCGTTAAATGCAATATTTTGCGCTGAGTGACTAGATGTACAAGCAATTGGAATCGCAACTTTTGCCATATCAGGAAAATTACTTACAAATTGAAGAACTTGCATACCACCCATTGATCCACCCATCACAGCAAATAATTTTTTAATATTAAAAAAATCTAAAAGATTAAATTGGGCATTAACCATATCATTAATTGTTATGACAGGAAAGTTAGTTCCGTATATCTTATTAGTTTCAGGATTTATATCTCTTGGACCAAAAGAACCCATACATCCTCCAATTACATTTGCGCAAATTACAAAATATTTATCTGTATCAATAGCTTTGCCCGAACCTACAGCATAAGACCACCAACCATCTTTCTTTGTTATTGGATTTATTCCAGATACAAATTGATCCCCTGTTAAGGCATGAAAAACTAAAATAGCATTATCTTTTTTTTCATTTAAAACACCATAAGTTTCATAAGCTAAATTGAAGTTATTAATGGTCTGACCACAATCTAACTTTAGTGGTTTATCTATTTTTAAGGTTTTAAAGTTTACATTATTACTCATATTTTCTTATCATTATGAATTGTGAGATAAAAAAACTTATTTAGCGGGTTTTTTTAAGCGCTCGCAATTCAGTTAAATCAGCGCATATTTTTTGTACTAGATAGTATTTCTTATGTCAATTTTTTTAAAAAAATGACTTATTCTATATGAAAGTTTAATATTTTATTTATAAGATTAATAAAAATGACAGTTCCAAAGTTTAAAATATTTAGGATAAAGGCCTATAAACCAGGTAAATCAAATATAGGCAAAATTAAAAAAAGCGTCAAATTATCTGCTAACGAATCAGCATTAGGTGTTAGTCCCAAAGTAAAAAAAGTTTTA
>JACWDR010000041.1 GCA_014653975.1 Pelagibacterales bacterium SAG-MED20
TCATGCTAGTTAAAAATTGGGGTGCAACTCCAACACCTTATGACTGGAGCCAGTTATACTCAGGCCTACAGTCGGGTGTAGTTGAAGGTCAGTATGTTGCTAGTCCATGGCAGCACGTAGCGAAACTTCATGAAGTTGCAAAATACTTCACTGAGATTGGAGGAATGTGGTCAGGAAACATTCTAGCGATGGATGCAAAGCAATATAATGCATTGTCTGATCAGCAGAGAAAATGGTTACACGAGGCAGCTAATGCTTATGGAGAAAAAGTAAACGAGTTAGATAACGCTTGGATTAAGAATGGTGAGGATGCAATTAAAGCATCTGCGAAAGAGTGGTATGTACCATCTGAAGCGGAAATGACTAAATGGAGATCAGGTGCAATCGGTGCCTGGTTAGATGCCAAGGGAACTTTTGAACCAGAGGTAGCTAAAAGAGTGCTTCTAGAACAAGGAATGGATGGATTTGTAGCTCAGTTAGAGAAAGCTGGGGCTCTGTAAATCGTCTAAAGAAAAACTGTGTAAAGATCATTTAGCTCAATTTTAGAGCTAGATGATCTTTACCTAAAACAAATCATAACATATAAGTAACTATGGAAAGTATCATTCTACTCGTAGTACTACTTTTTCTAATCCTATTAGGTGCTCCCATTGGCTTCATATTAATACTTATACCATTTGTTTATATTCTATTTACCGACGCTGTACCGCTAGTTTTGATCCCTAGTCAAATGTTTAATGCTATTGACTCGGTTCCATTAACTGCAATTGCTTTCTTTATGCTGACAGGTGAGTTAATGACAAGTGCCACGATTACAGACCGGTTAGTAGCTTTAAGTAGGGCATTAATTGGACGTATACGAGGTGGGTTGGCCCAAGTTAATGTTCTTGTGAGTATGTTTTTTGCTGGGATGAATGGTTCCGTGGTAGCAGATACAGCTACAGTGGGAGCATTAGTTTTACCAGCTATGAAAAAAGCTGGCTATCCTGCTGCGTTTTCAGCAGCAGTTACAGGCGTAAGCTCAACCATAGGAGGGATAATTCCACCTAGTATCATGATGATTGTACTTGCTAACTCGACTGAGATTTCGATTGCAGCATTATTTGCGGCTGGGATTATTCCAGGCGTGTTGATAGGCGTTGTGATCATGATAATCAATCATTACTTTGCAATTAAATATAACTTTGAGCGCAGTGATGAACCATTTTCGATACGTCGGGCTGGTAGAGAATTATATCGATCCTCGTTTGCCCTTCTGATACCTTTGGTTTTAGTGGGTTCAGTAATGGGTGGTGTGGCATCGGTTGTCGAGGCTGGTGCTATCACAGCAATGGTTGCGTTATTAACAGGTGTATTCGTTTATCGAACTATTAAATGGAAAGATTGCACTGGTGCTTTTCGTCGGGCATTCCGAAATTCGGCAATGGTTTTTATTATCATAGCTGCGTCAGGACCCTTCAGTTGGTTGCTTACCTCTCTAGGGGCAATCGGTGATCTTGAAAAATGGCTTCTAAGCCTTACGGAATCCCCCATTATTTTTATTTTAGCCGTGATTCTATTTATTTTTCTTCTTGGAACGGTAATGGACTCTGCGGTAAATATTATTATAGTTGGCCCAGTACTAGTTAATGTTATGGCTCAAGCTGGCTTTCCTGAGGTACAAGCAGCTATCGTTGTAATAGTTGGCTTCTTAATAGGATCAGTAACACCACCTGTAGGTGTCGCGTATTTTACTGCTGCAACAATAGCACAAGTACGTTTAGAAAAGGTGGCTGTTGCATTAATTCCTTATCTAGTTGGGCTGTTTTTACTTTTATTTTTTATCCTCGTTATTCCAGAGTTGACCATGTTTCTTCCAAACCTAATGAGTAATTAGAGATATGTTTAAATTTTTTAACAACATTGACCGATTAATCCATCGTATGTTGGAAGCTATGTGCTCACTCTTTTTGGCTTCAATGGTTGGTTTCACCCTTTATAATGTTATCATGCGATACGTTTTCAATAATCCTCCTG
>JACWDR010000042.1 GCA_014653975.1 Pelagibacterales bacterium SAG-MED20
ACCAATGGGTGTTGTTGCTTGTAATGATTTTATTTATGACGCCGTGATGGATACTTCTCCAAAAGGTGCAGTTGAATTATTTCACGGTTATACTTATTCAGGAATTCCAGTTGCAGTTGCTGCAGCACTTGCAGTACAAGATATTTTTGAAAAAGATGATATTTTTAATAGAGCAAAAAATTTAGCTCCTTACTTCCAAAAAGGATTATTCTCTCTACAAGATCTGGAGTCAGTAGATAATATTAGAGGATATGGAATGATGGGTGGAATTGATATGAAGTTAAATGTAAAACCAGGTAGAGCTGGATATGAGTGTTTTAAATCATGCTATGAAGCTGGTGTTAACTTTAAAGCTACTGGAGATTGTTTGATTATAGCACCTCAGTTCATCTGTGAGGAAAAACATATTGATGAGATTATTGATAAATTAAGAACTGGTATTACAAACTACCAAAAAAATCAAAAAAACTAAAAATCTTTATTAACTTTAAAGTATCTGTAAAAAGGAAAATAATTTATGAAAATAGGCGTACCCAAAGAAATCAAACCACAAGAACATCGTATTGGATTAACACCTGATAGCGCTAAAACTTTAATATCAGCAGGACATGAAGTTTTAATTGAAAACAAGGGTGGTTTTGAAGCTGGTTTTGATAATGAACAGTACACCAGCATTGGTGCTAAGATAGTCGATAAAGCAGAAGATATTTTTAACGATGCTGACATAATAAAAGTTGTACAGTAAATTTTTTTTTCATTTAAAATCGAATAATATATTGTGGTACTTCCCTTGTATCTTGGTATTAAGCCACTGTGACTATGTAATAAATTCAACCTTTTTAAGAAACTTTTATTTTTAATAATTTGCCCAGGATAGCCTGAAAATATAAAAGTATTAATTTTTGATTTCATTGCAGTGATTTTAATATTATTTGAATTAATATTGTTTGATTTAATTATTTTAAAATTACAACCTAACTTTTTAATATTTTCTTTAATCTTAATATTAATATTTTTTTAGAATAAATTATGACAAGCTGGGGAATCGTATTACTCTTAAAAAAATGACTCAAATATACTAATGATCTAGTGGTATTTGATAAAATTGCACCAAAGTGGTTATTTGGTAATTTTTTTAACTTTTTTAATTTCATTTTTAATATTTCTTTTTAGCATTTTTAGAAAAAAGTAATCTAGTTTCTGGATATTATAAAAATAAAGTTTATCGTTCAATTTTAATTGACAATTTATTTTGCATAAAGGAACAATATCTAAATTATTGATTAGTTCATGTAATAATATATATGATCTTTCGTTTGTTTCTAAATTTGTGATTTTTATAAAATTTTTATTATATCTTTTTTTTAATCTCAAAAAATTTCAAATTTTTGATACAACTTATTGATATAGCTGATGTCTCTTTTTGATATTATTTTTTTAGATAAATATTTTTGATAAATATCATTTAATTTAAAAAATGTTAAATCATCATTTGTTTTAATATTATTTAGAATTTTTTTTTTTAAAATTTTATCTATTTGTAAAAGAGATTTTTTACGTGATATAAAATAAGAATTTAGAAACTTTGAACTATTGTCTGAAAAAAAGGAATAATTTACTTTATATACTTTTTTAATTTGAATTTGATAATTCATTTTTGAAAATTTTTTTTGCTACTTTAAGATCCTTACTTGTGTCAATTTCAGCCCACAATTTATCGAAATTTTTATATTTTAATTTTATCACTTTTTCACCCAGAGACTTATCTAAAAAATGGGTAAATTGTATTCTTTTATCTTTTAAGCTTTTATAAAATTTATAAAGCTTATTATAATCACTTAAAGTTAATTTTATTATTCCCATAAACTGAGATTTTGGTAATTTTTTTTTAATTTTATTTCCTATTGAAATCAAATGTCCATTTTTAGTCTTTAAATCTTCTGCATCTTTTAATTGGAGGTGTTTTAATTCCAGGTGCAGAAGCCCCAAAACTAATC
>JACWDR010000043.1 GCA_014653975.1 Pelagibacterales bacterium SAG-MED20
CAATTAATTTCGGAATTATTTATGGAATTTCACAGTATGGTTTAGCAAAACAGATTAATGTTTCAAATTATGAAGCAGAAGAATTTCTAGATGCCTACTTTGCAAAATTTCCTGAAATAAAAATTTATATGGATAGTACAATTAAGTTTTGCAGAAAAAGTGGTTATGTAAATAATATTTTTGGTAGAAGATCTCATTTTAATGGAATTAATGATAAAAATTTTAATGTAAGAAATTTTCAAGAACGAGCTGCAATTAATGCTCCTATTCAAGGGTCTGCTTCAGAAATTATGCGTTTAGCCATGATTAGATTAGATAAAAAATTATCAGAACAAAAAAATGTTAAATCGAAGATACTTTTACAAATTCATGATGAGTTAATATTTGAGGTACCCAAAAAAGATGAAAAAATGATGGTCAAATTAATAAAAGAAGAAATGACCGGTGTTGCTCAAAGTGATTATCATTCTTTTTCAACTCCACTTACTGTTGATGTTAATGTTGGAGATAATTGGGGAATGCTTCATTAATTTAATTAGATTGCCCAATTTAGAACAATTTAGTATTTTTATATAAGGAATGCACAAACAAACTATAGCTTTAATAGATGATGATAGAAATATTCTAACTAGTTTAAGTATAGCTTTAGAAAAAGAAGGCTTTAAAGTTCAAACTTATATTGACGGTGAGAGCGCATTAATTGGACTTACTAGAATGCCTCCCGATTTAGCAGTGGTTGATATAAAGATGCCTAAAATGGATGGAGAAGAGTTGCTCAAAAAACTTAGAAAAAAAACATCGTTACCAGTAATTTTTTTAACATCAAAAGATGATGAGATTGATGAATTGTTAGGACTCAAACTAGGAGCAGATGATTTTGTAAAAAAATCTGGCGGCTTTTCAATAAAAGTTTTAATTGAAAGAATTAGAATTCAGCTTAGAAAAAAAGATACAAATAATAGTTTAGAAGAAAATAAAAGTTTAATTGCACATGGAAAACTAAAATTAGATCCTTCTCAACTTGAGTGTGAGTGGAACAACAAACAACTTCCAGATAAATTGACTACGACAGAGTTTTTAATTGTCAAAGAATTAGCAAAAAGACCGGGAATTATTAAAGAACGAGCTCAATTGATGGATATTGCCTACAGAGAAGATACAGATATCGAAGACAGAACTATCGATAGTCATGTTAAAAGAATACGTAAAAAATTCAAAAAAGTAGATCCTGATTTTTCAGCTATTGAAACTAGATATGGTAGTGGATATAGATGGAATGTTAGCTGATGTTTGGTAAGGGAAGTGCTGCATCACTAAGACAAAGTGGAGCAAGAGTATTAGTTACCGAGGCAGATCCGATTTGTGCATTGCAAGCAGCAATGGAAGGCTATGAAGTTGTACTGATGGAAGAAGCCATTAGTAGAGCAGATATAGTTGTTACAGCCACAGGAAATAAAGATATTGTTACAGCTGATCATATGAGAGATATGAAAGATAGGGCGATTTTGTGTAACATTGGACATTTTGATAATGAAATTCAGGTTGAAGCTTTAAAAAATTACAAATGGAGCGAAGTTAAACCTCAGGTACATGAAATAGAATTGCCAAGTAAAAAAAGAATTATTCTTTTAGCAGAAGGAAGACTAGTTAATTTAGGTTGTGCAACTGGACACCCAAGTTTTGTAATGAGTGCATCATTTACAAATCAAGTAATTGCACAGATTGAACTTTGGAATAACTATAAAAATTATGAAAATAAAGTTTATGTACTTCCAAAACATTTAGATGAAAAAGTTGCAACTCTTCATTTGAAAAAAGTCGGTGCTAAACTTACTAAACTATCCAAAGAACAAGCAGATTACATAAGTGTTGGGACCGAGGGTCCATTCAAACCAGATGCCTATCGCT
>JACWDR010000044.1 GCA_014653975.1 Pelagibacterales bacterium SAG-MED20
TATCTTTGGAAACAATAGCAACACCATTATAACTTTTTTGACCAAAAACATGACTCTCGTAATCTAATGAAGCAAATTCATCATATGGAAAAGTTTCATCTTGTGTTTTAATCTCCTGCATCATTACGATATCAGGTGAAAATTTTTTTAAGTAATCCTTTATATTTTCAATTCGCGCTCTTACTGAGTTAACATTCCATGATGTAATGATCATTAAATAGAGAATGATACACCGCAACCACAAGAAGATTTGCTTTGTGGATTTGATATTTTGAATTGATCACCAATAAGTTCTGACACAAAATCAACCTCTGAACCTTTCAGTAAGTCTGCTGAAGTTTTATCTATCAATATATTTTCATGTTGCAGATCGTCATCAGCTAATTTATTATCAAAAGTAAATTCATACTGAAAACCTGAGCAACCACCACCTTTAATAGCGATTCTAAAAAAAGAACCAGGGTCTTTTTGAGACAATAAATTATTAATCTGTTTTATAGCTTTATCTGTAAATTTAATTTCTTTAATCATATAACAACACTGATATTACTAATATAATATCAAATTGTTGAATTTAAAGTATGAAAAATTACTCAAAACTAGGTTTATTTAAAAGTAAAGGTCGTATAATTAAGGAATCTAACTCCCTATATAGAACACCTTTTCAAAGAGATAGGGATAGAATAATTCACAGTGCTTCATTCAGAAGATTAAAACATAAAACACAAGTTTTTGTTAACACTGAAGGTGATCATTATAGAACTAGAATTACTCATTCTATTGAAGTTGCACAAATAGCTAGATCAATAGCTAAACATTTAAAACTAAATGATGACCTTGCAGAAACTTTAAGTTTAGCTCATGATTTGGGTCACACCCCATTCGGCCATGCTGGAGAAGACTCTTTAAATGAATGCATGTTAAATTATGGAGGTTTTGATCACAATCTTCAAACGTTAAGGATTATAATGTTTCTTGAAAATAAATATTTAAAATTTAAAGGTCTTAACCTAACTATAGAAACTTTAGATGGATTATTAAAACACAATGGTCCAATAAAAGATCTAGCTTTGGTTAAAAAATTAATAGGTCTTAAAAATTTAAATAATAAAATTAAATTTTCTAGATCTGCTTCTTTGGAGGCACAAATCTCTGCAATTTCAGATGATATTGCCTACAATAATCATGATATTCAAGACGGGATAAGAGCAAAGATGATTAACTTAAATGAGTTAATAGAAATTAATTTTTTTAAAGATATCTATAATTCACACAAAAAAAAAATATTAAAACCAATAATAAAGAGATTTTGATATATCAAATGATAAGAGACTCAATTAATTTAATGGTGAAAGATTTAATTAAAAATACAATCAATAATTTAAAAACTAATAAGATAAAATCTATAAACGATATTTACATACTAGAAAAACCAATTGTCTGTTTTTCTAAAAAATATACTAATATAGATAAAGAGATTCGATTTTTTTTAAGATCAAAAATGTATAATAATAAAAATGTAGTAATAAAAAATAATAAAGGAAAAAAAATTATTAAAAATCTTTTTAATGCAATAAAAAAAAATCCTAGTAACTTTTTAACGAAAGAGCAATTAATAAAAGATAAACATAGAGCAATTGCTGATTTTATCTCGGGGATGACCGATAGATTTGCAATTA
>JACWDR010000045.1 GCA_014653975.1 Pelagibacterales bacterium SAG-MED20
TAAAAATTTAAGCAGTAGCTAATTTTTTTTCTTCTTTTTTATCATTGACTGAATCTTTTTTCTTTCTATCAACTTTTTTTGCTTCAACATCTCTATCCACTCTTCCAAAAGCTAAGTTTTTAAAACCACAAGCTGATAAGATTATTACACTTGGTAAGAAAGAAACGTTACAAAATACAAAAATGCTTATGTCTAAATTACAAGATTTAAAATCTACAAATAAAGTTAAGAAAACCTTATCTAAAAGATATGAAAAGAGAAGTGGTGGATACACAAGAATTATAAAGGCAGGTTTTAGATATGGTGATAATGCTCCTATGGCAGTTTTGGAATTAGTGGATAGAGATGTTGAAGCAAAAAAAGTTGATAGAAAGAAAAAAGATTCAGTCAATGATAAAAAAGAAGAAAAAAAATTAGCTACTGCTTAAATTTTTATATAAAATTATATCATCATGAAAAAGTTATTTAACGTTGACTCAACGTTTAACACTATGCGTATTGATAGGTGGATTAGAAATAATTTAGGTAATTTTCCACAAGGTTTAATTGAAAAAAGTTTAAAAAATGGAAAAGTAAAAATAAATAATAAAAAAGTAAAAAGTTCTCATAAGATAAAAACAGGTGACACTATTAATTTATTTAATTTTAATTTTAAGGAAACATTAATTCAAAAAACAATTAAATTTAAACCATCTAAAGAAATAATTAAAGAAAACGAAGATCTAATTATTGATAATAATAATGATTTTGTTGTACTCAATAAAAGTCCTGGTATTTCAGTTCAGGGTGGAACTAAATCAAAAAAAAATCTAGTAGATATTTTTGCACGCAGTGAAATTTTTAAAAATACAAAACCCTTTTCTGTACATAGATTAGATAAAGATACGTCAGGTGTCTTTATTATGGCCAAACATAGAGAGTCAGCTCAATTATTAACTTCTTTATTCAGATTAAGAAAAGTCCATAAAACATATTTAGCTATATGTCATGGAGAATTACAAAAAAATTCTGGTCAATGGAATGATGATTTAACAAGATATGATAATGATAAAGAAATTACTGAAAAAGCTAAAACTTTTTATAAAGTATTAGATAAAAATTCCATATGTAGTCTTGTTGAAATGAAACCAGTGACTGGAAGAAAACACCAATTAAGAAAACAACTTTTTTCTGCAGGTTGTCCAATTTATGGTGATCAAAAATATAAATTTAATAATTCAGATAAAGCTATAAATAAAAATCTAATGCTACATTCTTATCAAATTAAATTTATGATTAATGATAAAAAATATACATATACTGCTTTGTTGCCCGATTATTTCAAAAAGCTTTTGAAGACAAAAAGACTTAGATTTCCAAATTCTTAGAAAAATTATCAATAATTACTTGGCCAAGATTTTTATAGTCTTGATCTATAATTTTTTTTAGATTGATAACACTTTTATCTGAAATACCACAAGGAATAATATTATTATATTTTGAAAGATCATTATTAATATTAATTGCAAAACCATGATAAGCTATCCATTTACTAACTCTTACACCTATAGCAGCTACCTTAGAAATATCATTTTCATATTTTGTCCAAATTCC
>JACWDR010000046.1 GCA_014653975.1 Pelagibacterales bacterium SAG-MED20
ATAGTCAACTAGCTTAAGATCTTTTAAATATTTAGAATATTTGTTCAATTTATCAATATTTTGTCTAATAGCATTATCCAAAGCATTAACTGGTCCATTACCCTCACCTTCACAAACAATTTTTTTTCCATCTACTTCTAATTGTGCTTTTGCAGATGAAATAATTTTTCCAGATGAGCTTTTCTTTACAGAGACATCATATTCTTTAATTGAAATATATCTTGGTATCTCACCAATGATTCTTCTTGCTAGTAACTCAAAAGAAGCATCTGCACCATCGTAACTATAACCAATAAACTCTCTATCTTTTACTTCTTCTAAAAGCTTTTTTATTTTTGGGTCAGTTTCTTTTATTTCAATACCAATAGTTTTTAATCTTGAAATTATATTAGACTTTCCTGACTGATCTGAAACAACAATATTTCTTAAGTTACCGACTTCCTCTGGGTTTATATGTTCGTAAGTCTTAGGGTCTTTTTGAACTGCAGACACATGTAAGCCGCCTTTGTGAGAAAAAGCAGCAGCACCAACATAAGGTAAGTGTTTGTTAGGCTTTCTATTTAAAATTTCATCTAAAAGTCTTGAACATTGGGTTAAATTTTTTATATTTTGTGGTTTTATTTGTAATTCAAATTTCGAGGCAAAATCAATTTTTAGAAAAAAAGTTGGAATTAAAGACATAAGATTTGCATTTCCACACCTCTCTCCTAAACCGTTGATAGTTCCTTGAACCTGCCTCACGCCAGCCCAAACTGCGGCTAAGGAATTTGCTACAGCATTACCAGTATCGTTATGAGCATGTATTCCAAGATTTTTACCCGGAATAACTTTAATTACATCATTGACTATTTTTGTAATTTCATGAGGTAAAGTTCCACCATTTGTATCACACAAGATTATCCATCTCGCACCTTGATCAAAAGCAGCTTTAAGACAAGATATGGCATATTTAGGATTTGCTTTATATCCATCAAAAAAATGTTCTGCGTCAAACATAAATTCTTTATTTTCTTTAACAAAATGTTTTGCACTTTCTCTTATATTTTCTAAGTTTTCATCGTTAGAAATTCCTAAAGCAATATCAACATGAAAATCCCAAGACTTTCCTACTAAACAAACTGCTGAAGTATTTGCATCTAAAAGCGCAGATATTCCAGGATCATTTTCAGCACTTCGTCCAGTTCTTTTTGTCATACCAAATGATGTTAGTTTAGAATTTTTAAAATCATATTTTTTTTGAAAAAATTCAGTATCAGTATGATTGGCTCCTGGCCACCCTCCTTCAATATAATCTACACCTAGTTTATCTAATGCAGAAGCAATTTTTTCTTTATCGTCTACAGAAAAATCTACACCTTGAGTTTGAGCTCCATCTCTAAGAGTAGTGTCAAATATATAAAGTCTTTCTTTACTCATTTAAATTTCCAAACTGTTTTACCATTTTTGTCTTCTATTAAAACACCTTTGTCTAAAAGTTCGTTTCTAATTAAATCAGATTTTATATAATCTTTTTCTTCTCTT
>JACWDR010000047.1 GCA_014653975.1 Pelagibacterales bacterium SAG-MED20
CCTTTACAATGTTGACTCATTTATTTTCTTTAAAGTTAAAGGAAATGATAAAGTTGAAGGACAAAAGTTACTTGCAAGCTTAATGATGGGTAAGAACTTTCAAAAAGTTTTTAACATGTATAAAGGTTCAATTCCTGCAAGACTTGATGTTTCAATGGCTGACTTTGATAAATGTGCTAAGAAATCAAATGCAGATCTAAATACTGCAGCAAAAAAAGGTGGTTTGTTACCTAGCTTTGCCCATGGTATGACTTTAGAGCTTGGTGTTAAGGGTGCAATACAAGATGTTGTTACTGAACACTTCAATTCAAACATGTCTTCACAGGATGCAGTTAAGAAATTATCGGCAGCTGTTAAGGCCGCAAGTTAATCAAGAGTTAAGTTAATTAATCTTACGCGCTACTATTCATTTAGTAGCGCGTATTAAGCTTTTTTAAATATTTATGTTTTGGTTAAAAAGAAATCTACCGAGATTAGTTATTGCACCATCTTTTGGTGTTATTATGTGGTTTGTTTATGGTTTTATTCTTTGGACTGTTTATATTTCTTTTACTAAATCAAAGCTTTTACCTAAGTATGAATTTTGGGGAATAGATCAATATTTTAGATTATGGTCAATGCCTAGATGGCATGTAGCTGTTGAGAATTTGGCAATTTTTACAATTCTATTTATAATTTTATGTGTTTTTATTGGAATTATTTTAGCTATTTTGCTTGATCAAAAAATTAGAGCAGAAGGTTTTTTAAGGACGGTTTATCTCTACCCAATGGCACTTTCTTTTATAGTAACAGGTACGGCCTGGAGATGGATATTAAATCCTTCACTTGGTTTAGAAAAATTTGCAATTGATATGGGTTTTGAGACATTTACATTTGATTGGTTAGTAACTCCGGGAATGTCTATTTACACAATTGTTATAGCAGGTGTATGGCAATCCTCTGGTTTTATAATGGCAATATTTTTGGCAGGACTTAGATCTGTTGATGATGAAATTATAAAGGCTGCAAAAATTGATGGTGCTGGGTTAGTTGCTGTTTATTCAAAGATAATTCTACCAATGATGAGGCCAGTTTTTATGAGTGCAATAGTTATTTTGGTTCATTTAGCAATTAAAAGTTATGATTTGGTAATAGCATTAACTGCTGGTGGTCCAGGTATTTCCTCTGACATGCCAGCTGTTTTCATGACACAAATGGCATTTCACAGAAGTGAAATTGGTCTAGCATCCGCAAGTGCGATTATGATGTTTTTAACAGTCTCAGCTATAGTAGTTCCTTATCTATATTCAGAATTAAAAAGAGAAGATGAAAGAAAATAATATGAAAAATTTTGAAGAATTAGAAAAGTCATCTAATACAAAAAAAACAATTTATAGATGGGTTTTATTTATAATATTAGGTATTTTTGTACTTTATTACATAACTCCTCTTTATGTTATGATTGTAACATCGTTTAAAACTATGGAAGAGATCAGGCAAGGTAATTTATTTGCTTTACCAAATTCTATGAATTTAGAATC
>JACWDR010000048.1 GCA_014653975.1 Pelagibacterales bacterium SAG-MED20
ACTTGGAACGTATATAAAATAAAATTGAATATTTTTTTTATTACTTAAATCATTCATTAATTTTAATATATTTTTAAATTCACTATTAATTAATTCTTTTTTTGGATTTTCTTCATTTGGTTTTTTGAAATTTCTTGAAATTTTATTTTTAAATCTTATTACACGGTGCAATTTTAGGTGTTTTGTGAAACCTTCTTTTTTTTTAAATTTAGCAAACTCATAATGCTTTTTTATTATCTCCTCTGTTTTTAACATTAAGTTTTTGTCTATTAAATTTTGTATTTGAGATAAATTTTGCAAATAATCTCTATTAGTTAAATAATTTTTTAAGATTGGGTGACTTAACTCATATTCTAAATCGTCAAGGTCGTTACCTGCTGTATGAAAATACAATATTTTATCAACTTTTGTTAAATTGATATATTCTTTTAATATTGCATAATTTTTAAGTGGGCCGTTTGCCCCACGACCCAAATTTATAACGCTATCTTTTTTATTCAATAATTTTTTTAAGTTACCAGCTAAATTATCTTTTTCATTTACACAAAAACCTTCAACAATAGAGTCTCCTAAAAGTAAATAGTCATACTTTTTTTTGCCATCTTGAGGGGTTGTTAAAGCCAAAATTATCTGAATTATATTTTGCATAATAACCATTTTCATTACATAAAATAGTTTCTTTGTTAGATATTCCAGACAGTGGTAATATTTTGTTTACACCATTAATTATAAAAGAAGAATCTAAATGAGAGTTTAAACCAGTTGAGGTAGTTGATAATACCACATTTTTATTTATCTTTTTATAATCAGAATAAAACTCAATTAAATTTCTTTTATCAAAACTAATTGTTTTTTTCTTTAATTTAATAAGTTTTTGAATATTTGATCTTTCAGTATCATAATCCAGATTTGTAAACATAAATAAAACTTCTACAATAAGTAATGAGAAATATGTTGCAAAAATTATTGTTAAAATATTTTTCATATTTTTTTTAATAATTAAGTTATAAAATAACCCCTGCACCTTTCATAAATACAGCACTTTCATCTAGTGACCACCTAGGTTTAGCAGGATGATCCAAGCTATCAAATTTTTTTAATTTAAATTTTTCTAAACCAACCATTGCAATCATTGCAGCGTTATCTCCACATAAACTAATTGGGGGAAATATTGGATCAAACTTTTCTTCTTCACAAAGTTTAATTAACACATTCCTGATTTTTTTATTTGCGGCAACACCTCCCGCAATAACAAATTTATTATTAATATTTCTGTTTATATTTTTAAATTCTTTGAATGCTACCTTAGTTTTTTTATATATTATTTCTTCTATTGTTTTTTGAAAAGAAGCTGCTAGGTCATATTTTTCTTGGTTAGTTTTTATTTGTTTGGTAATTTTAAGGACTGCGGTTTTTAGACCGGCAAAAGAAAGATTACATCCACCTCTATGCAAAATAGGTTTAGGAAGTTCATATT
>JACWDR010000049.1 GCA_014653975.1 Pelagibacterales bacterium SAG-MED20
TTAGTAATTATTTTGTTATCTTGTTCTTCGTCCGAGGCAAATAAATCAATTTGATTAGCAGATTTATTTTCATGTAAGTTTTTTGTTTTTAAAATAAAATTTGGAATTGAATTAAATAAAGCCTGTCTATTATTATCAATATTATCAAAGGCACCTGCTTTTACCAAACCTTCTAATTGAAGCTTATTAATATCTTTTGGGTTAACTCTATTTAAGAAATCATTTATTGATTTATATTCACCATTAACTTTTCGTTCATTGATTAAATTTAATACAGCCTCATATCCTACACTTTTAATACCACCTAAAGCATAATAAAAATTATCTTCATCAAATTGAAAATCTGCAAAGCACTTATTTATATCCGGTCTTACAACATTAACTTTAATTCTTTTTAATTCTTCATGGAATTCACTTAACTTATTTTGATTTGACAAATCCATTGTCATTGAAGCTGCAAAAAATTCTTTAGGATAATAGGTTTTTAAAAAAGCAGTTTGATATGAAATTATTGCATAAGCTGCTGCATGGCTTTTATTAAATCCATACTCCGCAAATGGCTCGATCTTTAAAAAGATACTTGCTGCTACATCTTTGGTAATTCCATTTTTTAATGCTCCAGCTATAAAGCCTTGTTTTTGTTTTTCTAGTTCGGCTCTTTTCTTTTTACCCATTGCTCTTCTTAAAATATCCGCCTCTCCAGCTGTAAAACCAGAAAGTTTTTGAGCAATTTGCATTACTTGTTCTTGATAAATAATAACTCCATACGTTGGTTTTAAAATATCTTCTAAAAGTGGATGTAGGTAGTCTGGTGTTTGACGGCCATGCTTGCAGTCATTATAAACAGGTATATTACTCATAGGTCCTGGTCTATAAAGTGCAACTAAAGCTATTATATCCTCTATATGATTTGGTTTCATTTGCAATAATGCGTCTCGCATTCCAGCGCTCTCGACTTGAAATAAACCAACCGTATTACCTGATGATAATAATTCAAAAACTTTTTGATCTTCAAAATCAATATTTTCAATCTTAAAATCTTTAACTTTCTTATTAATCAATTTTTGTGTTTTATTGATTACAGTTAAAGTTTTTAAACCCAAAAAATCAAATTTTATTAGTCCGGCATTTTCAGCTGAATACATATCAAATTGAGTTGATGGTAATAATAAATCAGCTGAAGCATCTTTGTATAAAGGTACTATTTCAGTCAATTTTTTATCAGCTATAACCACACCGGCTGCATGTGTAGCAACATTTCTATTTAGACCTTCTAATTTTAGAGATAAGTCAGTTAATTTTTTAATACGTGGGTCTTCATTAACTAGTTTTTGAAGTCTGGGTTCATTATTGATACATTCAGTTAAACTTTGAGGTCTTGAGGGGTCAAAAGGTATCATTTTAGAAATACTATCAACAAAACCATAAGGTAGACCTAAAACTCTACC
>JACWDR010000005.1 GCA_014653975.1 Pelagibacterales bacterium SAG-MED20
CATGACCAAACAGAGGCCATGAGTTTAGGAACAAATATTGCAATAATGGATAAAGGAAAAATTCAACAATGTGATACACCTAAAAACATTTACAACAAACCACTAAATAAGTTTGTTGCAGATTTTATTGGATCACCTTCAATGAATTTGATAGGGGGAACTTTAAATGAAAATTATTTTACCCCAAATGGTTCCGCAAATATTAAAATACCTTTAGGTAATTATAGTTATAAAGAAAAAATTGTAGGACAAAGAAATGTTTACTTAGGTATAAGACCTGAACATGTTTATTTTGAAAAAACCAATTCTAATTCTTTTGAGGTTAACTTGAAATCAGAGCTTGTTGAATACACAGGACATGAACAAATAATTACTTTTAATTTTTCAGAACAGCAATTTTTAGGAAAATTTTCCTCCACAATTGATATTCAGATGGATAAAGATCTAAAATTGAATATTGATTTAAATCAGGTCTCTTTATTTGATAAAGACACACAAAATAGAATATGATATGTCAGTAATATATAGTGATTTAAAAGATAAAAAAGTTTTTATTACAGGTGGTGGTTCTGGAATAGGTGCTTCAATAGTAAAACATTTTTGTGAACAAGGTTCAAATGTTTTTTTTATCGATATAAACGAACAGTCATCAAATAAGCTTGTACTAGATTGTAAGAATAAAAAATTCTCTGTGCCAACTTTTATAAATTGTGACTTATTAAATATAAAATTTTTGAAAGATACTATATCAAAGATCATTAGTGATAATGGAGCTATTGATATCTTGGTAAATAATGCAGCTAATGATGAAAGGCACTCTATAGATGAAGTAACCGAAGAATTTTGGAACGAAAGAATGAATATTAATTTAAAACATTATTTTTTTACTGTTCAGTCAGTAAAAAAAGCCATGATTAAAAATAAAGGTGGATCTATAATAAATATTGGCTCTGTATCTTGGATGATTGGGCAAGGTGGTATGGCTGCTTACACTGCTGCTAAATCTGGCGTAGTAGGTCTAACAAGATCCTTTGCAAGAGATCTGGGTGAGTTTAACATAAGGGTTAACTCTGTAGTACCTGGCTGGGTAATGACTGAAAGACAAGTTGAGAAATGGTTAACACCTGAATCTGAATCAGATATGATGAAAAAACAATGTTTAAAGCATAAATTGATGCCTTCTGATATAGCAAAAGCAGTTCTGTTTTTTGGATCTGATCAGTCATCTGGATGCACAAACCAAGACTATATAGTTGATAAAGGTTGGCTGTAATTTAATTAATGAAATGAAAAAAAAAGATTTAAGAAGCAAAGAATGGTTTGATAACCCCAAAGACCCAGGGCTGACTGCTTTATATTTAGAGAAATATCTTAATTATGGTTTAAAGAGAGAAGATCTACAATCAGGAAAACCAATAATTGGTATAGCACAATCTGGAAGCGACCTTTCTCCTTGCAACAGACATTTTCAAGCATTAAGCAAAACAATTAAAGATGGCATTAGAGAAGCAGGAGGTATTCCAATGGAATTTCCAACACATCCAATTCAAGAAACTGGAAAAAGACCTACAGCAGGTCTAGATAGAAATTTATCATATCTTTCTTTAGTAGAAATTCTATATGGGTATCCTATTGATGGAGTTATTTTAACAACAGGATGTGATAAAACTACACCTGCAGCTTTAATGGCTGCCGCAACTGTAAATATTCCTTCCATTGTATTATCTGGTGGACCAATGCTTGATGGAACCTATAAAGGAAAAAAAGCTGGATCTGGAACAATCATATGGGAAGCAAGAAGATTACATGCGAAAGGTGAAATAACTTATGAAGAGTTCATGGATATGGCAGCAGCATCAGCTCCGAGTATAGGTCATTGCAATACAATGGGAACAGCATCATCAATGAATTCAATAGCAGAAGCGCTTGGAATGTCATTAACGGGAGGAGCAATAATACCTGCACCCTATAAAGAAAGAGAGTCAATTTCATTTAAAACAGGAAAAAGAATTGTTGAAATGGTTCACGAAGATCTTACTCCATCAAAAATCATGACAAAAAAAGCTTTTGAAAATGCAATATATGTGGCAAGTGCAATTGGTGCTTCTAGTAATTGTCCACCACATCTTACAGCTATAGCAAGACATATGGGTATTGATTTTGGAATTGATAATTGGGAAAAACTTGGTCACGATATTCCATTATTAGTAAATTGCCAGCCTGCTGGTGAACATTTAATGGAAGGTTTTTTTAAAGCTGGAGGTATTCCAGCAATAATGCAGGAGTTAATGAAAAATAATAAGTTACACAAAGACCTTATGACTGTTACTGGAAAAACAATTGCAGAAAATTTAATAGCAAAAATAGATGTTGATGAAAATGTTATTAAGTCATTTAAAAATCCATTAGTTAATAATGCAGGCTTTATAGTAATGAAAAGTAATTTTTTTAACTCAGCTGTTATGAAGACCTCGGTAATTAGTTCTGAATTTAGAAAAAGATATTTATCTAATCCCTCAGGCCCAAACTTGTTTGAAGCAAATGCGGTAGTATTTGAAGGACCAGAGGATTATCATTTAAGAATTAATGATGAAAGTTTAAATATTGATGAGAACTCTATTTTAATGATTAGAGGATGTGGACCAGTTGGTTACCCAGGTTCAGCAGAAGTAGTTAACATGCAACCCCCTGATAAACTCTTAAAACAGGGGATAAATACGCTTCCTACTCTTGGTGATGGTAGACAAAGCGGAACATCAGAAAGTCCATCAATACTTAATGTATCCCCAGAGTCTGCAATAGGTGGAAGTTTATTGATTGTTGAAACTGGTGATAAAATTAAAATTGATTTAAATAATAGTAGAATAGATTTAATGATTTCAAATGAAGAAATAGAAAAAAGAAGAAAAAAAGTCAAAATTCCAAAATTAGAAAATCAAACCCCATGGCAAGAGATTGCTAGAAAAATGGTAGGACAATTAGAAACAGGTGCTTGTCTAGAGACAGATTCTTTATATCTTGATATAACTAATACAAAAGGAATGCCCAGGCATTCACATTAAAAAGGAAAAATATGAGTAATAGATTAGAAGGTAAAAATATTATCGTAACAGCTGCAGGCCAAGGAATTGGTAAAGCAACTGCCATAGCATTTTATAATGAAGGGGCAAATATAATAGCTACTGATTTAAATGAAAAAACTTTAGCTGAATTAAATAAAGAATATCCTAAAATTAAAGTTCATATGCTAGACTCAACTGACAATAATGCTATTTTAGGATTTATGAAAAGTGTAGACAGAGTTGATGTTTTATTTAATGCTGTTGGCTTTGTTCATCATGGAACCATTTTAGATTGCGAGGAGAAAGATTGGAATTTTTCTTTTGATGTGAATGTCAAATCCATGTATCAAATGTGTAAGGCAATTTTACCTTTAATGGTTAAGCAGAATGGTGGAAGTATTATTAATGTTTCATCATGTGCCTCAAGCCTTAAAGGATTTCCAAATAGATTTGTTTATGGAACTACAAAAGGAGCAGTAATTGGCTTAACCAAATCAATAGCTGCAGATTTTGTAAAACAAAATATTAGATGTAATTCTATTGCACCTGGAACAGTATTTTCACCTTCTTGGCAAGATAGGGTTAATCAAAGCCCAGACCCGGTTCAAGCTAAGAAAGATTTTATTGCAAGACAACCAATGGGAAGGTTGGGAACAGCAGAAGAAATAGCAGCTGTAGCAGTTTATTTAGCTGGTGACGATGCAACATTTACTACAGGAACAACAATTTCTGTTGATGGTGGAATTTCAATTTAATTAATTAAAAAAGGACAATTATGAAACTATTAAGAACAGGTGTAAAAGGCAAAGAAAGACCAGCTGTATTAGATAAAAATGGAAAAATTAGAGACTTAAGTTCTCATATAAAAGATTTAAATTCAGAAACTTTAAACTTTGAAACTATTAAAAAGTTAGAAAATATAAATTTAGAATCCTTACCTGAAATCTCAAATTCTGAAAGAATAGGTGCATGTATTAATAAACCTGGAAAATTTGTAGCTATTGGATTGAATTATTATGAGCATGCTGTGGAGTCAGTAATGGATGCTCCTTCAGAGCCAATTGTATTTATGAAAGCAACTAGCTCAATTAATGGTCCAAATGATGATATTGAAATTTCAAAAGATTCAAAAGAACTTGATTGGGAGGTAGAATTAGGAATAGTTATAGGTAAAGAAACAAAAAATGTTAGTGAAAAAGAAGCTGAAAATCATATTCTTGGATATTGTTTAGTTAACGATATTAGCGAAAGAGAATGGCAACTTAAAAAAATGGGTCAATGGGTTAAAGGTAAATCGCATGATACATATGGACCAATTGGACCTTATTTAGTTACTAAAGGTGAAATTTCTGACATTAATAATCTTAATTTAAGTTTGGATGTAAATGAGCAAAGAATGCAAACAGGAAATACAGAAAAGATGATATTTAATGTTTTCTATATAGTGTCGTATTTAAGTAAATTTATGTCTTTTCAGGCTGGAGATATCATTACAACGGGAACACCTCCTGGAGTAGGTATGGGAAAAAAACCACAAGTCTTTTTAAAAGCTGGTGATACAATTAGATTATCAATAGATAATTTAGGTGAACAAAATTCAAAAGTGGTACCAGAATAATTTGATAATCAGAACATCCAAACCCAAGGCTATCTGGAAAGCTAAAACAAAATTAGGAGAGGGCACTCTATGGGTACCCTCACACAATTCTATTTATTTTGTAGATATTAAAAAAAAAAACATCTTAGTTTTAAATATAAAAAATAATAAAAAAAGAGTTATCAAATTAGATAAAGAAATTGGCTTTCTTGCTCATATTAAAAAAGATATTTTTATACTAGGCTTGAAGTCAGAGTTAAGAATTATTAATCTTAAAAATAAGAAAATTTTAAAATCGATTAAAATTGAAATAAACAAACCACTTAACAGAATTAATGATGGAAAAACAGACTTTCAAGGAAGACTTTGGTTTGGAACAATGGATAACCCTGAACGTAGAATTAAAAATGGAGCTTTATATTGTTTGGATAAAAAATTAGTTTTACATAAAGTTGATCAAAATTATTATATAACTAACGGTCCTGCATTTATTACTAATAATACTTTTTTACATACAGATAGTGGTAATAAAACGATTTTTAAGATTAGAATAAATAAGAAATATAAAATAATTAAAAAAACAATTTTTCTAAAATTTTCTAAAAAAGATGGAACACCTGATGGAATGACAATTGATAGTCAAAAAAATATTTGGATATGCCACTTTGGAGGTGCTAGAATTACAGTTTATAATCCAAAAGGTAAAAAAATACACAAAGTTGAATTACCAGCAAAAAACATTACCAATTGTATATTTGGAGGAGTTAATAAGAATGAACTTTTTGTCACATCAGCTTTGAAGGATATGAAAATGAGTGAGATTGAAAAATATAAATTTTCTGGTTCTTTATTTCATATTAAAACAAACGTAAAAGGTGTAATTTCTAAATCATTTAATATTTAAATATGCTTGAACTATTTATTGCATTTGGAGCGGGGTTAATTAGTTTTTTATCACCTTGTGTTTTACCATTAATACCAGGTTATATTTCTTTTATTTCTGGTGCATCTTTAAATGAATTAATCACAAAGAAAAAAATAGATTTATCACCTTTAATATTATTTTCTTTGGGATTCTCTTTTGTGTTTATTATTTTTGGTGCCGCAGCTTCTTTCTTGGGGCAAATTTTTTTACAAAATTCACAAACATTAAGAATGGTTGCAGGGTTGATTATAATGGTTTTTTCACTGCAATTATTGGGAGTTATTAATATAAGTTTTTTAAACTTTGAAAAAAAAATATATACAAAAAAAAATACAAATATTTGGTTTTCTTTTGTGGTTGGAATGGCATTTGGATTTGGGTGGACTCCATGCATAGGACCCATTCTAGGTTCAATTCTTGCACTTGCATCCACTGAAGAAACAATATTAGAAGCTGTCACTTTATTAAGTTTTTATTCTTTAGGTTTGGCTATCCCATTTGTTTTATCAGGATACCTAATTCAAAAATTTTTACTGTTTTCTAAAAACTTTAAAAAGAACATTAATATAGTATCAAAAATAGGTGGCTTTGTACTATTAATAACTGGAATCTTAATTTTAACTAACCAATTACAGGTACTTGGGTATTATATTTTAAATATATTTCCTTTTATGCAAAATTTCGGATAATTAATGTTTTATGAAAATTTATCAAATAGACTCAAGTGCTAGAAAAAATGGTTCAACTTCTAGAGCATTAGCAAAGAAATTACTGGATAAAATTAAGAAACCTGAGGATGAGGTAGTCTATAGAGATCTTGATGATGAAATGCTTTTTGTGTCAGGTTTAACAGAATCGGGTATGAAAATTCCAGAAAGTGAACAAACAGAACAACATAAAAAGATGTTTAAGCTATCAGATAAACTTGTTTTAGAACTTAAACAAAGTGATGTTATAATTATATCTGTTCCAATTTATAATTTTGGACCACCTGCCACTTTAAAAGCATGGTCAGATTTAGCTGCTAGAGTTAAAGAAACATTTAAATATAATGAAGATGGAAGCAGAGTTGGTTTATTACATGACAAACAAGTTTATCTAGTAATTACCTCTGGTGGAACTAAAATTAATAGTAAAGAGGATTTTTTAACACCTTGGCTAAAACATGTTTTAAATTTTTTTGGGATTAAAAATATAAAAATAATTGCAGCTGATCAAATGGCTTTAGATTATGAAAAATCTATCAAAGAAGCAGAAGAACAAATTAATAAAATATCTTAATGAGTTTACTAAATTCAAAAGAATACAAGTTATATGCTAATTTTTTAAATACTTTAGCTAAAGATTTAAATAAGTTATATCATTCAAAACTAAATAAAACCTTTAAAATATCCAATAAACTTAGAGGTAAAGGATATGATCCTGTTACAACTTCAGATAAGGCATTTGAAAAGTTTATAAGATTAAAAATAAAGAAAAAATTTCCAAGTCATCAAGTTATAGGTGAAGAATTTGGACATAAAAAATCTTTAAGTGATTATACTTGGGTAATAGACCCTATCGATGGAACAAGGTCTTATGTAATTGGTAACCCAACATGGAGCAATTTAATTTCTTTAAATTTTAAAGATAATCCTGTTTTAGGGTTAGCAAATTTTCCAATGTTAAATAAATATTATATAAATTTGGACAATAAAAGTTCGTATGTTTTTGAGAATAAAAAGAAAAAAAAAATTTCAGTCTCAAAAAAAGTTTCATTTAACCAAATGAAAGTTGCAGGTGCTTTTCATGGCTCTTTATCATTTAAACAACAAATAAAAATTTCAAAAGTTTTAAAATTAATGCAGTTTCCATGTACAGATGCTTTAAGTTACTCACACTTATGTGAGGGTAAAATTGATGTAGTTTTTCAAGCAACAAATAAAATTTGGGATATTCATCCTTTAATTCCAATTATAAAAGCTGCTGGTGGAATTGTAACAACCTGGGATAATAAAAATGCTGTTAATGCTGGCAATATTTTGGTTTCAGCTAATCAGTCTATTCATAATAAAATGCTTAAACTTCTAAAACCAGTTTCAAGATAAATGATAACAATACCTGAGAAAGCACAACGGGTTTTAGATTTTTGGTTTAAAGAAACTCCACCAAAAAAAAGATTTCAAAAACATAAAGATTTTGATTTGTTAATTAAAGAAAAATTTTTGAAAGACTATGAATTAGCTAGTAAAAACGAATACGATGATTGGCAAGACAGCGCTTTAGGATGCCTGGCTCTAGTTATTCTTTTTGATCAATTTTCACGAAACATGTTTAGAGATGACAAAAAAGCCTTTGAACAAGATCATAAAACAAGATTAATCGTTAATGATGCAGTTTATGCTGGCTATTTAGATGAAATGGATGAAAACCAAAGACTTTTTATGTTGTTGCCCCTGATTCATAGTGAGGAAATAACAGATCATAATATGGCATATTATTTACTTGAGAAATATTTAAAAAATCATTCCAGTTTAAATGATATTAAAAAATTTTGGAATAACCATACTCTAGCAATTAAAAAATTCCACAGGTATCCCCACAGAAATCAAGTTCTAGGAAGAGTGTCCACACCCGAGGAGATACTATTTCTTAAAGGGTCAAATTCATCTTGGTAAATTTAAATGAATTTAAAATTTATTTATAAAATTTGTACAAAATTAGAACTTCAAAAGTCCAAAGATAAAGGTTATTTTATTGGCTCAAAAAAAGATCTAGAGGATGGTTTTATTCATTTTTCAGGAGAAGAGCAGATTCAAGGTACTTTAAAAAAGTATTACTTAAATCAAAAAGACTTAATTTTATTGAAAGTAGATACTTTAAAACTTGACCATTTAATTTGGGAGCAAGCCTCAGATGGAAATATGTTTCCTCACTTATATTCCTCACTTGATTTAAATAATATTGTTAAGGAATTTGAGATTCATTTAGCTGGGGATGGTACGCATGTGCTACCACATAAATTTTAAGGGGGACACCCTTTTGGAAACTCCAAAAGAGTTCCCTTTTTTAAATTTTTTATTAATCCTTGGAAGCAATTTTATTTACTAGAGGTCTCATAATCGGTGCCATAGTAAATGCTGCAAATAATGCTACCGGAAAAGCAAACAACCAAGAGTTAAGATATCTTTCTAAAAAACCATCACTAATACCAGTGTTTACAGCAGTAACTACTCCACTCATTATAACACTCATTCCAAATGACATAAAAATCATAAACAAAGTTTGAGAATATTTTTTTGAAATCATAATTAATTATTTCCTAATAAGTTAACCATTAATACACCTATTATAATTAAACCCAAACCAATTATTGAATAAAGATTTGGCACTTGATTAAATCTAATAACACCAACAACTACAGTTGCAATAATAGTTAATCCAGCAAATGAAGCATAAGTAATTCCCATTGGAATATTTTTCATCACCATAGATAATGCATACATGCATGAAACAATTGTAATCGCAGTAATTATACTAGGAAAAAGAAGAGTGAAACCTTCAGCAGTTTTAGCAAAGCTATTTGAAGTAACACCTAAGATGACAGCTAATATTAAGAAAGCGTATGAAGTAGCGAGATTCATTTAATTACTCTAAATGAAATCTCGCTAAATATATATAATTATTTAGGTATCTTAGTTGCACCCGTTTCAAGAGAAATCATTTTTCCATCTTGATACTTAAATACAGCCATTACTGCTTCTGTATTTCCATCATTAAATGACACAAATGCATGCTCAACACCAATTTCATCATTTTCAAAAATCACTCTTATTTTATCTCTTTTGATGTCACCACTCATTGCCCATTTGATTACATCTGCTTTACCTAAAACATTACCTGATGCATGCATAGTAAACTTATAATCATCATGTAAAACTTCATTCATTGCTGCTTCATCTTTAGCTTCCATAGCTGCGTTATATTTTGCCAATATTGACATATTTTATCCTTTGTTTTTTATTATTAATCTTTGCAAGTTACACTAAATAAGTTTTAAACTTAATTCGAGATACTTGTGTCATTTTTACTCAGATATTTCGGACATGGTATAAGTTTTATAAACACACCCATTATCTTTGTCCCATTTTATTTCTTCACTTAGGAATGCACCCATGCCATCCATATCAGTAATATTTCCCAACCAGATGAAACCATTGTTTCCAGTATCAGCGAGTGTCCATTCAGAACAAAATTTACTCGCTCCACGTTCCATATTATATTGAACTCTTGCTCTTAAAGTTTCTACCCCACTAGCAATAGTCCCATGAAGACACATATTCATACTTTAATTAACCTTCCTTAACTTTAGTTAAATCGTAGATCATGTAACTGCCCATAACCTCATCCATGATAGGTTTAGACACTTCAGTACCTTCAATAAACTTAATTAAAGCAGCTTCATCAGTACAATGTATTTTAAACATCACTGCACTTTTATCAGGTGTTACTGACGCCATAGTTTTTTCTACAATAGCAACTTTTTTTCTTTCAGCTAATCCTTCTGGAGATTGCATAAATCCCATAAATTTTTCAAATTTACCTTCTCCTTCTTTGAACTTAGCTACTACTAACATTTCTTTTTCCATTTCTTATCTCCTTTTGTTATTATTTTTTTATTTAGCGTTAAAATCTATAATATCATCTGTACACTCAACAAATTTATGAGGTTCATAAAAATCATTCATAGACTCTAATTGTTTGTTAATTGCCTCTGGATCAGCACCTTTCCACCAACAAAACATTGTTAAGTTATCACCTGGTGTGTTCCAGCTCATTTGACACTTTGCATTGTCACTTGTCATTGCTTTGGTCATATCTTCCATCGACATTGAACCAGTAACTTCCATCATTTTAGCTTTAGCTTCTTTAGATTTAAAAGTGTGTGTAACCATGAAGTTTTTCATTTGTTATCTCCTTTTTGTTTGTTTAATATTTATATTCACCAGACAATTGGTTCATTGTTGTAGAAAATCCTGGTGCTTTAGACATTAAATTTTGCCTACTTGTTACACCAGTCCCAGTTATATTTTCATATTTTCCAGTTCCTTTTATAATCGCAAAAGTACCTGTTCCACCTGAACCACCAGTTCCTTCTCCTTGATACTTCATATAAACACTTTCACCGTCAATAAGATCAAATCTACACATACCAGTTTCATCTATAAATTTACCAGCTTGTAATGTTAGACCACCAATACAGTGCATTGTTGATTTGTGAAATATACTATCTGGAGTTTTGTCTGTTAAACCGGCTATGCCATCATAAGTTATTGCCATATCACCTTTGCCTGCATCCATTGCATTAATTTTCCATGCACCCATCCCACTTGCATTAAACTTTCCTGATGTGTGTCCATCAGCAAAAGATAATGAAGAAAACAAGGTTAGTATTATTGTTGTTAATATTATTTTCATGTTTATCTCCTTTTTCTGATTTTAAGTTTATTCACTGAAAATAAATCTTATTTCATCTTCAATAGTTCCTTCAACTGCAACTTTCTTTAATTGTTTTTGAAGACTTTGATATTTTTTATCTGCAGACATTTTTGCATCCCCTTGATTATCACCTTCAAACATAGGGCCAATAACTGTCTCTCTAATTGTTCTTGGATTACCACCCACTTGAAATGAAAAATAAATCCCATGTTTTGGAAAATATTTTTTTCTCACTTTTGCTAAACCCTTACCAATTTCCATTGCTTTACCTAGCATGTCGTCTTTAACTCTCATTGATCTTGTATAAATTGCTTGCATAGTTTTCTCCTTATTTACGATTGCTACAATAAATATGTTACAGTTTAGTTAAATGACCAATAAGAGTTAAATTGTAGCAACAGTAATGTTCTGAATGCATACCTCTTTATTTATTAATAGTTTTTTTCAACCTTAAAGAGAGTGAGACCAAATTGTACAAATATTTTTTTGTTCAATTTTTTTTGTTTTGTTATAGTTAATTATGATTGAAAAATTTAATGGAATTTTTTATTTAATAATTTTCATAATCCACTTTGTTGGTTTTGGTGCTTACGCTTATCAAATGATAATTGGAAACCAAAAGTTTAGAGCAAAATTTGAGATTGATGAGACTGCAGCAACCATCATGAGAATGGCTGGAGCAATATTTTTTGGATCATTTTTAATGGCTCTTTATATTATGTTTATAAGACCAAATGGTGTTGAAGGAACATGGGCATTCTTTAATCTAATTTTTGTTCAAAATATTTGTGTATTACTTGTGAATACTTATTCGCTTAAGATTGATAAAACAGGCGTTAAGAACGATTCTAATGAAGCTATCATCGCACCATTAGTTTTCACAATTTTAAGTGCAGTTCTTATTTTCGGATTATCTGATAAAATATATATTTAAAGCCAATTAGGGAAGGGCAAACCTTTCTCTTCAAGGAATTTTTTATTAAACATTTTTGTAGCGTACTTTTCACTTTTATCACAAAGAATTGTAACGATAGTTTTTCCAGGCCCCAATTCTTTACCAAGTCTAATAGCACCTGCAATATTAATTCCACAACTAGTTCCAAGACTTAATCCCTCATTTTGAATTAGATCATAAAGAATAGGTAATGCTTCATGATCATCAATTGAATAAGCGTCATCAATTTTAGCATTTTCAAAATTTTTGGTAATTCTACTTGATCCAATTCCTTCAGTAATTGATCCACCTTCAGATTTTAATTCACCATTTTTTATATAATTATAAAGAGCAGAGCCTTTTGGATCAGATAGAAATATTTTTATATCTTTATTTTTTTCTTTAAGAAAATTACTTACTCCTGAAATTGTTCCACCAGTCCCTGAGGAACAGACAAAACCATCAATCTTACCCCCGGTTTGTTCCCAAATTTCTCTTCCTGTGTTATCATAGTGACCTTTAGCATTTGCAACGTTATCAAATTGATTAGCCCAAACTACACCATTATTATTTGAAGAGCTTAGCTTATCGGCCAGTCTACTAGCAACTTTTATATAATTATTATCATCCTTATAAGGTTTTGCTGGAACTAAACGTAAATCAGCACCTATATTTCTTAGTAGGTCTTTTTTTTCTTGGGTTTGGCTTTCATTCATTACGATTATTGTTTTGTAGCCAAGTGAATTACCAAGTAGACATAATCCAATACCAGTATTACCAGCAGTACCCTCAACAACAGTTCCTCCTTTTGATATCAATTTTTTTTCTTGAGCATCTTTAATTAGCGCTAATGCAGCTCTGTCTTTGACAGAACCACCTGGATTTAAAAATTCAGCTTTTCCATAAATATTACATCCTGTAATTTCAGATGCAGCTTTGAGTTTGATTAGTGGTGTATTTCCAATGCCTGAAATAAAATCGTTTTGAATATTGTTCATTAATCAGATTTTGTATCACTGTCCTGAGTAATACCATATGGTTTGAATTCACTATCTGCAATACCAACATTCTTAGCAGGAATACCAACCATTACTGCTTTTTCTGGAACATTTTTAGTAATTACTGCATTTGCACCAATCTTTGCACATCTTCCAACAGTAACTGGACCTAAAACTTGGGCTCCTGAACCAATTACAACATCATCCTCAATTGTTGGATGCCTCTTTATATTTCGTTGATCGTTAGAATTTATACTTGGTGCGATTCCTCCTAATGTGGCCATATGATATACAGTTACATTATCACCAATTTCAGAAGTTTCACCAATCACAACACCCATACCATGATCAATAAATAAATTTTTACCAATTTTTGCACCTGGGTGTATTTCTATACCTGTTAAAAATCTCGATAATTGAGATATAAATCTTGCAACAAGATCAAATTTGGCCAAATAAAAAAAATTAGCAATTTTATGAAAAAAAACAGCTTTAACACCTGGGTAAGTTAATATTAAACTTAACTTGGATTTTGCAGCAGGATCTCTGTCTATTATAGATTGTAAAAAGTTACCCATAGTTTGCCATATTGATTATAAATTTATATTGCTTTATATAGTTATTAAAACGACAATTTAAAGAGAGGAAATTGATGTATAAAAATACGAATTGCTTTCATTTAGCGGTACCATGTGGAGATCTTGAGGTAGCAAAAAAATTTTATAGTGAGACACTAGGTTGTAGATTGGATAATTCAGCTCAAGAGTGGGCTGATGTAGATTTTTGGGGAAATGAATTAACTCTTCATGCAAGTGAACATAAGCTTGACAGTGAAAGACATGATGTTGATATGGGCAATGTTTCAGTCCCACACTTTGGTGTTCATCTTTCTAGAAAAGATTTTGATGCTCTAAAAAATAGATTGAAAGAAAAAGGTGCAAAATATTATGACGAGCCTTATTTAAGATTTAAAGGCACTAAATATGAACAAGAAACTTTTTTTGTGAAAGACCCTAACGAAAATATTTTAGAAATAAAAACATTAACTGCGAATGCTGATTAATGACTTCTGATTATAAATCTATAGCAAGTAAAATAAAATTTGAAGGTAGAGCTTTTATCGATGGGAAGTATGTTGATGCTATTGATGGAGAAAAGTTTGAAAATATAAATCCTGCAACTGGTGAAAAACTTTGTACAGTTTCAAAATGTAATCATAAAGATGTTGATTTAGCAGTAAAAGTTTCAAGAAAAGCATTTAATAGCGGTGTTTGGTCAAGAACTTCACCAGAATTTAGAAAAGATGTTTTATTGAAATTTGCTGAACTTTTAAGAAAGCATGGTGATGAGAATTCTGTTTTAGAATGTATCGATACAGGAAAATTAATTGGGGATTGCATTAATGAAGTTGCAAATGATGCACCAATGCATTTTCAGTGGTATGGAGAGTTAATTGATAAAGTTTTTGGAAAAGTTGGACCAACTGAACCTTCACTAACAAGTTTAATTGTTAAAGAACCAATAGGTGTCGTTGCTGGAGTTGTTCCTTGGAACTTCCCTTTAATGATGGCTGTTTGGAAAATGGCACCAGCACTAGCTGCTGGTTGTTCAGTTATAATTAAACCAGCTGAAGACACACCACTTACAGCAATAAGAGTTGCCCAAATTGCAAAAGAGGCAGGAATTCCAGATGGAGTTTTAAATGTTATCCCTGGTTTTGGAGATGTTGGTGAAGCCCTTGGACGACATAATGATGTTGATGCTGTTTCATTTACAGGATCAACAGAAGTTGGTGCTTTTTTTATGAAGTATTCTGGTGAAAGTAATTTGAAAACTATTGGTCTAGAGATGGGTGGAAAAAGTCCATTTATAGTTTTGGAAGATGCAAAAATAACAGATGATTTAATTGACAACGCAATTAATTCTGCTTTTTGGAATGGTGGTCAAAACTGTTCTGCAAATATGAGACAGTTAATTCATAGTAAAGTTAAAGATGAATTTTTAGATAAAATTTCAAAAAAAGTTAAGGACCTTAAAGTTGGGGATCCTTTAGACCCAAGTTCAAATATGGGTTCGATGATTTCAAAAAAACACTTAGCTACAGTGGATGGTTATATTCAAAAAGGTATAGATGAGGGAGCAAAACTGTTATCTGGTGGGGTATCTGAGAAATCTAAAAAAGGTTTTTTTGCTAAGCCAACTTTATTTGATAATTTGAAAGAAAATATGGTAATTGCTCAAGAAGAAATTTTTGGTCCAGTTCTAGGTGTTCTTACAGTAAATGATACTGAAGAGGCTTTGAAAATTGCCAGTAATTCCAAATATGGACTGCACGCAAGTGTTTTTACTCAAGACATTGATAGAGCATTTCATATGGCTAAAAGCCTTCCTTGCGGAACTGTTTCAATTAATACTTTTTCCGAGGGAGATATAAAAACTCCTTTTGGTGGATACAAACAGTCTGGTTCTTTAAGTCGAGATCAAGGAACAGAAGCTTTAAATTCTTTCCTTCAAACTAAAACTATTTGGATTAGCCATCAATAATAATTATAAAAGGGGCAAATAAACACATATTTGTCTTTGACTTACTTTAAAGAATTAAGTTAATCTTAAATATAAATAAAATAGAGAGGGAAATAATGAAAATAATTAAAAGTATACTTGTTGCCGGATTAATTTCTATATTTGCAACTTTTTCAACATTTGCTGAAAAAGTTAAAATAGGAGATCCAGGTTGGACAGGTGCAACAGCTATTGCAAATTTATTAGCAGCAGTTGTAACAGACAAAATGGGTGGTGAAGCAGAACTTGTTCCTGGAAACAACACTGCAATCTATGGAGCAATTGATAGAAGTAAAGGTGAAATTGAAGTTCATCCTGATATTTGGTTGCCAAATCAACAAGCTTACACAAATGATTTAGTTCCTAAAGGAACTCTAAAATTAAGTAGTAAACCATATGAAGGAAATCAAGGATATTGTGTTTCACAGCAGTTTGCAAAAAAAATGAATATCACTGCAATTGAAGATTTAGGAAGACCAGAAGTTGTTAAAGCAATGGATAGCGATGGTAATGGTAAAGGTGAGTTCTGGATTGGAGCAGATGGTTGGGCATCTGCGAATGTAAACCAAGTTAAATTAAGAGACTATGGTTTATATGATGCTGGTATTGAACCAATAAGAGCAGCTGAAGCTGTTAAAAATGCAAGAGTTCTTGACTCAATTAAAAAAGGTGAAGGTTATGCATTTTATTGTTATAAACCACATGCAATTTGGGGTATGGCCGATGTAGTTATGTTGGAAGAACCAAAATTTGATCCAGCTAAATACAAAATGGTACAACCAAAAGAGGATGCTGATTGGTACAAAAAATCTTATGTTGCTTCAAAAGATGCGCTTAAACAAATTCAAATAGGTTGGGGAACCTCTTTAGAGAGTAAATCACCAGCTATCGTTGAATTTTTTAAGAACTTTCAATTAACAGCAGACGATGTTTCTGCTATGGCATATGCTATTTCGGTTGAAAAAAAACAACCAGCCGATGTAGCAAGAGCTTGGATGGATGCTAACAAATCAACTGTTGATGGTTGGTTAGGTCTTTAATCTAAATAAATTATTTATACCCGGCAATATAAAGTTGCTGGGTATATTTTCCTGTAATAAAAGAGATTTAAATGGATTCGTCTGAATCAGCTATTAAAATTGAAAATGTTTGGAAAGTATTTGGTAATACTTCTAGTGAAGCATTAGATGCAATTCAAAATCAAAAAATTTCAAAAACTGAAGCCTTAGAAAAATATAATTCAGTTATTGGTGTTTCAGATGTTTCTTTTGATGTTAAGCAGGGAGAAATATTTTGTGTAATGGGTCTTTCTGGTAGTGGGAAATCAACTTTAGTAAGACATATTAATAGATTATTAGAACCAACTTCTGGAAAGATTTTGATTAACAATCAAGATGTAATGAAACTTGATAGAGAAAATTTACAAGAATTAAGAAATAAAAAAATAGGTATGGTTTTTCAAAACTTTGCTTTAATGCCTCATAGATCTGTTTTAGATAATATTGCTATGCCACTTGAAATAAGAGGTGTAAGTAAAAATAACCGATTAGATGCAGCAAATAAAATTTTAGATATAGTTGAACTACAAGGTTGGGGTAATAAATTCGCACACGAATTATCTGGTGGTATGCAACAAAGAGTTGGACTTGCAAGAGCACTTGCAGCAGACCCAGAATTTTTATTAATGGACGAACCTTTTAGCGCTCTAGATCCTTTGATTAGAAGACAATTACAATCAGAGTTTATCAAACTTTCAAAACAAATGAAAAAGACTACTGTTTTTATTACTCATGATCTTGATGAAGCTGTAAGAGTAGGTCATCGAATTGCTATTATGAGGGATGGTAAGGTAATTCAAGTAGGGACACCTGAAGAAATTGTAGTTAGTCCGGCGGACAATTATGTTGCTGATTTTGTAAAAGGAATTTCTAGATTAAAAGTAGTTCAGGCCAAATCAATTATGCAATCAGTTGAAATTTTTGAAAATAAGAATGGTAAATTATCTAATGATTTAGAGGCAGTAAATGAACATGATTTATTAAGTAAACTTATTGAAACTTCTGCATCAAAAGATAAACCAATAATAGTCAATGATAGCCAAAATCAAACTGTTGGCGTTGTCTCCCAATCTGATCTTTTAAAAGCTGTTATCGAGGGTGGTGATGGAGAATAAACAAATTAACAATCCATCAAGATCAGAACTAATAACAGATTTCGTTAAAACAAATCCTCATTATTATATTGATAAATTTCAACAAATTGGAAGCAAACCTACATTTTCTTTTTCATTTAATGTTTATGCAGCAATTCTAGGACCAATTTGGTTTGGAATGAGAAATATTTGGAACTGGGCCTTAACTTTTTTAATTATAGAAACTTTTTCTGTTGTTCAAATAATAAGAGGGTTATTTGGAAATATTACGGCTGATGCTATTCAAAAAATTGAACAAGTCCAATCAACTATTACTTTTAGAAATAAACAACTAGAAGCAGCTATAATAAATAATCCAGATAAAGTGGATGTTTACAAAAGAAACATCAAATCATTAGAAGATGCTATGCAAGGTTATATTAATGAAGTTGATAGAATTGAAGCCTCTGCAATTTGGATCACAATTTTTGGAATAATTTTATTAATTTCAATTAAGACTGTACAGGGAGTTCTTGCAAATTCTAAATTAGAAAAGAGGTATTCAGAGTGGTTGTCAGATAAATCAATAAGCCCGGGGATGCAAACTAAGAATTATATTTTAAGCGTTACCTTTACTTCAGTAATTATGTTTTTTTCTGTAGTTCATTATAGTTTCCCTGGTTTAATTGTAATAATGAATGAATTTCCAACTCATCCAGATATCAGATTAACATCTATAGCCTGGGTAGAAAAAATATTTAATTATGCTGTAATTAAAGGAGATGCTTTATTTACTGCAATAACAATTGGTATAAGATCTGTTTTAGATTTCTTAGAACTATTATTCGTTAAAACTCCATGGATAGTTATTATAACTGCAATTGTAACTTTAACTGGTTTGTCAGCAGGGCCAAGAGCTGCAATTTATTCTACTGGTTTTTTATGTTATATGGGTTTTTTAGGTTTTTGGGTAAAAGCAATGACAACACTTGCTTTGTTGGGGACTGCAGCAATTTTAAGTATTGTAATTGGAATTCCATTAGGAATTTATTGTGCAAGACGTCAGAGATTTTATTCAATGATAAGACCAATAATGGATTTCATGCAAACAATGCCAGCTTTTGTATTCATGATACCAGTTATTGCATTCTTTGGTACAGGAAAGGTTGCTGCAGTTATAATAACAATGATATTTGGTGGTACACCAGTAGTAAGACTTACAGTTTTGGGGTTAAGAGGAGTTCCTGAAACAATTAGGGAAGCTGCAATAGCTTATGGTGCATCAAAATGGTATCTCCTTAGAAAAGTAGACTTACCTTTGGCGACACCCTCAATTTTAGCAGGTGTAAATCAAACAGTAATGTTAAGTTTAGCTATGGTAGTTGTTGCATCTTTAATTGGTGCAAAAGGATTGGGTCAAGATGTTCTGGAAGCTTTACAATATGCAAATGTAGGACAAGGAATTCTTGCTGGTGTAGCAATACTATTTGTTGCTTTAATTCTTGATAGAGTTGTTCAGGGTAAGAAAAGAGTTTAACAAACTTAATGGATTATTTATTATTAGGTTTTTTAACAGGTCTTAGTCTAATCTTAGCTATTGGTGCACAAAATATATTTGTAATAGAACAAGGTTTAAAAAAACAATATATTTTATTAGTTTGTCTTATTTGCTCTATATCAGATTTAATATTAATTTTTCTAGGTATTTTTTTATTCCAATATCTAGGCAACTTTTTTAATTCATCAATCGAGCTAATTTTAAATATTTTTTTATTTATATTCTTGTCTCATTTTGTTTATGGTAAAATTTCTATTCAAAAGAATAAAATTTTTCTTAATAAAAATTTTAAAAAAATTTCTATATCAAGAATAATAACTAAAACTCTCGCTTTTACCTACTTAAATCCACATGTTTATTCTGATACAGTATTTTTTCTAGGTAATTTTTCTAAAAACTTTTTAACAATTGATAAATATTATTTTGGAATAGGAGCTTCAATAGCATCATTTTTATTTTTTTTTTTAATTGGGTATTTATCAAAATTATTATCTAAGTATCTTCAAAATGATAAGATCTGGAATAAAATAAATTTATTTATAATAATATTTATGAGTATTATTGCCTTTTATGTTTTTATTGAAATTTTAACATTTGTATCATAAATAATTTTTAAAAAATGCTATCTAATAAAATAAAAGAACATTTAAATGAATACATAAGCCGAGAAGTTTATGTTCAAGTTTCAGTAGCAAAGGGGAAAAATAAAATAACCACTAATGCTGCGATTAGTAAATATTTTGAAAGCAATCACTTTGCAGGTTTAGTTGAAGGTAAACCTTACAACACTTTTTTAGATGATCTTAAAGATAAGTGTTTAGGAAAATTAGCAAACTCTCCTATGAAAAATAGTAAAACTGATGATGAAATTATCATTGAACTTCAAAGTAAGCTTAATAATTTAAAAATTGAAGAATTAAATGATACTTACTGGGAAGTTGAGACAGGTGAATATGTAACTGGAGCAGATATTAAAGAAATTGAATTAGAGAGAGATACTCTTATTAGGTTTTTAACTTCTAAGGATGAAGCATATGACACTATAAGTACTCTTTGCAAAAACTATGAAAAATTATGTAAAGAAAAATACCCAGAAGCTCCACTTCCATTGGAGATTTTAGAAAATAAAAAGTAGACTTATAATTAAGATTCTAATGCTAAAAGCTTCTTTTTCAATTTAAATGATAAATTATTAAACCATTTACTTTCTCTACCAGACGCAGGAAGAACTTCACCATATTCAATCATTTGTGAATTTGGTAAATCTAAAATATAGACCCATATTTGAGTTTTATCTAATTTGGATTTTTTAATTAATGCTTCTCTTAATTCTAGGATTAATCTTTTTTTTATTTTACTAGTTCTTCCAGCTCTTATTTGACCATATAAAAATATCTGTGGTTCCTTAACTTTTTTACCACCCATAAAATGGTCATTTTTTTTAGTTTTATTAAAAATAACTTGCGCAAAATAAGTGTTTGCCCCTGTAACATTACTGTGAATTTTTGTGATACTTTTTGCTATCTCATTCTTTTGTTTCACCTTTAAATTAAAATTTGCATTTGTAACAGTATAAGTGGGCATAAGTTTAAAATTTTACTATGATAAAATATAATTTTCAATTATATTAACTTACAGGGGTGTCGTAACTGACTGAGATTAAACCCTAATAACCTGTCCGGTAATTCAGAAAGGGAAAATAATGGATAAAACATACTTTATAAGTCAATCAACATCATTAACACTTGTCGTAACAATAAGCTTAACCTTTACAATTATAGGATTAATTTATTCTAAAAAATATCAAGGGATTAATAATTATTTAACAGCCAACAGAAATATTGGATTCTTTTCTTTAACTACAAGCTTAGTTGCTTCTGCTCTTGGTGCGTGGATTTTATTTGGGCCTGCATCTGCAGCTACATGGGGTGGGATAGGCGCTGTTATAGGTTATGCACTTGGTACTGCCTTTCCAATGATATTTTTAATTTCACTTGGAAAAAAAATAAGAAATGAGTTTTCCAAAGGATCAACTCTAATTGAGTTTTTAAGAATAAGATTTGGTAAAAGTTTATTTAAACTCATTTTACTAATGACAGTATTTTATATGTTTGTCTTTTTATGTGCAGAAGTTACTGCTGTTGCAATATTAATAAACTATATTTCAGGAACTGAACTTTGGATCACATCTTCGATTACATTAATCGCAACACTTACCTATACTTTATATGGGGGACTTAGAGCTTCAATTTTTACAGATAATATTCAAATGATTGGAATTGTAGCTTTACTATTAATTTCAGTTTTTTATGTAACATCATTTACAGGTGATCAGTTTACTTTTTCATTTATTAAAAACAAAAATCCTCATTTATTAAGCGCTACCTACATTCCAAATTATACAGCAGGATTAACTTTTTTTATTGCAGTTGCAGCAACCAATCTCTTTCATCAAGGAAATTGGCAAAGAGTTTATGCTGCTAAAAATAATGACGTTTTAAAGAAAAGTTTAATTGTTTCATTTATTATAATTGTTCCGATTGTCTTTTTTATGGGTTTTAGTGGTTTAGTTGCGATATCTGCTGATCCAAAAGTCGTCCCTGATCTTGGTTTCTTCTCTCTATTATTAAGTGGGCAGAAAGAATTTTTATCATTGATAATTGTGACTTTTGGTGTGTCTTTAACAATTAGTACGATAGATACCTTAGTTAATGCTATATCAAGTTTAATAGTAGTTGATGGTAAAGCTACTTTAAATTTAGAAAAGAAAACTAATTACTTAACTCTTTCAAAATATTTTACAGTAATACTATCTATTGTGACTTTTGTAATTGCTTCAAAAGGATTTAGTGTTTTATACTTGTTTTTATTAGCTGATCTATTTTGTTGTGCGTTTGTCCTAACTATTTTTTATAGCTTTTATAACAAGAAGTTGAATGAAAAAACGGCATATATCTCAATCATTATTGGTTTAATCGGTGGGTTTCTTTTATTCCCAGCTCCTGATTTTTCAAAGAGCTTACTAGTAGGTATAATTTTACCACCAGATACTTTTCCAGCTTTTGTGTCCCAATCATTGTTGTTTTTATCTTTTATTGTCGCAACATTTTTACCAATGGTATTCTGGAAAATAACAGGATCTAAAAAATAGATCTAATAATTTGTAAAAGGTGTATTAATAACTATATACATCTTAACAAATGTCTGAAATTCAAATAACTATTAATGGTTTATCCAAAGTTTATGACAATGACTTTAAAGCTCTTAAGAATCTTAGCCTTAAAGTAAAACAAGGTGAAATCCTTGCAATGCTTGGACCTAATGGCGCAGGTAAAACAAGTTTAATTAGTATTATTTGTGGAATCGTTAAACCTACTTCTGGAACAGTCACTGTTGATGGTTTTGATATTATAAAAGATTATCGTGAAACAAGATCAAGAATAGGTCTTGTGCCTCAAGAATTAAATTTAGAGTCTTTTGAAACTGTTTTTGATACTGTGTCTTATTCTAGAGGGTTGTATGGAAAATCACCAAAGCCAGAATACATTAAAAAAATTTTAAAAGATTTAAGCTTGTGGGATAAAAAAGATCAAAGATTGAGGGAATTATCAGGTGGAATGAAGAGAAGAGTTTTAATTGCTAAAGCTTTGTCGCATGAACCCAAAATACTATTTCTTGATGAACCAACAGCTGGAGTAGACGTTGAGCTAAGAAGAGATATGTGGATGGTTGTTGATGAACTTAGAAAAACTGGTGTAACTATTATCTTAACAACACATTACATTGAAGAGGCCGAAGCTATTGCTGACCGAGTAGCTGTGATTAATCAAGGTGAAATTATTGTTGTAGAAGATAAAAAAGAATTAATTAAGAAAATGGGTCATAAAAAACTAACAGTTGAACTACAGGATAAAATTATAAAAGTTCCAGATGGATTATCTAAATATAATTTGAATATCGATGAAAATAATATGTCTTTAATTTATACTTATAATGTTCAAGCTGAAAAAACTGGTATTACTGATTTATTACAAGATTTAAAAGATACTGGTTTAAAGTTAAAAGATTTAAAAACTGAACAAAGTACTCTAGAAAAAATATTTGTTAATTTAGTAAAGGAAAATAATGAAGTTTAATTATTATGGCTTTAAAGCTATTTATGCTCATGAAATGAATAGGTTTTTAAGAACCATAGGTCAGTCTATTCTCTCACCTGTAATATCTACATCATTGTATTTTATTGTTTTTGGTTCAGTCATTGGAGGTTATATCGAAAAAATTGATGGTGTTAGCTATGGATCGTACATTGTGCCAGGTTTATTAATGTTAACATTATTAACTCAATCAATAAGTAATACTTCGTTTGGAATATTTTTTCCAAAGTTTAATGGAACTATTAACGAGATTTTAGCAGCACCTATTTCAACGCTTGAAACTGTTTTAGCTTTTGTTGGAGCTGGAGCTACTAAAACACTAATTGTTGGTGCTGTAATTTTTGTTACAGCTTCATTTTTTGCTGATGTAACAGTTAAATATCCAATGTTAATGATATTTTTATTATTTTTAGTATCGTTTACATTTGCATTGTTTGGATTTTTAATTGGTGTTGTTAGCAAAAATTTTGAACAAATGTCCATAATTCCATCATTAGTGATTACACCCATGGTTTTCTTAGGTGGAAGTTTGTATTCTTTAGATATGCTACCTTCAATCTGGCAAACAATATCTTATTTTAATCCTGTAGTTTATCTAATAGATGGATTGAGATTTTCATTTTATGGAGTTTCAGATTTTAATATTTGGATAAGTATTACTTCAATGGTATTTTTTTTAGTAATTTGTGTTATCATGGTTACAATACTACTTAAAAAAGGTTACAATATTAAAAGTTAGAATTTTGAACTAGAAATATTATTATAAGTTAAATTATGCTGTCTTACATATTACCCTTCATAGCCTTAATCGTTGTTGTAGTATTTATTCATGAATATGGACATTATTATTTTGCTAAACGTTATGGTGTTGGTGTTACAGATTTTTCAATAGGATTTGGTAAAGAAATTTTTGGCTGGAATGATAAATCAGGTACACGTTGGAAAGTTTGCGTTATACCACTTGGAGGGTATGTTAAATTTTTTGGGGATAGAAATGTTTATAGCCAAGCGGACAATGAAAAAATTATAAAAGATTACAATAAAGAAGATCAGGATAAATTGTTTGTTTTAAAACCTTTATATCAAAGAGCTTTAATAGTATTTGGTGGACCATTAGCCAACTTTTTATTAGCTATTTTTATATTTTTTTCTATTTATACATTCGCAGGAAAAGATTTTACTCCTGCCGTTATTAATGAAGTTCAAAAAGATAGTCCTGCAATGGTAGCAGGCCTTAAAAATAACGATATTATTGTTTCAATTGATGGCAACAAAGTAAAAAGCATCATGGAAGTTTCAAAATTTATTATGATGTCTACAGACGAATTTATCAACTTTACTATTAGTAGATATAATCAAAATTTATCATTTAAAGTAAAACCTAATATTATTAAAAGTGAAGATAACCTAGGTAATAAAGTTAATAAACGTATGGTAGGTATTAAACTTGGAGCATACAATAATGAGGTAAATCATGTTAAGCTCGGTCCAGCTAAAGCTTTATTTTACGCAGTAAATGAAGTTTATTACGTAAGTGTTTCTTCTCTTAAATATATTGGAAGCATGATAATTGGATCTGGTGACAGCTCACAATTAGGTGGTCCAATCAGGATAGCAAAAATCAGTGGACAAGTTGCAGAATTTGGTATTTTACCATTTATTAGTCTAATGGCTTATATTTCAATTAGCTTAGGGTTGATTAATTTGTTCCCGATCCCAATGTTAGATGGTGGACACTTAATGTTTTATGGTATTGAAAAAGTATTAGGACGTCCTTTGTCTCAAAAAACTCAAGAGGGATTTTTTCGAATCGGATTATTTTTATTATTGTCATTGATGTTTTTTACAACCTTTAATGACCTAAAAGATGTTGGTATATTCTAATTAATTAACTTTTTTTAAAATCAAATAATCCTTTAAAATCAGTACTTATTTGATAAATAACAATATATTGTGTTCTCTAAAGTTAATAACACTAATAAAATGCTTGATTTATGGGCTTTTATGTAAATTATATGAAAATAACCATTAAAACCGGAGCTAAAAATGAACAAAAAACAATTAATAGCTAAACTTTCAGGTTCTCTTAACCTGAGTAAAGCTGATGCAGAACGTACTTTTGATACTATTACAAATACAATTCTAGATGCTTTAAAAGGTGACGATTCAGTTAAAATTGCTGGATTTGGCACTTATAAAGTAGCTAAAAGAAAAGCAAGAGTTGGAAGAAACCCAAGAACTGGAGAGCAAATTCAAATTGGTGCATCTCAAAAAGTTAAATTTTTACCAGCTAAAGCTCTTAAAGAAGTATTTAATAAATAAATTAAGTTTTAAATTAGTTAACAGCCTTTTACAGAAATGTAATAAGGCTGTTAGTATATGCAGATACTGCATAACTCTTTTTTCATATCAGCATTAGTCTTTTATCAAGTCCTGAATATAACTAAACCTATAAACAGGAGGTCTTAATGACAAAATTAATAAAAAAAATAAGCATGCCACTTATAAGTTTAATATTCTTATTAAATATGAGTAGCGTAGGTATGGCAGAAACAACTGTTTCTGCTGAAGTAGGGTTTATTTTCAATACATTGTTATTTCTAATTTGTGGTTTCTTAGTATTTTTTATGGCTGCAGGATTTGCAATGTTAGAATCTGGAATGGTTACATCAAAAAGTGTATCTGTAATTTGTGCAAAAAATATCGGTTTATTATCAATTTCAGGAATAATGTTCTGGATGGTGGGTTATAATCTAGCGTATGGAATACCAGAAGGTGGTTATATTGGTAAATTTATACCTTGGTCAGACTCAAGTGCAGTTGACACTGGGTATTCTGATGGTTCAGATTGGTATTTTCAAATGGTATTTTGTGCTACAACTGTTTCAATTGTATCAGGAACTATGGCCGAAAGAATTAAGTTGTGGCCATTTTTTTTATTTGCAGCAATACTTTCAGGAATTATTTATCCAATCGTAATGGGTTGGCAGTGGGGTGGAGGCTGGTTAGCTTCTATTGGTTTTTCTGATTTTGCTGGTTCAACGTTAGTACACTCAACTGGAGGCGCTGCAGCATTAGCTGGTGCAATAATTATTGGTCCTAGACTAGGAAGATTTACTAAGTCTGGTTTACCAACTCCGTTAAAGCCATTCGCGGCATCATCGATACCTCTTGTAACCCTAGGAGTATTTGTTCTTTGGTTAGGTTGGTTTGGATTTAATGGTGGATCACAACTGGCAATGGGTACGGCTGACGATGCAATTGCTGTATCAACTATTTTTATAAATACATTTTTAGCAGGTGCCGGCGGAGTAATTGGTGCCGCTATTATTACAAGATTACACTTTGGTAAAACAGATGTAGTTCAAATGTTAAACGGGTGTATTGGTGGATTAGTTGCTGTCACAGCCGAACCATTAGCTCCATCACCCCAAGCAGCAATTTTAATTGGTGCAGTGGGTGGTTTAATTGTGGTTTATGGAACTAAACTATTATTCTCATTAAAAATCGATGATGTAGTTGGTGCAATACCCGCACACCTATTTGCAGGTATTTGGGGAACTTTAATAGTTCCTGCTACAAACTCTGATGCTGTGTTTAGTACACAGTTAATTGGAGTGCTATCGGTAAACATATTTGTGTTTATAATAGCTTACATTGTATTTAGCACTATGAAAGCAACTGTTGGTTTAAGGTTGAGTAAAGAAGGCGAAACCAAAGGTACCGACGTTACTGAAACAGGTGTAATTGCTTACGCAATTAGAGACTAATCTTAAGATATAGGGGAACTTTGTACTACCCACAGAGTTCCCCTAAAACAAAATAACTTAACTCTCTCTATAAGTTAATAAATAGGCCCCTTAATTGGGGCCTTTTTTTAAATGAAAGAAAAATTTATTCTGAAATTTTTTTTATTTATCGTCAAAAAATATTCATAAGAGTCAAAATTATAAGAACTATAATAATCCAAATAGTAAGATTAGTTAAAAATTGTCTTAACTTAGAGTTAGAATTTAAAAAAGCAGGAAGAACTAACAAAAAAACTCCTATCATATAAATAGCAGGTAGTATTTGATCCATTTAAAATTGTTTCTTAAGAGCTAAACAATATTCATTTTTAGCATCAATGCCATGGTCCTTTGCAAATAAGATTGTCTCATATCTGCTTACACAAAGGGCTCCATTTTCACTTAAGGAAAAATCAAGAATCATAATTTTTGAAGATTTATTGATTTTCATCCCAAACTTTTTTCCAATCAAAGTTAGGTGGTAATCCATAAGTTGAATTAATATTAGTAGCATGCATTGCTAAAGCAGGTATTGGAGAAATGCAATATTCTTTTTTATATATCTCGTGTAACTTAAGTTCCATTGGGTGATGTCTTACAGTTGCCATCAATTTAAGTTCAGTCAGATATTTATTAATCATATTCTTACTAGTTAAAAAAGTAATCAATGTCTCATTAACTGACCGCCAATGTCTCATATTTCCAAAAAATATTTTTGTATTATCTATAGAAGAATATAAATAAGGATAATCAGCTGGACATAAAAAAAGTTCTTGATTTAATTGAGAGCTAATTTTTTCATAGGTAAAAAGCATCTCAGTTATAGCTTCATTTGTATGAATATAATCATCTTCTAAAAAATAAAATAAATCTGTATTTTCGGTTGCAGCAATCTCTATAGATTTAAATAAATTTCTCATATTAGAGACCATATTTTTGAAATACTCTCTCCTTTCGTGTCAATTGTTTTTATTTGGTCATTAAATTCATTTTCTTTAAGATTAATAAGTTCTGTATTTAAATCACTCGCTTTAAGAATCTTATCAATTTTATTTAAACTTTCTTTTTTAGATTTATCATCAGTAATAATAATCTTAATATCTACATCTTTAAAAGATTTTTTTGCTATTTCACAAGATTTAATAATTGATTTGATAGTTCTTAAAGTGTACTCAATTTTAGGTAAATCAAATATTCGTTTTTTATTTTGATCTAACATTACTTTACTGTCATCAACATCCCCAAACGTATAAGATCTAATTATGATAGTGAGGCTTTTTACTTTTCTTGTAATCTCAGTTTTTCCAATTGGTATGCTTATTGATTGTTTTCCACTTTCGCTTAAATTTTCACTTGCTCCAAGATTTTTTGAAGGGATATACAAATTTGCTTGATCTATTATCTCATATCCAAATTTTCTTATTAATTTTATAAAAAATTTGTCTAAAAATGATTTTTTTTTATTGATCTGTTTAATTTTCATATATCAAAATGATATTGTATTATATAACTTTTTATCTTAAAAAATTAATAAAAATGAATATTAAATCATCATCAGAATTAGTACAAAATGCTCTTAAAGAAATAAATACTATTACCCCAGATGAAGCCTTAAAACTATTTAATGATGGAAAGTGCAACTTAATTGATATTAGAGAAAAAGGTGAATTAGACAAAATGGGTAGAGTTGAAAACTCTAACCATATACCAAGAGGAATGCTAGAATTTTGGATGGATCAAGAGGGGCCTTATTTTAAAAGTGGAAAATTAGATATGAGTAAAGAAATGGTTTTATTTTGTGCTGGAGGACTTAGGTCTGCTCTTGCAACTAAAACATTAAAAGAAATGGGTTTTGAGAAAGTCTCACATATAGACGGTGGCTTTGCAGCTATCAGTAAGAGTGATTTTAAAATAGTTTAAATTATTTGAAATATTCATTTAAAGCGAACTCCAATCTATCTTGTCCCCAAAATATTTTACTATTAACAAGAAATGAAGGTGCACCAAAAATTTCTTTATCATGTGCACTTTCTGTAATTTTTTTCAATTCATTTTTAACTTTTGGGTTTTTTATACCTTCAAAAAAACTATTTGAGTCAATTTTACATTTCCCAAGTAATTTTTTTAAAATTTCTTCATCAGAAATATCTTGATTATCTTTCCAGTAAGCTTCAAATATTATATCTAGATATGAATCTTTAACATTAGTCTCAATGAATATATAGCCACGCATAATACTTAAAGAGTTGATGGGAAACCTTGAGTTCCACGTAAAATTAAAATTATTTTTTTTAGCAATTAAATCACAATCACTAATCATGTGTTTTAGCTTGGGTTTGATAAAAGCTGGTGCAGTTATTCCTTGTAAATTATGAAGGCCACCTAAAAGAATTGGTTTATAATTAAAAATAATATCTTTATTTTTTTTGATAATCTTTATTTTTTTATGAGCAAAATAAGAATAGGGGCTAATAAAATCAAAATAAAAATCTATTGATTTAGTCATACAGACTTAATCTTTTTGCATAAAATATTCTTATAACCCAATAAATAGTTAAACCCATTGGACCAATCAAATATGTAATTATTAGCGGTAAAGATAGTAACAATCTATTTACACCATACATTTGAGAGTCTTTCACAATCCAGCCACCACAAAATAAATTTATAGCTAGAAAATGAACCCAAAACAAAACCAAAAACAATTGGTTTTCAAATAAATTAGTAATCTCTATTAATCCTAAATAGAGTTTGAAATTTTGTAAAAAATCATAACCATCCAAATAAGCAACATATAGTAAGTATACATATGATAAGCTTAAAATGAGTAAGGGGAAAATCGAAGTAATAAAAAATCTTGATATATGTGATTGTGGAAAAACTATTAATACAAACCAAAAGGGCAAAACACCCAAATTTAACCATATGTAAACAGTATCTATTGTAAAGTATGTATAAATTTGCTCGATCATTTTTTAATATATTATATTACAAGATATCATGATTCCTATGAGAAATAGAAAAAAAACATTAGAAGTAACCATTGAAGAAATGAGGAATCTTTCTTTTGCTTATATTGAAAAATATGCTCCATCCAGGCAACAATTAAGAACTTATCTGTTAAAAAAATATCTTAAAGCTAAAGTACCTAATGTTAAAAAACAAGACATTACTGATCTAATTGATGTTGTTCTAGTTGATCTTGAAAGAAGTAAATTTATTAGTGATAAATTTTATTCAGAAAGTAAATCGAGAAGCTTAATACAAAGGGGCAGTTCTATTAATAAAATTAGAAGCTATTTATTTAGCAAAGGTATAAATGATAATTATATAAAAGAGACTATAGATAAAATTAAAGAAGATAACTCTGATCAAGATTTCTTTTCGGGTATTAAAATTTGTAAAAAAAAAAGAATTGGACCTGCAAGAGCTGAAGACAATAGACCCTTATTTTATAAAAAAGATATTTCACTTCTTGCGAGAAATGGCTTTGATTTCGAAACTTCTAAAAGAATAATGGATATCGATAAAAATGATTATATTAAAATAATTAAATTACTTTAACTTTTTTTTCTTTTCTTCAGCTAAGAGGTTAATTTTATTTCTAATATAGTTTTTAACAAAAACAAATATTAATAAACCAAATATTGATACTGAAACTATTATAATCAGTATTATTCTTAATTGTTCATCCATCAAATAATATTTTTATTTTTTAGGATTATACTTGGATTTTTAAATCCTGGTTTTCCATAATAAATTTCATTACCATCGAAGTCAGTTACTTCACCTCCTGCATGTACTAATATGGCATGTCCAGCTGCAATATCCCACTCACTTGCTCTTGGTTCTGCTGCATACAAATCAAATTCTCCTGTAGCAACTAAACAAAATTTTATTGAGCTCTTCATTTTTTGTAAAGCAGTAATGTTATATCTTTTATGAATTTCAATGATATCTGGTCTAAGTTTATCTGAGTAAGTTACTGCTTTAATTTCTTTAGATTTTTTTTTTTGATCTATTAATCTTATTTCCTTATTATTTTCTAATTCATAACTATTAGATACACCGTAAGAATAAAAAATTCTTTTTTTAGCTGGTGCAGTAATAATTCCTATTGCTGGTTTTTTATTTATAATTAGTGCAGCATTTAGCGTAAATTCATCTCTATTATTTATATATTCTTTTGTTCCATCAATTGGATCTATTAACCAAAAATCTTTTAAATTTTTATCATCCCTATGAGACGAGGTTTCTTCTGAAATGATCGGAATATTTGGTGTTAAAGAAGATATTTTTTCTGTTAATATTTTATTAACTTCTATATCTCCATTGCTAACAGGTGTATTGTCTGATTTTATATTTTTTTTTAATCCAGTAATTCTTATTCTTAAAGCAATATCTCCTGCAGTATTGAATGTGTCTATCAATGAAAGTGTTATTTTTTTTGATTCTTCTAAATTCATTTATTGACTCTCTCTAATTTAATTTCCTCAGAATTAATTACTTTTTTTCCAACATTTTCAAAATTAACAGTTATTTTACCATTTATTATTGATTGAACTTGACCTATCCCCCAATCTTTACTCTTGGGATTAGTGACTTTGTCGCCTGGTTCATAATCTAAAATCATTTAATTTACTTATATTAAATATATGAATAAATATCATTAAATATGACAAAATTAAATTCAATTGGCATAGCAAAAAAACCTAAAGACACCTTAGTAGTTGTTGCGATGTCTGGTGGTGTAGACTCCTCAACAGTTGCTGCCATGATGAAGACAGAAGGTTACAACGTTATAGGCATAACTTTAAAACTCTACAACGACTCAAAAGAGACTTCTAAATCTAAACAATGCTGTGCAGGTCAAGACATCATGGATGCTAAAAGAGTGGCTGATAAGTTAAAAATTGAACATAAAATACTTTATTATCAAAGCAAATTTAAAGAAGGTGTAATAGATAATTTTATAGATAGTTACTTAAATGGAGAAACTCCAATACCATGTGTTCAGTGCAATCAGACAGTCAAATTTACCGACTTATTTCAAGAGGCAAAAAATTTAAAAGCAGATGCATTAATCACAGGTCATTACGTCAAAAGTATAACGAATGATCATAATACTGAGATGTATAGAGGTATAGATTTAAATAGAGATCAAAGTTATTTTTTATTCAATACGACAAAAGAACAACTTAATTTTTTAAGATTCCCATTAGGTAATTTACTTAAAGACGAAACAAGAAGTATAGCAAGAGATCTCGATCTTAATGTAGCTGATAAACCAGACAGTCAAGACATTTGTTTTGTACCAAATGGTAATTATGCATCAGTAATAGAAAAATTTAGACCAAACTCATTCAACAAAGGAAATATCAAAAATTTAAAAGGTGAAGTCGTAGGTGTTCATGATGGAATTATTAATTATACCATTGGACAAAGAAAAGGAATTAAGATTTCAGATAAAAATCCTCTTTATGTAATTAAAATTATTGCTGAAACTAATGAAATAATAGTTGGTGAAAAAGAAAATTTAATAAAAACACAAATAAATTTGAAAAATTTAAATATTATAACCAATGATAAGAAAGATTTTGAAAAAGAGTTATTTGTAAAAGTAAGATCAACAGGAAAACTAATCAAGGCTAAGATAGAGATTAAAGACACTTCAGCAAATGTCAATTTGTTAGAAGAAGAGCAGGGAATTGCTCCAGGTCAAGCATGTGTATTTTATTCTAAAAATAACTTAGGATATAAAGTACTTGGTGGTGGATGGATAAAAAATTAATTAATTTTTTTTTTCCACATAAAAAAAGTTAATAAATAAAAAGTTATAACACCTAGGAAATAGTCCCACTCTAATAAGTGCTTTAAAAATTTAAATTTATCACCTGGCCAACTAATTATTGGCACACATATTATTGCAACTATGATTAATAATGATACTAATAATAATTTAATTTTCAAAACATTTTTATTTATATATTTGTTTATTTTATCTTTAAAAGAATAGAATGTTGCAACTAAATAGGCTTGAGCTGCAACTTCAAATAAAATAAAAGAAAGCATTATAACTCTTCTAAATAATTTGTATAAATCGTTGTCAAACTTAATTCCTAGAAATATAGAATGAACAGTTAATGCAATAGCGGAGCCAACACCAAAAAAAATAATTTTTTTAAGGTTTTTGTGATCTTTATTTAAACGAATTATTATATCTCTATTTAAATACCAATATTTAATTAATAAAAATGAAGTTAAAAACATTGCAGGTTTAAATATTAACCAGCTTGGATAGGGTCTTACTGTCCTACTTATTGAGGCTCCACCATCAAAGTAAGGGAATGTATTGTGTATTATGTCCTCTTGGTTAGGAAATATCCATTGAAACTCTAATATTAATAAAAGACAAGTATTTATTGATATAAATGGTATTAGAAATATCCATATGCTAATAGATTTTACTTTAAGGATCTTGTCCATTAAAAAACTATTTTTTCTTATTTTTTCTTTTTGCTCTTCGTTTTTTAGAGCCTTGTTTTCTTCGACCTCTATGTTTTTTTGGGTATCCCATGTTTTCCTATTTTATAATTTTATTGACGTAATGGCAGGGATATAGCATTCTCATGATCACTTATCAAATTTTTTATGGTTAAATCTTTTAAAACTTTTCTGAAACATACTGCAAAAGATTACCATAATCAGTCAGTTAATCCTCCGGTAGTTAGAGCATCAACTATTATTTTTAAATCCATGCAGGATATTAGAAAAATGCAAAATAAGGCAAAAAAAGATCCTACTGGTGGTCATTTTGATTATGGTAGACAAGGAACTTCAACTACTCATATTTTATCAAAAATTCTTACAAAGATGGAGGAAAGCTATCATGTTTTTACAACACCAACTGGATTTGGGTCAGTTTTTCTGGCAATCTTTAGTGTTGTACGCCCAGGTGATGAAATCATTTGCGCTGATCCTGTATACCATCCCACCCGTCTTTTAACACAAGATTTTTTAAAAGAATTTAATATAAAAACAATTTTTTATAACCCTCACAATTTAAAAACATTACAAAGAAATATAACTAATAAAACAAAATTAATTTTTGTCGAAAATCCTGGAAGTAACTCATTTGAGTTTCAAGATTTAAGTAAAATAATTTCTATAGCAAAAAAAAATAAGATTTTAACAGCAATTGATAATACATGGGCAACACCTTATTTTTTTAAACCAATAAAATTTGGCTTTGATATGTCAATTGTCTCAGCAACCAAATATTATTCTGGTCACTCGGATGTGATGGGGGGAAGTTTAGCTGTGAATAAAAAGGTTTTTTCTAAAGTAAAAACAGCAGAGAGAATTACTGGATTAAGATTAGGGCCGGATGATGCTTATTTAATTACAAGAGGACTAAGAACCTTAGATGTTAGATTAGATAGACATCAAGAAAATGCAAAAAAAATTGCAGGTTTTTTATCTAAATATAAAAATATTAAACTTTTATATCCATATAAAAAAGATTCATTTAATTTTAGAATGTGGAAAAAATACTATTCGGGTGCTTCTGGACTAATGGGTTTAAAAATTAAATCAAAAAATATAAATTCAGTTAGAAAATTTGTTAATTCTCTTAAGTTATTTGGTTATGGTTATAGCTGGGGTGGATTTGAAAGTTTAGCATTACATCAAGAATTTAGAGAAACAGGAAATAGAAACTTCATGAAATTACCTAAAGATGAACATTTAGTTAGATTGCACATTGGTTTGGAGGACCCAAAAGATCTCATTGAAGATTTAAAAAAATCTCTTAAACTCATTAAATGAGTTCTGAAAAATTAATCAAAAGTAAATCTGCTTTAATTACCTTAATTTCGGCTTGCTTAATTGTAATTATTTCTCTTGGAATAAGACAAACATTTGGAATGTTTTATTTTGATTTTGAGCTGGATTTAGAAATTACTTTAAGGCAATTCAGCTTTGCTATTGGTCTTCAAATGTTTCTTTGGGGTTTGTTTGGTCCATGGTTTGGAATTGTAACCGATAAATATGGAGGCCATATTGCAGTATTTATAGGTTTTGCTTTTTATCTCTTAGGTATACTTCTTTTATATTCAGGTTTTAATAAGGGTTTTTACTTTATAGTAAACATGGGAATTTTAATTGGTATTGGCCTCGGTGCTACTGCTGTCAGTATCCCAGTTTCAGTAGTTTCTAAGCACTTTCCCTCTTCAAATAGAACAATAGCAACAGGTATAGTTACTGCCGCAGGTTCTTTTGGATATTTTGTTTCTCCATTATTTACAAGAATGTCATTAGTTGAATATGGTTGGACAGATACTTTATTATTTTTTTCTATTTTTTTAGTTATAGGTTTGTTTTTAGCTTTTTTACTAACCACACCTAAAAATGTTGTAGGAGGAATAATTG
>JACWDR010000050.1 GCA_014653975.1 Pelagibacterales bacterium SAG-MED20
GAATATTTTTGATTTATACTTAGATAAGATTATTAATTTAGTTAAAACCCTAAATAAAGACGGTCAGATTGAATTACCAGAAAATTTAGATGGAGTTAATGTAGATATACCTCCAGCAAATTTTAATTGTGATATCTCAACGAATATTTCAATGGTTTTATCCAGAATAAACAAAAAATCACCTCTTGATATAGCTGATCAAATAGTTGAGTTTATTAAAAAGAACGATAATGATATAGACAGTATTTCAGTAGCAAAACCTGGTTTTATAAATATAAAACTTAAGACAATTTTTTGGAATAATTTTATTAAAGAAGTTAATTCTAATAATAAAACTTTTGGTGTTAATACTAACGAAAAAAAACAAAAATATTTAATAGAATTTGTTTCAGCAAATCCAACAGGACCTTTGCATGTTGGTCACTGTAGAGGTGCTATATTAGGCGATGTTATTTCAAACATTCTTATTTTTAATAATCATGATGTTTCAAAAGAATATTATGTGAATGATTATGGCAATCAAATTATAAACTTTACAAAATCTATTTTTTTGAGAATTAGAGAAATTTTGAATAATGAAAAATTTCCTATAGAAAATAAAGATTTATATCCAGGTAATTATCTCATAGATATTGCTCAAAATATTGTTAATAAAAACAAAGAAATTAAATTTGATAATTTTGATAATATCTCAAAAAAACTTACAGAATTAGCTGTCGCAGAATCGATTAAGTTAATAAAAGGAAATTTACAAAATTTAGGAATTACCCACGACAAATTTATTAGTGAAACTGAAATTGTAAAAAAAAATGAAGTTATAAAAGTTATTAAAAAACTAAAAGAAAAAAATTTAGTATATAAAGGAAAAATTAAAGCTCCGAAGAATGAAAAAGATAATAATTGGGTAGAAAGAGAGCAACTTTTATTTAAATCAACTGAATTTGGTGATGATAAAGATAGAGCTTTACAAAAAACAGACCAATCTTGGACTTATTTTGCAAGCGACGTTGCATATCATAATAATAAATTAGATAGAAATTTTGATAAACTTATAAATATTCTTGGTGCGGATCATGCTGGTTATATTAAAAGAATTACTTCTGTAGTGGAAGCTTTATCTGACTCTAAAAATAAATTAACTTGTAAAGTTAGCCAACTTGTAAAATTAATAAAAGATGGAAAACCTTTTAAAATGTCAAAAAGAAAAGGTGATTATATCACAGTAGAAGATTTAATTTCTGAAGTTGGAAAAGATGCGACTCGTTTTATTATGTTAAACAGAAGTAGTGATGTTGAACTAGATTTTGATTTTACTAAAGTAAAAGAGAAATCAAAAGACAA
>JACWDR010000051.1 GCA_014653975.1 Pelagibacterales bacterium SAG-MED20
TAGAGACTAAATTTATAATAAACCAAGCCATTAAAGGTATTAAAATTGCAGAGCTTGTTTTTAAATATATCCATTTTTTAGTTACGTTATTCATATAAAATTATTTTCCTAAAAGGTAAATTAAAACAGTTAATAAAAAAGATCCAAAAATAACAACAAATCCTGTTATCCTTGTAGTTCTTAATTCAAAACCATATCCAAGATCCATAAATAAATGTCTTATCTCGCTTAATATTTGAAAACTAAATGACCAAGTTAAACCTAAAATTAAAAACTTTCCTGAATTAGATTGTAAAAATAATTTAGTTAACTCATAATTTATCTCTCCCAACATCAAAGAAGCTACCCAACCACAAATGATGGTTATAGCAATAACATTTATTATTCCTGTGATTCTATGAGATATAGAAACCAAAGAAGATATATGCCACCTGTAAATCTGAATATGTGGTGATAAAGGATTATTGTTTTTCATATAAATTATATTTAATTAATGTTTCAGCAATTTCTACAGAGTTCAAAGCTGCACCTCTAAGAAGATTATCAGATACAATCCAGAGATTTAAAGTATTTTTATTAGTTTTATCCTCTCTAATTCTTGAAATAAATGTTTCGTCTTTGCCGGTTGCTTCAACTGGCGTGCTGTATCCACCATCTTCTCTTGAGTCATGAATCTTGCATCCATCAGCTTTATTTAGAGCATCTTCAACCTTTTCTATAGTAAATGGTTTTTCGAATTGAATATTTACTGATTCAGCATGTGAAATTAAAACTGGAATTCTTACACAAGTTGCTGTTAGTTCTATATTTTGATCTAAAATTTTTTTAGTCTCATTAGCCATTTTTAACTCTTCTTTTGTATAGCCATCATCAGCAAAAATATCTATGTGGGGAATAGCATTAAATGCTATTTGTTTTGTAAAATTTTTTGACCTTATAGACTTATTCTCTAAAAATAATTTTGTTTGATCAATCAGTTCATCCATTGAAGCTTTTCCTCCACCAGATACTGACTGATAAGTAGAAACAACTATTCTTTCGATATTAAATAAATCATGCAATGGTTTTAGAGCAATTACTAATTGTGCAGTAGAACAATTTGGATTTGCTATTATGTTTTTTCTCATACTTTTGACTGCTTCAGCATTTACTTGTGGAACAATTAAGGGGACATCTTGGTCCATTCTAAAAAAGCTAGAATTATCAATTACTATTGAATGTTTGGCAACTTTTTCGGCATATTTTTCTGAAATTTTTCCACCTGCTGCAAAAAAAGCAATTTTTACTTTT
>JACWDR010000052.1 GCA_014653975.1 Pelagibacterales bacterium SAG-MED20
TTTTTAAAATACTTTTCTCAGCTTCAACTATTATGTTTTCAGTTTCAGGTGGTAAATTTATTTTTTCTGTTTTTTTATTTTTTTTATATAAATTTTCTGCTTCAGGTTTTAAAAAATTATTTGTAGCTTTTACTATTTCTTTTATCGAATATATTTTCATAACCATTTAGAATCAATTGACATATATTTATAATCTATGCTGATATTTTTTCAAGTATTGGTTGTATTGAATAATATTTTAACTTTATAAAGTATGAATAAAGATCCTTTTATCGCTACTATCACTTAAGCAAACGCTGCTTAAATTGCCAAATAAATAGCATCCAGTATCAATATTTATTCTACAAGAATTATTAACAATTTCTTTTTCAGGTGTATGACCATGAACAATGATTTTTTTTGATTTAAAATCTTTATCAAAAAATTCTTTTGATCTTGACCATAAAAAATCCTCTTTTGTTTGATCTTCTAATGTTTTTTTTGGGTCAACTCCTGCATGTACAAATAAATATTTTTCTGATGAGAATGATAATTCTAAATTTTTAAAGAAATTAATATGCGCTTCACTCATTTTACTTAATAATGTTTTTCTTAATTGTTCAATTATATCATCACCAAATCCATCTTTGATAAAATCAACTACTTCAATACCATAACTTCTAAGAGTTTGATCAAGACCAAAATTTAACCAATTTTCAATATTATTTTTGTTATTAAATAAAAAATCAATCATGAATTCATCATGGTTGCCCATTAAATTTATGGTTTGAATCTTATTATTTTTTAATTTAAGAATTTGATCTATGACTCCTTTTGACTCTCTACCTCTGTCAATATAATCACCTAAATAAACCAATATATCATTTTTTACATCAAACTTATCGTGGGTAAGTATCTTTTTGTGAAGCGATGTTAATTCATTTAAACAACCATGAACATCACCAATAGCAAATATATTCATTTTTTTTAATCAACTTTTTGGAATAAAACTACAAAAACAGTTCTAATTAAAATATATACATCCAGCATTAAATTCCAATTTTTAATATAGTATAAATCATGTTGAAAACGTTTGTTCATTAAGCCCTCTCCATCAGTTGGGCCTCTTAATCCATTTACTTGAGCCCAGCCAGTTATACCTGGTAAACACTTATGTCTTTGCATAAAATTTTGAACTTCTTTAGAATAATGCTTAGTATGATCAGTCATATGAGGCCTTGGTCCAACTATTGACATGTCGCCTTTTAAA
>JACWDR010000053.1 GCA_014653975.1 Pelagibacterales bacterium SAG-MED20
AAACATTATGGCTTTTCTTTAAACGAACGATGGAAGAAACTTCCAAAAAAAATTAAAGATATTATTTTATTTGGTTCTGATGAAGAAGAAATAAAATTTAATTACGATGATGGGTATGAAAAATATTCACATAAAAAAACATTTGAAGGTGTAATAAATAACCTTGAAAGAAGATTTCTTGAATCTGATAGTGAATGGAAAAGAGAAGCAATAGCTGAATATCAATCAGATTCTGCTTGTGAAAGTTGCAATGGTGATAGGCTAAAAGAAGAAGCTTTATGTGTAAAAATTAACGATTTAAATATCAGTCAAGTGACTAAAAAATCAATCTTAGATGCCGCAAAATGGTTTAAAGAGTTGGAGCAAAATTTAGATAAAAAACAATTTAAAATTGCTGAACACATATTGAAAGAAATAAACGAAAGATTAAATTTTTTACTGAATGTAGGTCTAGATTATTTAACACTATCAAGGGAGTCTGGCACACTCTCGGGTGGCGAAGCTCAAAGAATTAGGCTGGCTTCACAAATTGGATCTGGATTAACAGGTGTTTTATATGTACTTGATGAACCATCTATAGGATTACATCAAAAAGATAATGTTAAACTAATTAATGCTCTTAAAAGACTCAGAGACTTAGGTAATACTGTTATTGTTGTAGAACATGATACTGAAACTATGGAAAATGCAGACCACATAGTTGATCTAGGTCCTGAAGCAGGAATAAAAGGAGGAGAAGTAATTGCTCAAGGAACTTATGATGAAATATTAAAAAATAAAAATAGTATAACTGGTCAATATCTTTCTCATAAAAAATATATAGAGATTCCAAGAAATAGAAGGCTTGCTAAGAATGGCAGATTTGTTGAAATCAATGGTGCTAGTGGTAACAACTTAAATAATGTAAATCTTAAAATCCCAACTGGAAGCTTTACATGTGTTACTGGTGTTTCTGGTAGTGGAAAATCAACATTAATACTTCAAACTCTCTATCATGCTCTTAACTTAACTTTAAACAACAAAGCAAGAAAAGTTCCAAAAGCCTTTAAAAGTTACAAAGGCGTAGAACTTATAGATAAAATTATAGATATAGATCAATCACCTATTGGAAGAACACCAAGGTCAAATCCTGCTACATATACTGGAGCTTTTGGACCTATAAGAGATTGGTTTACATCATTACCAGAGGCTAAAACGCGAGGTTATAAACCTGGAAGATTTTCTTTTAATGTTAAA
>JACWDR010000054.1 GCA_014653975.1 Pelagibacterales bacterium SAG-MED20
AATAGAAAATGATACCATAAAAAGTAAAAAAACTTTTCCAACATTATCAATACCTAAAACAGAGATGATAAGTGGAGCCCAAGCAAGTGGTGGAACAGGTCTATAAAGTTCAATTAATGGATCAAAAAATCCTTTAGCAAATCTATTTAAACCCATGAATAATCCTAGTGGTACACCAAATATTATTCCAAGCATTAATCCCAAAAATACTCTTAAAAAAGAATCCCATATGTGGCCCATTGGAACTGGTATCTTAAATAATTTAAAATCACCTGTGGTTACACTTAAAACTTTACTTTTGAAGTTTGGCTCAACTACACCACTTTCACTATGAATAGGATAATCACCAGGAACAATATCTGCAATCCAATCAGGTAAAATAAAACCAACTATTTTACTGACATCCATCATTTCAAACCAAAGCAATGGAATATTCTTAAATCCAACACTAGGTTTTGATAAAAGAATAAATTTATTTAAAGTATCTGATGGTTTAGGTAACCACCTTCCAGATCCTTGTTCAGAACAGTTGGGACCACTTGATACAATTGTACCCGCTGGAAATAAAAACATATCAACATATCTTAAAGAACCTTGTTCTTTTTTTTTGAATTTTATCAAAAGATACGATTGCTCCTTGTAAATCATTTAAAGTTTTAGGTGGAAAAATACTCGCATATTCAATTCTTCTTGCAATTTTAAGAACATCTTTAGCTAATGTTGAGGCTACTTCCTGACTATCATCAGCTTCTTTTCTAAATTTTTTAACTTCATCTTTAATTTTTTTAATTGAAGATTTGTACTGAGAATTGTGATTTCTTAATTTAAAAAATTCATCACTAATTGTTTTTAACTCTTTTGCGGCAGCATCAAATTTTAAACCTTTATCAGTTTTAGGAATAGTAGGAATTTCAACAGTGTTTTCTACTGCTGTACCAGATGCACCCCAGCCACCTTCAGCTTTAGCTTCGCTTAATCTTTTATTTTTTTGAACTAAAGATTCATAAGGATAGTCTTTTTTATTAAATTCTGAAGATAATTGATCAATTCTAATTACCAATTCTGATATTTTTGCTTTGGTTTCATTTTCTAATAAAAATTCGTTTGTTAATAATGGAATAGTCAGTTTAGTTTTTTGAAGTAATTCTAATAGTATTGTTCTATCAGATTCACTAATTTCATTTGAATTCTTAATTTCATTTGAAAGTTTAATTATATTCTTATTTTCAGAT
>JACWDR010000055.1 GCA_014653975.1 Pelagibacterales bacterium SAG-MED20
TTTTTTATTTTTATGATATACTAAATTTATTGAACAATTTGGACATGAATAACTAGTAAAACATTTTTTACATAATACATGAGGTGAAAAACCTCTTCTATTTAAAAAGAATAAAACTTGATCTTTTTTTTCAAGATGAAATTTTACTTTTTCAATTGTTTCTTTTGACACCCAAGATTGGGATTCTAATTTTGATTTTTTTAAATTAATTATTTCATATTTTGGTAAAGATGCATTTAAATATCTTTGATTGAGCTTTGATAAACTATATTTACCTTTTTTAATATTATCATAGGTTTCAATAGATGGAACAGCTGTAATCAAATTTACTGGGATATTTTCAAAAGACGCTCTTGATATTGCCATGTCTCTTGCATTATAAATTACTCCCTCATCTTGTTTATAAGATTGATCATGTTCTTCATCAACAATGATTAATCCTAGCTTTTTAAAAGGTAAAAATAATGATGAGCGAGCGCCAATTACAACTTTAATCTTATCATTTGCAATTCCACTCCAAATAATTTCTTTATTTTTTTTTGTAACACCTGAGTGCCATACAGCTGGCTTAAATCCAAAAAATTCTATAAATTTATTTTGAAATTGACCTGTTAGTCCGATTTCTGGTAATAAAATTAACCCCTGAAAACCCTTGTTAATTATTTTTTTTAAAGCCTCAAAATAAACCATCGTTTTGCCGGATCCCGTAGTACCCTGCAGGACATGCACTCTAAATTTTTGATTAGAAACATTCATCTTTTTTAAGCAACTTTTTTGTTCTTTTGAAAGTTCAATTTTGTTTTGCTTAATATCAATTTTAAACTGTTCATAAGCTTCACTTGAAATTTTCTCTATCACGTTACTACTTAATAATAGAAGTTTTAAAGCCATCCCTTTGGGGATCATATTATATTCTGAGAACCAATTTAAAAAACTGATGATACTTTTTTTTAAAGATGGAACATTTAATTTTTTAGAAACTTTTTTAATTGCAAAATTTTTATTTGTTTTTTTTTCAAATTCATTCCAAACTACTCCTGTTAACTCAGATTTTCCAAATGGCACAACAACATAGTCACCTACTTTTAGTTTTAAATCAGAGTCATAAGTAAATGGGTGATTAAAAATATTTGGTATAAGAATCGGAACTTTCATATTTTTATAATATGAAAATACTTTAAGAGTGTATTGCTCTTTTATCTACTGATAAAGCTGCTTCTTTTA
>JACWDR010000056.1 GCA_014653975.1 Pelagibacterales bacterium SAG-MED20
AAACTGCCTGTGGGTTCGTCAGCAAGTATAATTTCTGGTTCATTTATTAGCGCTCTGGCTATTGCAATTCTTTGCATTTCTCCGCCAGATAACTGTGAAGGATAATGATGTTCTCTTTTAGAAAGTCCCATTTGTTTAATTATTAATTTAGCTTTTTTCACTGAGTCTTTTTTATCGTCGCTTAAAGCTAAACCAGCAAGATATACGTTTTCTAGGGCTGTAAAATCTAGAAGTAAATTATTTTGTTGGTAGATAATTCCAATTTTTTTTGATCTTATTATATCATTTTTAACAATCTCAGAAAAATTTATTTCACTATTGTTAATTTTTAACGAACCGCTAGTTGGCTTGTCAATCATTGATAGAATATTTAACAATGTAGATTTTCCTGATCCTGAAGGTCCCATAAGCGAATATACTTTGCCTTTTTGAAATGTATAATTGATTTTTTTTAAAACAGATATTTTTTTATTTTCAGAAAAAGATTTGTATACTTTTTTAAGTGAAATTAATTTATTCATATTTTAAACTTTTAATCGGATCAAGCCTAGAGGCCTTAATTGCAGGAAAAATTGAAACAAAAATTGTGACTAAAACTGAAGATAATGAAATTATAAGAATTGAAGTTGGGTTTATTTCTGATGGCATAGTACTTAAAAAATAAATTTCTTCAGGAAATAAAGTAATATTAAAAGTATTACTTAAAAATTCTCTTAAATTTTCTATATATAATGAAAACATTACTCCTAAAAAAATACCAAATAAGGTTGCTGTTGTTCCAATTATAACACCTACTAAAAAAAATATTTTAGTGATTGATTTGTTCAATACACCAATTGATTTTAAAATTGCTATATCTTTTGTTTTATTTTTTACCAATATTGTTAATCCAGAAATGATATTAAATGCCGCTACTATGATAATTAACGATAAAATTATAAACATAACATTTCTTTCAACTTTTAATGCTGAAAATAACGAACTATTCATATCTGACCATGTGTATACAAACTCTTTATCAAATATTTTTTGAATAATAATTTTTGCAGTTTCTATATTTGAAGGATCATTAAGGTATATTTCTAAATTTCTATCCTTTTTTTTAAAACTAAAAAAATTTTCTAAATCTTCAATTTCAATAAATGCAACATTTAAGTCAAAGTTAGCCAAACCACTATCGAAAATTGAACTAA
>JACWDR010000057.1 GCA_014653975.1 Pelagibacterales bacterium SAG-MED20
ATAAATCGCTATATCTCCCTTAGAAAATCCTATTTCTTTATAAAATATTACTGACATTCTACCTAAAAAAGCTTCTCCAATTTTAAATAAAAAAACAAAACCAAGTATACCAATGGCAATAGAGAAACCATTTTTTTTGAAGAAACTTATTACTGGGCCTCCTAAAGTTCCACTTATCCAGGCAACTAATTTGGTTATAACATTTTGTGAGCCAAGTTTACTTTGTATAAGTTGGTCAGTTTGTTTTTGTTTTGTTTTTCTATCAGTTGAAACTGGCTCATGAACAAACATTAAACCTATGTTCATTAAAATTATTAGAATTCCTAAAATTAAAAAAGTTGATTGCCAATAATTTACTATACCAATATTCTCAAAATATTGAGCAGTAAACAAAGCTATTACACCACCTAATTTGTATCCACTCCACCACCCTACAACAGCCATAGCGGCACCAGCAGCCATAGACTTACTCTCATCTTCACCAATTTGTTCAATTCTAAGTGCATCTACAGTTATATCTTGTGTAGCTGAAGCTATGGCAATAATTAAACCGACTGTAATTAGTAAAGCCAAATTTTCCGTAGGATTTAAAAGACTCCAAGTGATTAGACAAATTAATATTGAAATTTGCATCAAAACTATCCAGCCTCTTCTATGCGATTAAATGAGGTAGATGACTTGTGATTGAAAAAATCTTATCATGTTTTTTTGAAGTCATTGAAACAACTTTTGAACCAATTTTCTTCCAAAATTTACTCAGATAGATTAAATGATCTTGATGTGTATTTTTCTCTTTTATTAACACACACCACTTATTTTCAAATAAGTCTTCTTTTCCATATTCTGGCCCACTAACCTCTGATCCAGTGATTGGGTGACTCGAAATCCAAAAAACATCTTTTCTTAAAAATTTTTTAATAACTTTTGACGATTGTAGTTTTGATGAACCAACATCTGTAATTATTGTTTTTGTTGATAAAAAATTATTCATTTTAAGAATTATATTTTTATATTCACTCATTGGTGTGCATAAAATTATTAAATCTGATTTAATAACACTATCCTTTAAGTTATTAACTATTGTTCCAGGAAGCTTTAACTTTTTTATTTTTGAAACGTTAGATTTAGACTTTTCATATATATAAATTTTTTTTGTTATTTTCTTTTTATGAATTCTTCTTAGTAAAGAAGA
>JACWDR010000058.1 GCA_014653975.1 Pelagibacterales bacterium SAG-MED20
TTAAAACTAGCTCAACTATATTTTTTCTTAACTCTGTTAAATTTTCATTGTTAGTAAAAACATGTTGATTTTCTCCGATTGGAGTATGACATGAAGCTACAACTTTAGTTGGACCATCTTTCACTAAAGCAACCTCAACAGAACAAATTCTACAAGCTCCATAAGGTGCTAAATTTGGATCATCACATAAAGTTGGAACTTTTTTTTCTCCAAGATAACTTTTTACAAATTTTAAAACAGAAGTATGGTTAGGACCAATTTCATATGGTTTGCCATCTATATATGCAATTTTTCTTTTTTCAGAGCTCATTAATTATCTTTCACCATATCATTCTTCATTTCATCACCAAAATACTTTAATATATTCATGATTGGAGTAGGTATTGCACCACATAAAGCACATAAACAACCTTTTTTCATTGTTATTAGTAGCTCATTTAATAGCTTTAATGGAATCTTAGCAGTTTTATTTTTTGCTTGGTCAAACATTTCCTTACCTCTGTATGAGCCTAGTCTACCAGGAAAACATTTTCCACATGATTCTTCAGCTGAGAATTCAAATAAATGATGAATATATTCAACCATTGGAAAGTCTTTTGGTATACTCACTATACTTGCATGCCCCAACATAAAACCTGCAGCAGTGAACTCTTGAAAATCTAGGTTTAATTTTTCAGCTTCCTCAATAGGAACAACTCCACCTAATGGTCCACCGATTTGTAATGCTTTGATAGGCTCTTTAAACCCTCCACCAATATCGTTGAAAATTTTTTTCATTGGGGTTCCCATTTCAATTTCATAAACCCCAGGATTGTTAAAAAAACTATCAAAACAAACTAATTTTGTACCAGCTGACTTTTTATTACCAATTGCAGCAAATTTTTCCGCACCATTAATGAGTATACCTGTAGCTGCTGCTAAAGTTTCAACATTATTTACTACAGTTGGCTTTTTATAAAGTCCTTCAGTAACAGGGAAGGGAGGTCTAACATCTACTTCAGCTCTCCGTCCCTCAATTGAAGCTATTAAAGCCGTTTCTTCCCCACATATGTATGCTCCTTGTCCAATACAAATATTTAGATCAAAAGAAAAATTTGTTCCAAAGATATTTTTGCCAAGTAAACCTTCTTTTTTTAAAGAATTAATACATCCATTTATCGCTTCAATAGATTTTGGATATTCACCTCTT
>JACWDR010000059.1 GCA_014653975.1 Pelagibacterales bacterium SAG-MED20
ATTATTTAAAATTTTACTACCTGCTGTAGTCCTTACTCCATTTGTACAAAACAAATCTTTAACTGCCATTGGTATCCCGGGAAGTTTTAAATCAAAGTTAGGTTTTTGATCAAAGTGTTTTGCCTTCTTAAGAGCGTTAGAAAAATCTTCAGTTATGTATACATTTAAATCTCTAGATTTTTCTCCTCTTTCAATAAAAGCTTTAGTTGCTTCTTCAGAGGAAATTTTTTTATCTTTAATATTTTTAACTAATTCAGTCAATGTTTGTGAGGTAATATCTGACATTAATCAACAACCTTAGGTACTACAAAAAAATCCTTGTTTTCATCTGGTGAATTTTTTAATATTTGGTCTCTAATATCTTTACTCTTTACTTCGTCAAATCTTAATTTTAATGTTGTTTCAGCTATAGAAGTTAAGGGTTCCACTTTATCTGTATTAAGTTCATTCAGTTTTTTAATAAAATCAAATATAGAGTTAAGATCTCCAGCTAATTTATCAACTTTTTTATCATCAACTGAGATCCTTGATAATTTTGATATATGTTTTATTGTTTTAAGATCAATTGTCATGTGGTAATTAAATATGTCGGAAACTATCACTTAAGTATAAAATATACAATATGATCACTATTGAAGAATTTAAAAAAAAACACTCAAAAAAAGTAAGATTTGTTGGGTTAGATTTAGGATCCAAAAGAATTGGTGTCTCTATCTGTGATGAAAGACAATTAATAGCAACACCTTTTAAAACTATAAGTAAAACGAATACTAATGAATTAATAGATCAGTTAAGAATGATTATTAATGAAAACAGTGTAGAAGGAATAATTATTGGAAATCCAGTTAATATGGATGGCTCACTTGGTAGATCAGCTCAATCTGTTCAAGATGTCTCCAAAAACATCTCAAAATCTATTAATATTCCTGTAATTTTGTGGGATGAAAGACTTTCAACTGTTGGTGCTTTTAATTTATCTAGTCAATTAGATATAAATGTATCTAAAAGAGTAAAAACTATTGATCAAAACGCAGCAGCCTTTATTTTACAAGGCGCAATAGACTATTTGAATAATTAATACTTGCCATAGTAGTGATTAATAGTTATAGAGTTAATT
>JACWDR010000006.1 GCA_014653975.1 Pelagibacterales bacterium SAG-MED20
TAGAATCGAAATTTTCTAAAGATTTAAGTGAAAGCACCTTTAATGAAATACGAGAGCTTAAAAAACAAAAAAACATCAATTAAACCATCCAAAAAAGACATGGATTTTTTTAAAATTGAGCTTATATAAGTCTTCTCAAATATATTATTGTGGAAAGAATAATTACTAAATCATTTGCTAGATTAATGGGTCGTGGAACCCATAGAGGATTTATAACCTTTGATGAGTTAAATAAATCTTTAGGTAAAAGAAATCTTTCAAATGAAAATTTAGAACAAGCATTTATACATATTCTAAACGAGAGTGTTGCTCTAGTAGAAAAAAAATCAGATTTTAAAGTTCTCAAAAAAAAAGATAGCTCATCCAAGGAAGAGGGAAAGACTATAGAGAAGAGTGATGACCCAATAAGAATGTATCTTAGAGAAATGGGTGGTGTTGAACTTCTGTCCCGTGAAGGTGAAATTGCAATTGCAAAAAGAATTGAAGCTGGAAAAGATGTGATGTTAATTGCATTAGCACAAAGTCCAGTTACTGCACAGCAATTTTTTGAATGGGATGAAAAACTCCAAAAAGATGAAATTCTAGTTAGAGAAATTATAGATATTGATACTAATTATATGGAAGATGAAAATACAGGCCCAAGTGCAAAACAAAGAAATTCAGGCGAAGTAGATAAAAACGAGGAGGGTTCTGTTGGAACTGATGACTCGGATGATGAATTTAATCCCACACTTGCTGCTATGGAAACAGAAATCAAACCTAAGGTTTTGAAAACAGTTAATACCCTTACTAAAGAATATGGAAAATTAATTAAATACCAAAAAGAAAAACTAGATTGCATCTTAAATTCAGTAAGTTTTTCTCCTTCAAAAGAAAAAGGGCATGAGAAAATTTTAGGTGACATTTTAGAAAATATAAAATCTTTACAACTATCCCCTTCAGTTTTGGAAGAATTAGTTCAAAAACACTATATAGAAAATAAAAAGATTATTTCGTTAGAGGGAAATCTTTTGAGATTAGCAATGGATCAGAAAATACCAAGAAATGAATTTATTAAATTTTATATAGGAAATGAAATTAATCCAAATCTTAAAAAATTTCTTGATACAAATATAATGTGGAAGCAATTTTTTGCAAAAAATAAGAACGAATTTAAAAATATTAGAGAACGTTTAATAGAAATAAGTCACAAACTAGGAATTTCTGTCACTGATTTTAAAAAATTGGTTAGCAGAGTCCAAAAAGGTGAAAAAGAGTCAAGAATTGCAAAGAAAGAAATGGTTGAAGCCAATTTGAGATTAGTAATTTCTATTGCAAAAAAATATACTAACAGAGGACTGCAGTTCTTAGATCTTATTCAAGAAGGCAATATTGGTCTTATGAAGGCAGTAGATAAATTTGAATATAGAAGAGGGTATAAGTTTTCAACATATGCCACATGGTGGATTAGACAAGCCATAACAAGATCTATAGCTGACCAAGCAAGAACAATTAGGATTCCAGTTCATATGATTGAAACAATAAATAAAATAGTAAGAACTCAAAGGTTAATTTTAAGTGAATTTGGTAGAGAAGCAACTCCTGAAGAATTAGCAAAAAAATTAAGAATGCCTTTAGATAAAGTCAGAAAAGTTCTTAAGATTTCTAAGGAACCTGTTTCATTAGAAAAGCCAGTTGGAGATGAAGAAGACAGCAGTTTAGGAGATTTTATTGAGGATACAAAAGCACTGGCTCCATTAGAGCAAGCAATTAAATCTAATTTAAGTGAAGCGACTACAAAAATTTTATCTACCTTAACACCTAGAGAAGAAAGAGTTTTAAGAATGAGATTTGGTGTTGGTATGAATACTGATCATACACTTGAAGAAGTAGGTTTACAGTTTTCAGTAACAAGAGAACGTATTAGACAAATAGAAGCAAAAGCTCTCAGAAAACTAAAACATCCAAGCAGATCCAAGCAGTTAAAAAGCTTTTTAGAGAGTTAAAATCTCCAAGGGACTGTAGCTCAATAGTAGAGTACTGCATTGACATTGCAGGGGTAGTTGGAGCGTAACCAACCAGTCCCACCATTAGTGCTATTTTTTCCTTTGCTAGACATTGCTTGAATAATAATATAATTAAAGCTTAATTCATAAGGGCCTGTAGCTCAGTTGGTTAGAGCAGTACACTCATAATGTATTGGTCCCAGGTTCGAGTCCTGGCGGGCCCACCAATAAAATTATTAATACGGAATTATTGTTTTATAAATTGTTTTAAAGTATCAAAAAGAGCATTGATATCTCCTTCATTATTTTCAATTATAGATGAAAACTCTTCTTTCTGTGTTCTAGCAAGACTCAACCCTTCAATAATAAGATCTCTTATTAGTGGGCTTTCAGGATTTTTAGTATAAATTCTCCAATCAATTTTTACCTCTGGTCTCTGTTCTGTTGCAACAAGAATACTCGATACCATTGTATAATTTTTATTTAATATTTTCTTAGAATTAACTTGAATTTCTGGGTTTGAATATTCAGCCAGTCTACTAGCAAAGCTTTTTAAAAAATATCTTTCAAAAAGGATAGTATACTCTTTTTTTTGATCTTCAGTGATATTTTTTCTGTAAGAGCCCAGCGTGTAAAAGCCTATTCCATTAATATCTACAGTCTCTTTTGCAATACTCTTAAGTTTTTCTATTTTTTCCTCTTTAGAAAATTTATTATTAAGAGCGTTAGAAGCTCTATTAACAGTTGATTGAACAAAAATATCTGGTTCTAACGAATAAGAGCTACTTATATTTGTTAAGCTAATAACTATAAATAAAACAAATGTAAAAATTTTTTTTAATCGCATTAATCTTTTGATTTATTGGGTTTCTAATTCTTCCCAGTCACCTTCATACAGAACTTCAATATTTGGATTTTTTTGCGTATTTGAAATTTTTCTTTGCCTATCCTGTAGATATAAACTTCTCACTGAAGCATAAAAATCAAGAGAATTTTTTTCTAAGTTTTCAAGAGACTCTAAGTTTTTTGCTCTAAAATCTATTCCAGTTATAGTTTTTGTTAACATATAATCAGACTTGTCCAAATACTCATTATTACCATGAGTTGAAACATTATAGTAAGGGTCTCCACCCATTATATTTACAAACGAACCAGCAGTATCCCTAATAGTTGATGGCCCTAGAACCGGTAACACCAAATAACAACCTGAGCCCACTCCCCATACTCCAAGAGTTTGACCATAATCTTCTTTTTCATACTCAGAGAACCCCATTTTATTTGCCACATCAAATATCCCAAGAATCCCTATTGTAGTATTTACAATAAATCTTCCAGTATTTACTCCTGCTGTTTTAAAATCTCCCTGTAAAACATTGTTTGGTATTGTTACAAGTGACGAAAGGTTAACAAGTACATTGCTTGTTCCTGTTCTAACTGGTGATGGCAGACCTCTATAAGCTTTTGCAACTGGCTTAAAAATTACTTTATCCAGTCCTTGGTTTAATGCAAAAGTAGCCCTATTTAAATTTTCGAAACAGTCTTTAACATCAGTAGGATTTTTTTTAGAAAGATTATTTTGTCCATCTGTCCCAGCATTTACGTTCAATGTGAGCATAAAAGTTACTAAAGATGTTATTAATATTTTTTTCATTATATGTTAATTATATAGTGTATATGGCACGAATGTAAATCGAGATTTAGCACTAAAAATGACTTAAATATGGCTACAAAAAAGAAAAAAAAACTACAACCTAAAATAGGCCTTAAAACAATATTAAATTATTCACCTAATTTTTATTCAACTAAAAGAAATATTAAACAAATTAAATTTATTATTTTTCATTACACTGGAATGAAAAAAGAGTCAGCAGCAATCAAGAGACTTACTAGTATACAATCTGAGGTTAGTAGTCATTATTTCATTAAATATAATGGTGAAATAATCAATTTAGTTCCAGACTTGTATACTGCATGGCATGCAGGCAGCTCTTATTGGAAAAATTTTAAATCTTTAAATAAAAATTCTATTGGTATTGAAATAAGCAATCCAGGACATAATTTTAAATATAAAAAATTTACAAAAATGCAAATTAACTCCCTTTTAAAATTAAGTAAATTTTTAATTAAAAAATATAAGATTAATTTAGAAAATATTTTAGGTCATTCAGATATTGCCCCTAATAGAAAAAAGGACCCAGGAGAGAAATTTCCTTGGAAATATTTAGCAAAGAATAAAATCGGTATTTGGCATAAACTTTCAAATAATGCATTAAAAAAAAATAGAATACTCAATATAGATGACGTAAGTAAAAAACTTTTTTATAAAAACTTGTTCCAAATTGGCTATTCAAGAAACCTTCCCAAAAACACAGATAAAAACAAATATTTGAACTTTTTAGTTAAAGCTTTTCAAAGAAGGTTTAGACAAGAGTTGGTTAATGGCAAAATAGATAAAGAGTGTCTTCTTATTAGTGAAAATTTACTTAATAAATCTGATAAATTTTCTTGAAGTTTTATACTTTAGTATTAAAGTACTTAGGCCAGATAAATGACTTATCGCTTTAATAATAATTAAAGAGGAAAGTCCGGGCTCCGCAAGGACACAGTGCCAGGTAATACCTGGCGGGGGAAACCCTAGGGATAGTGCCACAGAAAATAAACCGCCATAACATGGCAAGGGTGAAAAGGTGTGGTAAGAGCGCACCGGTTCTATTGGTAACAATGAACGCTGGAAAACCCCACTGGGAGCAAGACTAAGTAGAGATGACATTGTTGAAAAAACTAAAAGCCGTCTTTGGCTAGTCATCAGGGTTAGTTGCTTGAGCTTAAGAGTGATCTTAAGCCTAGAGAAATGATAGGTTTAAATGACAGAACCCGGCTTATATTTTATCTGGCAAACTTATTTATACAAAAAATTCCTATAGTTTTTAAATATTCTAATTTTTCACTCATAATTCAATAATTTCTGGACATATTTATCTTTTATATATTGTGTTAACGAATTGACTTTCCAACTTACATTAATAGTAAATTATTAGTTTAAACCCCTTAAAATACTCAAAATGAACGTATTGACTATGAATTAAAATACCCATATTGTCCCATATATTCCCAAATATGGAATTTATGAGATATAAAAAATATGTTTTTATCTACTTACGAGAACAGAATAGACAAAAAAGGAAGGGTGTCAGTGCCAGCTAGCTTTAGATCTCACCTTTCCAACCTAGGTTACAATGGCGTAATCTGCTATCCTTCATTTAACAATCAGTCAATTGAGGCCTGTTCACAGGATAGAATTGAAAAACTATCAGCCAGCATAGACTCTTTAAATCCATTTGAAGAAAAAAGAGATTTTTTCTCAACATCTATCTTATCTGAAAGTATGAATTTACAATTTGATAGTGAAGGAAGAATTTCACTTTCTATAAAATTATTAAAACATGCAAAAATTAAAAACAGCATGTTGTTTGTTGGTCAAGGTCAAACATTTCAAATATGGGAACCAACGGCTTTTGAAAAATTTAAGGTAAACGCACGAAAAAAAGCAAACTTAAATCGAGCAAGCCTTAAATGGGAAAAACATTTTAATAACAATGAGGGGAAATAAATATGACTATTAACTTTAAATCACCAGAAATAAAAGAATTACAACCAAGATTATTAGTATTGGGTGTAGGAGGCGCAGGTGGAAATGCAATTAATGAAATGATCGATAATGGATTGCAAGGAGTAGAATTTGTCGCTGTTAATACAGATGCTCAAGACTTAAAATCAAGTAAAGCTAAAGCAAGAATCCAAATTGGATTAAATTTAACAAAAGGATTAGGAGCAGGAGCAAAAATTGATATTGGTCAAGCAGCTGCAGACGAATCTCTTAATGAAATTATTAATACATTACAGGGTGCAAATATGGTTTTTATTGCTGCAGGTATGGGTGGTGGAACTGGAACTGGAGCGGCACATGTAATTGCTAGAGCTGCAAAAGAACTAAATATTTTAACAGTTGGTGTTGTTACACTTCCTTTTTTATACGAAGGACCTTCAAGAATGCGAAGAGCACAACAAGGGCTTGAAGAATTAAGAAAACATGTTGATACTATTATTGTAATTCCAAATCAAAACTTATTTAAAATTGCAAACGAACAAACGACATTTGAAGAGTCTTTTAACCTTTCAAATAATGTTTTGATGCATGGCGTTCAGAGTGTAACAGACTTAATGGTAAGACCAGGTATAATCAATTTAGATTTTGCAGATGTTGAAACAGTAATGGCTTCAATGGGTAAAGCAATGATGGGTACAGGTGAGGCTGAAGGAGAAAATAGAGCCATGACTGCTGCAGAGATGGCAATTAGTAATCCTTTAATCGATGACTACACTTTAAAAGGAGCAAAAGGTTTATTGGTTAATATTACAGGAGGTAAAGATCTTAAACTCTTTGAAGTTGACGAGGTGGTAAACAAAATAAGAGCAGAAGTTGATGCCGAAGCAGAAGTTATAATAGGTGCAATAACTGATGCATCACTGGACGGTAAAATAAGAGTATCAATAGTTGCAACTTCTTTGGACGGGCAGCAACCAGAGGGAAAATCGGTAATAAATATGGTTCATAGAATACAAAATAGAAACCCAGGTTATTCTGATTTTGCAACAAATGGGTCAGCTCAGTCTTTCAATTTTTCAAGCAACACATCAACTCCAGTATCACATGGAGCAAATGCGTTAAAACTAGAAAATGAGATTATGACTGAAGCAGATACAAATACTGATTCACCAGAAATAATTGATGACCAAGCGGTAAAAGCTCATGAAGCTCAAGTAGAAAGTATTGTTGAAAATAATCAAGAAAATAATGATTATGAAAAATCTTTTTCAGAAGAGGTTCTTAGCCACATAAACAACCCTGTTGAAGAAATGGGTATAAGCGAAACCGAGTCTACTTCTAATGGATTAGAAAATTTTGGTGTTGAAGAAGAAACTGCGCCAGACTTATTTAGTTCTGATAGCGAAAGTGTAGAGCCTGAAGAGTTATTATCTACAGAAACCAATGAAGATATTTCTGAAGCTGATGATTTAGAAATTCCAGCATTTTTAAGAAGACAAAAAAATTAATGGTCTTTATAAAAATAAATGAGAGCCACCATAATATCGGATGTAAAACAACATTATCCGGTATTGCTAAATGAATTAATTAGCATTATTTCCCCTCAATATGGTGGCTCATTCATTGACTGTACATTTGGTCAAGGTGGATATACAAAAAAAATTTTAGATTTCCCCAAAACAAAAGTAATAGCTTTAGATAGAGACTCAGAGAGTTTAAAAAAAGCAAAAGATTTTCAAAAAAAATTCGATGATAGGTTTTTGTTTAGAAATATTAAATTTAGTCAACTTAAAAATTTAAAACTCAAAAATAAAAATATAAAAGGGGTAATCTTTGACTTAGGATATTCTTATACTCAAATCAAAGACTCAAAAAAAGGACTTTCTTTTGAAAATGTTGGAGAGCTTAATATGAAAATGGGCATAAATGATTTTTCAGCAAAAGAAGCTATAAATCTTTTAAACGAAAATGAACTTGAAAAAATATTTAAATATTTTGGTGAGGAAAAAGAAAGCAAAAGAATTGCACATAATATTGTAGAGGATAGAAAATCCCAAGAAATAACAACAGAGGAATTGGTAAGAATTATAGAATCATCAAAAAGAAAAAAAAACCATAAAACTCACAGCGCAACAAAAGTTTTTCAAGCATTGAGAATATTTGTAAATAAAGAAATTAGTGAATTAATTTATGGACTTATTAATGCGGCCAAGGTTGTTAAAAAAGATGGGGTAATTGCAGTAGTCACATTTCATTCAATTGAGGATAAGATTGTGAAATATTTTTTTAAAAGTTTGTCTCAAAATAAAAGCATTTCAAGGTATATGCCAAAAGGAGATGAAAAAATAAATTTATTTAAATTGATAAACAAAAAACCAATAACACCATCAAAAAAAGAGATTAATGAAAACCCACCTTCAAGGTCAGCAAAATTAAGATATGCAATAAAAAAAGAGGATTTTTATGAATTTGAAACAGATATTTTAGATAAATTTAGTAACTTAATAGAGATTGAAAATTTCTCAAATAAATTATGAAAAAAATAACATTGGCATCAATTTTGATATTAATATTATTCACATCACTAGTAAAAAACTCAACAAAAGAAATTGAAGATGAAATCTACACAATTAATGAAAATATTAGATCACTAGAAACAGAATTAGGCAAAGAAATGCTAGAGTATAATTACCTCAGTTCTCCAGAGATGTTAACTCAACATCAATCTCGATATTTTGAGGATGATTTAATGCAAATTGATATTACAAAGATAAAAAAAATAACTTTAAATGAGACTGACCTAGAAGTTGGAGACTTCAAAGATAAGCTTCAGTTAAATGAATAAACAGAATAATAAAAATATAGTACTGGAAGAATATGAAAATGAATTTACATATAAAAAAAATAAGTCAAATTTAAAAATAGATTTTAACCGGATAGCATTTATTTTCTTTGTTTTTTTTACAATTTCAATAATCTATTCAATACAACTTTTACATCTTGGTTCGTTAAAATTAAAGATTGTGGAGACAAAACCTACAATTAATAGTAAAAGTTTCCGGTCAGATATTATTGATAGAAATGGAAATTATTTAGTTAAAACTGTAAGCTCTATAGATATTGGTATTAATCCAGTAGAAGTTATAGATCGAAAAAAATTGTTGATCAACTTGCAATTGATATTTCCTAATAAAGATTATTCTCTTATTAAAAAAAAATTGGATAAAAAAAAATTTTTTTATTTAGAAAGAAAAATATCAGCAAAAAATTATGAAAAAATTATGTTACTTGGAGACAAGTCAATTAAGCCTGAGGAAAAATTAACAAGAATATACCCTCAAAAAAATCTTTTTAGTCATATTATTGGTCAAATAGACGATGACAATAATGGAATATCAGGGATTGAAAAATCTTTTGATAATGAATTAAAGAAAATAAAAAAACCACTAGAATTAACTGTTGATACAGATCTTCAATTTTTAATAAGGGAGGAGTTAATAAAATTTCAACCTATTTTTAAGAATATAGGAAGTGCTGCAATTCTTATGGATGTTAATGATGGCAGCATTCTTTCAATGGTTTCTTTGCCAGATTTTAATCTTAATGAAAGAAAAACTATTAAAGATTTGAATTATATAAATAGAGCAACAAAAGGTGTTTATGAATTGGGCTCAGTTTTTAAAACGTTCACAATTGCTTCAGGGCTAAATGAAGATGTGATAGAGCCTGATACCAAATTTCAAAATCTACCAAAAAGTCTTATGTGTGCTAACAAGCCAATAAGAGAATATGATGATGAAATGCCCAAAGATCTAACAGCAGAGCAAATCTTAATACGATCAGGTAATATTGGATCTGTGAGAATAGCTCAATCGGTGGGTTTAGAAAAATTTACATCTTTTTTAAAAAGTTTAGGACTTTTAAATAAAATAGAATTTGATATCGAAGAAGTAGGCCAACCAATATCATTTAGGTGGGGAAAATGTAAGTTAGCTACAGCTGCATTTGGGCATGGAATAACTACTACACCATTACAATTAGCAAAAGGATATGCAATTGTCACAAACGGTGGTTTTAATGTTACTCCTACATTAGTAAAAAAAAACTACAAAAACAAAAAAGAAAGGATATTAAAAAAAGGAGTTTCTGAAAAAATAAACTTAATTTTAAGAAAAATTGTATCAAGCAAAGATGGAACCGCAAATTTTGCAAATATTCAAGGATATGAAATTGGAGGTAAAACAGGAACTGCTCAAAAATCAGTAAAAGGAATTTATTCAAAAAAGAAAGTAAATACATTTGCAGCAATATTTCCAACATCAAAACCGAAATTTGTTTTAATAGTTTTAATGGATGAGCCTAAGGCAAATAAAGATTATATTTATTATTTTAAAGACGGAAGTGGATGGAAATATAAAGGGAATTGGAGAAATACAGCAGGATGGACATCTGTAGAAGTAGCAGGCAAGATTATAGAAAAAATTGGGCCCATTTTAGCCACAAAAAATATGGAAATTAATTAATCCATGCTGATAGGTAATTATTTCAAAAAGGTAAATAAAAAATATAGAGCTCATTTTTTTTCAGGGCTAAGTTTTAACAGTCAAACTTGCAAAAAAAATTGTATTTTTTTTGCAATTAAAGGCAATAAAAGTAATGGAAATAAGTTCATAAAAAAAGCTATTAAAAATGGGGCAAGAACAATTATTTCTAGTCAAGATTATGAGGGCCTGAAAAACAAAATACTTTATATTCATTCTTCGAATGTCAGAAAATCATTAGCTGATGTTGTGTCAGGTATTTACAAAGTAAAACCTAAAAATCTAATTGCTGTAACAGGAACAAATGGAAAATCATCAATATCAAATTTTTATTTTCAAATTTTAAGACTAAATAAAAAAAAAGTTGCTTCGATCGGTACATTAGGAGTTCAAACAATTTTCAATAAATCACCAGCAGAAAATACTACTTTAGACTCAATTAAATTGGCCATGTGCTTAGAAAAAATAAAAAAACAAAAAATAGATAATGTTATATTAGAAGCTTCAAGCCATGGACTCAAACAGCATAGGTTGGATGGTTTAGAATTTAAAACAGGAATCTTTACTAATTTGTCTCATGACCATTTAGATTATCATAAAAATTTTGATGATTATTTAAAATCAAAATTATATTTATTTAACAAGCTACTCAAAAAAAATTCTAATATAATTACGGATATAGAAATTCCAGAATATAAAATAATTAAAAAAATTGCCCAAAAAAGAAAGTTAAAAATAAACACAATTTTAAATCAGAATAGTAGTTTAAATTTAATCTCACATAAATTTTTTAAAAATAAGCAATTAAATAAAATTAGGTATAAAAATAAAATTTATAAATTTCAAACAAATCTAATAGGCAAAATACAAATAAAAAATATTTTGATGGCTATGCTCGCAGCTCAAAAGAGTGGTCTGAAATTGAAACAAATAATCAATGTAATTGATAAAATAAAACCAGTTAATGGAAGATTAGAAAAAGTAGGTAATATAAAGAATAATTCTAAGGTAATATTAGACTATGCACACACACCAGATGCTCTACAAATTTGTTTAGAGAATTTAAAAGAACAATTTATAAATAGAAAAATTTCAATAGTTTTTGGTTGTGGTGGTAATAGAGATCACTCTAAGAGAGCTATTATGGGAAAGATTGCAAATTCTTATTGCAATAAAATTTACATTACAGATGATAATCCTAGAACTGAAAATCCAAAAAAAATAAGAGTAGCCATCAAAAAGAATATAGATAAATCAAAAGTTTATGAAATACCTGACAGAGCTAAAGCGATTAAAAAAGCAATATTAGATTTAAAAACAGGTGATATTTTAGTTGTAGCAGGTAAAGGACATGAAAATATTCAAGATTATGGAAAAAAGAAGAAATTATTTTCTGATAAAAAGGAAATACTGATTAATATTAAAAAAAAAAACAAAAATTTATTTAGTGATATTAAATTAAACATATTGAAAGAATTAAGTGAATCAAAAAAAATTTCCCTACAAACAAAAATTAAGAATGCCTCAATTAATTCAAAAGAGATAAAAAAAAATGATATTTTTTTTTCAATAAAGGGAAAAAAAAGAAATGGGAACTTGTTTGTAAGCGATGCTTTAAAAAGAGGTGCATCTCTAGCAGTAGTTAATAATTATGAAAATACATCTAAAAAAATTAAAGTGAAAAATACCCTAAGTTTTTTAACTAAGGCTTCTTCAATAATAAGAGAAAATACATCAAGTAAAATTATAGCCATAACAGGTAGTTGTGGTAAAACTTCATTAAAAGAATTAACTGGTAAAACACTTAGTAAGATTAGTAAAACTACCTATTCACCAAAATCCTTTAATAATAAATTTGGCGTTCCATTAAGTTTATTCAATTTAAAACAAAACGATGATTTTGGTGTATTTGAAATTGGAATGGATAAAAAAGGTGAGATTGGTTATTTATCGAAAATCATTAAACCTGATGTTGGTGTTATAACAAATATTTCTTATGCTCATGCAAAAAACTTTCAAAATATTCAACAAATAGCCCTTGCCAAATCTGAAATTATAAAAAATATTAAAAATAAAGGAAGCATTGTTTTAAATGCTGATGATCAATTTTATAAATTTCACAAAAAAATAGCTAGAAAAAGAAAAATTAAAATTTATTCTTTTAGTTTAAAGAAAAATAACTCTGATGTATTTTTGAGTTCAATAAAAAAAGAGAAACTCAAGTATAAAGCAACTATAAATATAAATAATTTTAAAAAATTTTTTTATATTAATTCAAATTTTGAAAGTGACATAAAAAATTTATTAGCAACAATTACTATTATATCAATTTATAAAGATATTACAAAATTTGATAAAAATATCTTTTATGATCACAAAACTCCTAATGGACGTGGTGATATTACAAAAATAAAATTATTTAAGAAAAAATTTTATCTTGTTGATGAAAGTTATAATTCTAACCCACTCTCTCTTAAATCAGCATTAAAAAATTTTGATATGATTAAGGTTCATAACTCTAAAAAACATTTGATACTTGGTGATATGCTGGAACTAGGATCTCATTCAAAAAAATTACATATAGAAATTAGCAAAAACATAAATAAGAAATCTTTGAAGAATATTAATGTAATTGGAAAATATATTAGTCATACCTACAAAAATCTTAATAAGACTAAAAAAGGATTAATTTTTAAAAAAAACTCGGAAATAATTAATTTGATTAAAAGCAATATAAATAATAATGATTATTTAATGATTAAGGCATCAAATTCTACAGGACTCAATAAATTAGCAAACGACTTAAAAATAGGAAAAATTAATGCTTTATAGTTTTATTTTAGAGCTAATAGATCAATACTCATTTCTAAATGTCTTTAAGTACCTTACTTTTAGAACTGGATTAGCAATGTTTACTTCTATGCTTGTAGTTTTGTTAATTGGTAATCCGTTTATTAGATATTTTTCTTCAAGAAAAATTTTAGACCCTATAAGAGAAGATGGACCTACAGATCATATTGTAAAAAAGATAGGTACCCCCACAATGGGAGGAGTATTAATTCTTCTAGGATTATTTTCTGGAATTCTTTTATGGGGTGATTTATCAAATTATTATATTTGGTTTTTACTTTTTATAGTTAGTGCTTTTGGATTATTAGGAGCGTTTGATGATTATCAGAAGATTAGATATAAAAATTCATCTGGTATTTCTTTTAAATTTAAAATTATTTCACAAATTTTAATAGCTGTTATAGGCATACTAATGTTAAGTCATTTTTCTCAAAATGAAGAACTAAAAAATTTATATTTTCCTTTTTTTAAAAATTTAATAATAAATCTTGGTTGGTTTTTTATTCCATTTTCAGTTTTTATAATTGTAGGTTCTTCAAATGCAGTAAATTTAACAGATGGACTTGATGGTTTAGCAACCGTGCCAGTTATTTTGGTTGCAAGTTGTTTTGCTTTTATAAGTTACGTTACAGGTAATATAGTTTTTTCAGAATATTTACAAATACCATATATACAAGGCATGGGAGAGGTTTCAATTTTCTGTGGGTCAATTATTGGGGCGTGTTTAGGTTTTTTATGGTTCAATGCACCACCAGCAAAAATATTTATGGGAGACACGGGATCATTAGCGCTTGGAGGATCACTTGGAGCAGTTGGAATAATTACTAAACATGAAATTGTTCTGGCTATCACTGGAGGATTATTTGTACTCGAGGCAGTATCGGTTATCGTTCAAGTATTATCATTTAAGTTAACAGGAAAAAGAGTATTTAGAATGGCTCCTATACATCATCATTTTGAAAAAAAGGGTTGGGCTGAATCAACTGTAGTAATCAGATTTTGGATTATCTCAATTATTCTTGCGATGATAGGGTTAGCGACATTAAAATTAAGATAATGTTAAATAATAAAGATATCTTTTTCGAAAAAAAGATTTTAATTTATGGGCTTGGTAAAAGTGGCCTTTCTTCATATAATTTTTTAAAAAAACAAAATGAAGTCTATTTATATGATGACAAAAATATAAAAATAAAAAAAAAATTAATAAGTTATAAGACAATAATAAAAAAGAAATTTGATTATATTATAATTAGTCCTGGAATAAATATTGAAACTTGTAAACTTAATAAGTTTTTAAAAAAAAATTTAGATAAAATTAATACCGATTTAGATATTTTTTATAGTTTACACAATAAGAATAAAATTATCACAATTACTGGAACAAATGGAAAATCGACTACTGCACAAATTATTTATGAAATCTTAAGAAAAAAAAAAGTAGATGTTAGGTTGGCTGGTAATATAGGCAATCCAATTTTACTAGAAAGAAATATCAAAAATAAGACTATTTTTGTGATTGAAGCTTCATCTTATCAATTGGAATATAGTAAAATTTTTAAGACTAAAATAGCTGTATTACTTAATATTTCACCTGACCATTTAGAGAGACATAGAACATTAAAAAATTATGTTAACTCAAAATTTAAATTAATAAAAAATCAAACAAAAAAAGATTATGCAATTTTAAATGTGACTAATCCACATATAAAACAAAAGCTAGTAACTCAAAAATTTCTGTCAAAAATCATTAAAGTTAACAAATCTATTGATCCTAAATTTTTAAAGAAAATAAATAATACATATTTTATGTCCGAAGGTAATAAAGAAAACTTATCGTTTGTTTTGGAGGTTGCTAAAATATGCAAGATAAAAAAAGCAACTATACTTAAGATACTAAAAAAATTTACTGGTTTGAAATATAGACAGCAAATTATTCATAAATCTAAAAATCTTACTATTATTAACGATTCCAAAGCTACTAGTTTTTCATCATCTGAAAGTATTTTAAAAAAATTGTCCAACGTTTATTGGATAGTTGGAGGTCTCCCAAAAAAAGGAGATAAGTTTTTATTATCAAAAAATGATTGTAAAAATTTTAAAGCATATATATTTGGTAAAAATAAAGATATATTTATTAAAAAATTAAAAAAAATAGTTAAATTTGAGTCTTTTATAAATTTAAAAACTTTAATAAAAAAAATTTTTTACGACATAAATAGTAGTCAAAATAAAGAACACAAAATTATTTTATTTAGCCCAGCAGCAGCCTCTTTTGATAGTTTTAAAAGTTTTGAGGAGAGGGGAAGATATTTTAATAAACTTATTAAAGAAATTGGTAATGTTAAACAATAATTCAATTTATAAATTTTACCATGGGTGGTGGAAAAATATCGATAAAACAATTTTTTTATTAATAATTATTTTATTTAGTTTGGGATTATTTTTTTCCCTTGTTTCAACTTCGTTAATTGCTTCAGATAAGCTTGATACTAATAATTATTTTTTCTTTTTTAGACATTTAACATATATTTGTATTGGCATAGTTACTTTAATATTTTTTTCTTCCTTAGGAGAAAAAAATCTTTTTAACTTATCAATTTTGTTATTTTTTGTTTCTTTATTTCTTTTACTTTTGGTTCCTGTTTTAGGTACTGAAGTTAAAGGATCAAAAAGATGGCTTGACTTACTTTTTTTACCGAGATTTCAACCAATCGAAATCGTTAAGCCCTTTACGATAATTTTTCTTGCAATTATTTTAGGTAGCGAAAAGGCAGTTAACATTTATTATAAATACTTACTTAGTTTTATAGCGATAGTTCCAATATCTTTTTTACTTATGATACAGCCAGATATTGGTCAAACACTTCTTATTTTTTTATCATGGTTAACTTTGGTTTTTATTTCAGGAATAAGTCTTTTAGTTTTTCTTACTTTTTTTGGCACATCTCTTTTAGCATTGTTTTACATGATCTTTTTAATTCCTAAATTTTACTACATAAAAAATAGAATTCTATCATTCTTTAATCCAACCGATGGAACGCATAATTTTCAATCAGAAAAAGCAATTGATGCAATTGTTAGTGGAGGTTTTTTTGGAAAAGGGGTTGGTGAAGGAACATTAAAGAGTAGAGTGCCAGAAGCGCATACAGATTATATAATTTCTGTAATATCTGAGGAGTTTGGAGTGGTTGCAATTATTTTATTATTAGTTTTATTTTTATTTTTTATCTATAGCGTATTTAAAAAAATATATTTTGTGTCAAATGAAAAAGTAAAACTTGTTCTTGTAGGTTCAATAACACTTATTATTGCCCAAGCACTAATTCATTTAGGGGTAAATATAAGATTGTTTCCAACTACAGGAATGACGTTACCATTTTTAAGTTATGGTGGTTCATCAATTATTGGAATGTCAATTCTGTCAGGCATAATTCTAAATTTAACGAAAAGAAAAATTAATTAATATGAAAAATATTCTGATTAGTACAGGTGGATCAGGAGGACATGTAATTCCAGCATTAATTCTTTATGAACATTTAAAAGAAAAATACAATGTATTTATTTCATCAGACAATAGAGGAATTAAATTTTTAGATAAAGATAAAGATGAAGATTTTATAAAAATTATTAATGTTCCTAAAATAAAAAAAAATATTTTTTTAATACCTTTTCAGGCAATATTGTTACTAACTTTAATTTTTAAATCTTTATTTTTTTTAAAAAAAAAAAAGATTGAAATAGTTATATCAACGGGCGGTTATATGTCTTTGCCTTTGTGTGTGGCCTCCAAAGTTTTTAATATTAGGCTATTTTTATTTGAACCAAATATGGTTTTGGGCAGAACAAATAAACTTTTTTTATCCTCTTGCACTAAAGTTTTATGTTATTCGGACAAGATTAAAAAATTTCCAGATAAATTAAAAGATAAAATTTTTTTAATACCACCCTTGTTAAGAAAAGAGTTTTATCAAACTAAAATTAGCACAACTATAGAAGAAAAAATTAATTTATTGATTATAGGCGGAAGTCAAGGAGCAAGTTTGTTTGATAACTTAATTAAAGACACAATATTAGATATTTCAAAAAAATATAAATTGAAAGTTTTTCACCAAACTGGTTTAAATAATTACAACTCACTAAAGGATTTTTATTTAAAAAATGAAATCGATAATGAGTTATTTGATTTTAATGAAAAAATTTCCAATTTTATGAGTAGATCTAATATATGCATTACTAGAGCTGGAGCATCAACGTTAGCAGAATTAACTTTTTTAAATATACCATATATAGCTATTCCATTGCCGAGTGCAAAAGATAATCATCAGCTCGAAAATGCATTATTTTATTATAAACTTGGTTGTAATTGGATTTTAAACCAAAATGAAATCACCACCACTAATCTAACTAGTGAACTATTAAATATTATTGAAAATAAAGAAGATTGTTTAGAAAAAATAAAAAAAATGAAAAATTTTAACTATCAAAACACATGGAATAATATAAATCAAAAAATTATAACTATTATTGATGAAAATTGAATTAGCAAAAACTGAAGTTATACATTTTGTTGGTATTGGTGGTATTGGCATGAGTGGTCTTTCATTAATAATGAGAGGAATGGGTTTTAATGTTCAAGGTAGTGATATCTCTAACAATAAAAATATTGATCGCTTAAAAAAAAATAAAATAAAAATTTTAATTAATCATAATAAAAAAAATATAGAAAAAGCTACTATTCTTGTTATTTCTTCAGCAATAAAAAAAAATAATCCAGAATTAATAGAGGCTAGAAAAAAACAGCTACCCATTTATAAAAGAGGTGAGATGTTGGCTCATATAGTTTCTTTAACAAAAAATATTGTTGTTACAGGATCACATGGAAAAACAACAACAACATCTCTACTAACTTCAATATTTTCAAAAACAAAATTAGATCCAACTATTATTAATGGTGGTGTACTTAATTCATTAAAAAATTCTGCAAAACTTGGTAAGAGTGATTGGTGTATATTAGAAGCTGATGAGTCCGATGGAAGTTTTATACATGTACCACCAACCTATTCGATAGTTACAAATATAGATAGGGAACATATGGACTTTTATAAATCTATGAGTGATCTTAAAAATTTATTTGTAAAATTTATAAATAAAGTACCATCTTTTGGAAAATCATTTATCTGTATTGATGATAAAAATAGTGCTGAATTACAAAAAAAACTTAAGATAAAAAATTATTATACATATGGGACTAATCTAAAATCTCAGTTTTACATTAAGAATATAAAACAAGTAAAAGAATTTTCTGAATATGATTTATCAATTAAACTTCCCGGCAAAAAAAATATAACAATAAAAAAAATTAAAATACCACTTTTAGGAATTCATAACATTAGAAACTCAACAGCTGCGGCTGCTGTAGCTTCAACAATTGGAATATCTAAAGCAATTATAAAAAAGGGATTAAAAGAATTTAAAGGTGTTCAAAGAAGATTTAATAAAATATTTACATATCGAGAAGTTAATTTCTATGATGATTATGCTCATCATCCAACAGAGATTAAAGAAGTTCTAAATGGAGTAAGGACCGCATATAAAAAAGAAGAAATAATTTGTGTCTTTCAACCTCATAGATTTACGAGGTTAAAGGACCTTAGAAAAGAATTTAGTCTATCATTTAAAAAAGCAGATATAGTAATTTTGTGCCCTGTATACGCCGCAGGAGAGAAAATGAAATTAGGATTTGACTATAGCAATTTTGCAAGGGAAATTATTAAAAATTCAAATGTCAAATTATTTTTGGTAGATAACCAATATCAATTAGCAAAGTTTGTTAAAAGTAATATTTATGGAAAAAAAATAGTTATAGGTATGGGAGCTGGCAGTATTTCATCTTGGATGAAGGAACTTCCAAAATTAATTTAATGTTAATTGAAGAGATAAAAAAATTTTCTAGTGAAGTGGGTAGTAAATTTTATTTTGATTATGATTTAAAAAAAAGTAATTGGTTCAATATAGGAGGCAAAACAAAGGTTTATTTTAAACCTGAGTCCCTGGCAGATTTAGTGTTATTCCTGAAAAAGTTTGGAACAAGACAAAAAATTTATATTCTAGGCGCTGGATCTAATACACTTATTAGTGATAACACTTTTGATGGAGTGGTTATCAAGCTAGGCAAGAGTTTTTCTAATGTTTCAATATTACCTAATGGTATAATCGTAGCTGGTAGTGCTTGTAGTGATAAAAAATTATCTGATTTTGCTTTAGATAACAGTGTGGGTGGCTTAGAGTTTTTGGCTTGTATACCAGGTACAGTAGGAGGCGGTTTAAGAATGAATGCAGGTTGTTTTGAAAAAGAATTTAAGGATGTATTAATTTCCATACAAACAATTGATAGACTTGGTAGGGTTAACACAATACCAGCTAATAGGATCTCATTTGAATATAGAAATAATAATTTGCCAGATGACTTAATTTTTTTAAGTGCATCCTTTAAGGGGAAAAAAAAAGAACAACAAAAAATTATAAAAAAAGTTTTCGAGTTAAAAAATAAAAAAGATAGTATCCAACCTACAAAAATCAAAACAAGTGGGAGTACATTTAAAAATCCTATCAACCAAACTACCAGAAAGGTGTGGGAGCTCATTAAGGAGTCAGTGCCTCTTGATACTAGATTTGGTGATGCTTGCATATCAAGCAAACACTGTAATTTTTTTGTAAATAAGAATAATGCAAGTTTTAGTGATATGAATAGATTGATAGAATTCGTTAGAGAATGTGTTGAAAAAAAAACAGGAGTAAAATTAGAAAAAGAAATTAAGATATTAAAATGAAAACGATAAAAAAAATTTTAGTTCTTTGTGGAGGAATATCGAAAGAAAGATTAATAAGTTTAGACACAGGAAAAGAGGTAGCGAAAGAATTAAAAAAAAATAAATACAATGTTAAAATTTGTGAACCAGATGACAATTTATTAAAGAATATAAAATCTTACAAACCAACAGTGATATTTAATGCATTACATGGTCAATTTGGTGAAGATGGTTATATTCAAACGATATTAGAATCTCAAAAAATTCCGTACACTCACTCTGGTGTAATAGCTTCTGCAATTGCTATGGATAAAGAAATTTCAAAAAAAATTTTTTTAAAAAATAAAATATTAACACCAAAATATATCAAATATACCTATAAAAAAAATGAACAAGATATTATTAGAAAAATTGAAAAAAAAATAAAATTTCCAGTTGTAATTAAACCAATAAATGAAGGTTCAAGTGTGCATGTATACATTTGTACTAAAAAAAATATTTTAAAAAAATTAAAAATTTTAAATACTTATAATCAGATTTTAATTGAAGAATTTATTCCTGGAAGAGAAATCCAAGTGGCAATAATGGGAAATAAAAAATTAGGTGTGATAGAACTGAAGCCAAAACGAAAATTTTATGATTATGAAGCAAAGTACAATCCTAAAGCAAATACAGAACATTTAATTCCAGTAAATCTAAATAAAAAAAATCTAAAAAAGATTAATAACATTGCATTAAAAGCCCATAAAGTAATTGGTTGTAGAGGTGTTACAAGATCAGATTTTAAATATTATAAAGGAAAATTTTATCTATTAGAAATCAATACTCAACCAGGGATGACTAAATTATCTTTAGTACCAGAAATAGCAAACTTTGCTAACATAAGTTTTATTGAATTAATCGAGTGGATTTTAAAAGATGCTTCAATTAATAGATAAAAAAAACACTATAGTAATATACTTGATATTTTTATTAATCTTGAGCACCACAAGTAATAAAGCTTTGCTGAATAAAAAAGAATTTTCAACCAAAATTGATCAAATTGATGTAGTAGGGCTGTCAAAAGATACTAAACTGAAAATTTTAAAAAAGTTAGATATTTTTTTTTATGAAAATATTTTTTTTATTGGAAAAGAAGAAATAGATAAAATTATTTCTGAATATAATATTATTGAAGAATATAATATTAAGAAAATTTACCCATCAAAATTAAATATAGAAATCAAGCCTACAAAGTTTATTGCCAAAATGTCTACCAATAATAAATTATTCGTTGGAGCTAATGGAAAAATTATTAAATCTGAAATATATAAAAATTCATTGCCTTATATGTTTGGAAAATTTGATTCTAAAAAGTTTTTAGAATTTAAAAAGAATGTTGAAGATTCTAGTTTCAATTTTTCAGACTTCAGGTCCATTTCTTTTTTTCCTTCAAATAGATGGGATATCTTAACAAATGATGATATCTTAATTAAGTTGCCTGAAAAAAATTTATTAAACTCATTAGACCTTGCTTACAAAATTATAGCAAGTGACCAATTTAAGGGTAAAGAGCGTATTGATTTAAGAGTTGTTAATAATTTGATTATAAAATGATGAAAAGTAAAAATTTTGAAGTTTATCTTGATTGTGGTTTGTCTAAAATAAGAGCAGGTGTTTTTAGTACGCATAACCCAAAAGATAAGTTTTATCATGAAAGTAATTTTCTCAACGATCATTCAAACATAGAAAAAGAAATACAAAAAATTATTTCTTCTTTAGAAGAAAAAACTAATGAATACTTAAAAGATGTCACATTAATGATAGATAGTCCAAAAATGATATCTATTGGTGTATCTATATCAAAGAAGCTTGATGGTTCAAGATTACAAAAAGAAGATGTTCAATTTTTAATACAAGATGCAAAACAACAAATTTTAAGAAGTTATTTTAATCAAAGTATTGTACATATTATAATTAAAAATTATACAATAGATAATGTAAAGTATGTTTTTTTACCTGATAGTATAGATTGCAATCTAATAACATTAGATATTTTTTTTATATGTTTGCCGAAAGAAATAATAGAATATTATAAATTTTTTTTTACAGGATTGGATATATCAATTAATCAAATTTTTTGCTCGAGTTATACAAAATCAATAAATTATAATGATAATTTTCCCTTAATAGATAACGTATCTTTTATTGATATAGGATTTAATAAAACATCAATTAATTGTTATGTAAAAAATGAAATCATATTTTTAGATGTTTTACCAATTGGTGGAAACCATATTACAAAAGATATTTCTAATATTTTAAAAGTTAGTTTAAAAGAAGCAGAAAATCTAAAATTATCTTTTGTTACAGATCAGAAGCTTTTAAATGAAAAAAATATTTTACCTGACCTAATCCAGAATATTATTTTTGCTAGAACAGAGGAAATACTAGAGCTATCTGGAAAATCCATAAAATTAAATTTAAATTTAAGTCAATTAGATCAATGTAAGTTAGTTTTAATGGGAGATGGTTCAAAAATATTAGATAATAAATTTAAAGAAAAAATTTCTTTTTCAAATGATATTGATTTATTAGAAGAGACAATTGAAGATATTTGTCAATCTGGGTTTAAACTTGGCAGGAGATCAAACAAACAAGAGGTTGTAGTAGTTCCAAAAAAGCATTTAAAACAAGGCTTTTTTGAAAAACTTTTTCACCTTTTTAAATAAAATAGTATTTTCCCGTAACATTTCTTGTTTTTCTTAATTTTATACAAGAATTTATAAGATTTGTATGTCGGTTTTAAATCAAAAAACAATTAAAGAAAATATTTTTCTTACAGGTTTTGGTTTACATAGTGGTCTAGGTGCAAATTTAACTATTAAGCCTGGTGAACCGAATACCGGTATCATTTTTAAAAGAACTGATCTTAGAAATAATAACATTATAATTCCAAATCTTTTCAATGTTAGCAGTGCTGTTTTTTGCACAACAATATCTAATGAGCATGGTGTAAGTATATCGACAATAGAGCACTTAATGGGAGCCTTATATGGGATGGGTATTGATAATGCATTAATTGAAATTGATAATCAAGAAGTACCTATTTTTGATGGATCCGCTAGAGTATTTGTTGAGTCAATATCTAATGTGGGAATCAAAAGTAGTAACGCGCCCATTAAAGTAATTAAGATTGAAAATAAAATAGAGTTTGTTGATGGAAAAAAAACAATATCAATTGAACCAAGTAAAATTAGCCTCGATATAGATTTTGAACTTAAGTATGAAAATGATCTTATAGGTACTCAGAGGAATTTAGTTAAAGTTTACGAATCAGATTTGACTGACATTTACAATTCAAGAACATTTTGTCTTTTTGAAGATATAGAAAAATTGAAAAAAATGGGTTTAGCTAAAGGAGGCAAACTTGAAAATGCAATTGTTGTAAAAGAAAATAAAATTTTAAATGAAGAAGGACTTAGAAATGAAAAAGAATTTGTAAATCATAAAATATTAGATTGTATGGGAGATCTTTATCTGGCAGGTTTTAAAATTATTGGAAAGATAGTTTGTTCTCAGGGTGGTCATAAACTTACAAATCAGCTACTTAGAAAAGTATTTCAAAATAAACAAAATTTTACATTATTTGAAATTAAGGAAAAAAGCATTCCTCATGCCTTTATTAACAAAGGCCATTTAAGATCTATTGCATAAATAATTTTTGCAATATAAATATAACCTTAACAGCATTACTATGAATAATATTTATAAATTTTTGTTGATTATAATTTTACTAACTTCTTGCGCAAAAGATAATGAAGAAAAATCACTCATAAAAGAAACCGATCAAGAACTAGAAATGATTAATGCATACAAATTAGGATACGAGTTTCTTAATAAAGGAGATTTTTTTTATTCTGGAAAAAAATTTTTAGAGGCAGAACTTTTGTATCCACAATCAGATTGGGCACCCAAAGCTGCACTAATGGCATCTTATGCGTATTACCTTCAGGATAATTATACTGATGCTAAATCAAATTTAGAAAGATACATCAAAACATATCCTAGAGATAAAAGACTTGTCTATGGACATTTTTTATTAGCAATGTGTTATTATGAAACAATTGAAGATGAAAAAAAAGATCTTGCACCATTATTAATCGCCAAAAATAAATTTAATTTCATTATAACCAATTTTCCAGATACAGACTTTGCAATAGACTCTCGTTTTAAAGTAGACTTGATTGATGATATTTTAGCATCTAAAGAAATGTATATTGGAAGACATTATTTAAAAAGAGAAAAATGGATACCTGCGATTAATAGATTTAAAAATGTTTTAAAGGAACATGAAACTTCAGTTTATACCGAAGAAGCGATACATAGATTAGTTGAATTATATTATCATGTTGGTTTAGAAGATGAGGCAAAAAAATATGCAGCTTTGTTAGGTTATAATTATGAGTCGAGTAAATGGTATAAAAAAACATATAAAATATTTAATAAAAAATATGATGATAGAACTATTAAAGAAATCAAAAAGGAAAAGAAGTCTGTAATTAAAAAGTTTAAAAAGCTCTTTGAGTAATATGAACAATAATTTTATTAAAAAAAATTATTTAGAAAAAATAAAAAAAATACAGAAATACAATGAATTATATTATGTTAAGAGTAAACCAGCAATATCTGATCAAAAATATGATGTCTTAAAAAAAGAAGTACTTGATTTAGAAAATAAATTTCCATTTTTAAGAAATAACAAATCCCCCTCAGTGTCAGTTGGATATAAGCCATCTAAAAATTTTACTAAAGTAAAGCATAAAGTCCCAATGCTTTCATTAGGAAATGCTTTTGATGAACAAGATTTGATAAATTTTGAAAAAAAAATATTAAATTTTTTAAGTTTAGAAAACTCTAACAGTATAGAATATAGCGCTGAACCTAAAATAGATGGCATCTCTGCATCATTAATTTATGTTAATGGAAGTTTTATTAGAGGTCTTTCGCGTGGTGATGGTATTGAGGGAGAAGATATCACTGAAAATTTAAAAACAATTAATGACATACCAAATTTAATAAAAACTAAAAACTTTCCTGAGGAAATAGACATACGTGGAGAGGTTTTTATTGAAAATAATGATTTTAAAAAAATAAATGAAAAATTTGCAAATCCTAGAAATGCAGCATCTGGGTCCTTAAGACAAAAAGATCCCAATATAACAAACAAAATACCTTTAAGGTTTATTGCATATACTCATGGACATGCAAAAGGAATGAAAATTAAAAGTCAAACAGATTTTTTAAAAAACTTAAAATCATGGGGCTTTAAGACAAATCTATTTAGTAAAAAAATTTGTGGCGTAAAAAACTTAATGCTGAATCATAAAAACCTAGAAGAAAAGAGAAAAGAGATACCATTTGATATTGATGGTATAGTTTATAAAATCAACAATTTTGATTTACAAAAAAGATTGGGTTTTGCTGCTAATGCACCAAGGTGGGCCATAGCACATAAATTTTCAGCAAATAGTTCAATTTCAGAGATAAAGAATATCGAAATCCAAATTGGTAGAACAGGAGCGCTAACACCAGTTGCTAAAATTAAGCCTGTTAATATTGGTGGTGTAATGGTTTCAAATGCAACACTACATAATGAAGATGAAATAGCCAGAAAAGATATTAGAATTGGGGATACGGTTACTGTTGAAAGAGCAGGAGATGTGATTCCACATGTAGTTTCCGTTGATTTAAAAAAAAGGAACCAGAATTCTAAGAAATTTATTTTTCCAACTAATTGTCCATCATGTGGAAAAAAGACTGTTAAAGATTATAATGTGATTACAAAAAAAGAAGATGCTGTGAGAAGATGTATAAGCGAAGGATATGAGTGTAAAAAAATAGCAATAGAAAAAATTAAACATTTTGTCTCAAAAGATGCATTTAATATAGATGGATTAGGAAAAAAAATTATACAAAATTTTTGGGATTTAAGATTAATTAAATTACCCCAGGATATTTTTGATTTAAATTTTGGTGCAATTGAAAAATTAGACGGCTGGGGAAAATTATCAGCTTCCAATTTAAAATTTTCTATAGAAGAAAAAAAAAAAATTTCACTAGAAAGATTTATTTATTCATTAGGTATTAGACACATTGGACAAGAAAATGCAAAAATTATAGCAAAACACTTAAAAAATTCAGCAAATTTTTTTAGACTATCCAAGAATAAAGATATAAAAAATTTACTGAATATTGATGGAATTGGCGAAGTACAAATTAATTCAATTAAAAATTTTTTTTTAAATAAAAAAAATCTAGAGGTTTTAACTGAATTAAATAAGCGTCTTTCAATTTTAAGTATTGTACCACTCAATAAAAACGGTTTACTACAAAACAAAACATTTATGTTGACTGGTAAATTAAATGGAATTAGTCGAGCTGAAGCAAAGTCTTTGATTGAAAAGAATTCAGGAAAAATTATAAGTAACGTTAATAAAAAACTTGATTATCTTATTATTGGTGAAAAACCAACTGTTAAAAAAGTTAATATAGCTAAAGATTTAAATATTAAAATTTTAAATCAACAAACATGGATGGCAATGCTAAATAAGACTGGCTAGCCATTTTCTTTCATTTAAATTTAAAAATTTTGAATAAGTTGTGTAAATTTTTAAATGATATCTAAACAAGTAGTCTTTTTCATCAACAGTAAGTAAGTTATAATTTATTAGATCTTTTTCTATTGGAGCCAAAGTCAAGTTTTGAAAGCAAAGATTCTGCTTATTTTTTTTTATGAATAACAAGTTTTCAATTCTGATACCAAATTGACCTTTTCTATAGTACCCAGGTTCATTACTTAAGATCATACCTTCTTTAAGTTTAATCGAATTGAATTTAGATATTGATTGGGGGCCTTCATGAACATTTAAAAAAAAACCAACCCCATGGCCTGTGCCGTGTGCATAGTCCAAACCATCTTTTTTTAAAAATTTTCTAGCTCTAAGATCAATTTTTTTTCCAGTATTATCCTTTTTAAGATTTGTCAAATAAACGGCAATATGACCTTTTAACACTTTAGTAAATATATCCTTAATCGATTTTTTTTGTTTAGAAAAACAAATGGTCCTAGTTACATCAGTTGTACCATATTTATACTGTCCACCAGAGTCACAAAGGAATATATCTTTTTTATTAATAATTTTATTTGATTTTTTAGAAACTCTATAATGAACTATCGCACCATTTGATCCTGCACCGGCAATAGTATCAAAACTTGGAAATAAATAATTCTTACTTAATTTTCTAAATTTTTGTAGTTTACTTTTAGCATCAATCTCTGTTATCTTTTTTTTATTAACTTTTTTTATCCAATAAATAAATTTAGTTAATGCTAAGCCATCCTCTACATGTGCTCTGATAGTATTTTTAATTTCAGTTGAATTTTTAACAGATTTTAATTCATAACAAGGGTCATTTTTAGCTATGATCTTAAAATTAGATTTAATAATTTCTTCATTAAGAATTGAGCATGATAAAGAGTCAATTATAAACTTATTTCCTTTTAAATTTCTAATTAAATTTTCAAATTCATTTGGGTGTACAATTTGATTTTTTTTAATTTTTTTTTCTTTAATGATTTTCGACACAGATTTTTCTTCAACAATAAAAAATATTTTTTTATTTTTATTAATGATTAAACGACTATTTGGTATAGGGCTAGTGGGACTGTCAAACCCTCTTATATTCATTAACCACGCTACGTTTTCTGGAGAGCTTACGAATAAATAATCAGCTTTCTTTACTTTTAATATATTAGAAATTTTATTTATTTTAGACTGATAACTTTCACCAACAGAGTCATTATTTAATGAATAAAATATTTTTTGTTTTATTTTTTTTGATTGATGAATTTCATCTATTAAATTATTTTTAATTGATACTAGCTCTACTGAGTTTCCAAAGTTAATATTAAGATTTTTTTGTGTAAATAAACTTGGGTCAAATCCTAATTTTAATGTTTTTATAATTTTTTTTGGCAAGAATTTATGAATTTCAATTATCTTGAATTGTTTGCCAGATTGTTGTTTTGCCTGAATTGTATATCTACCATCTACAAACAAATAATTTTTTTTTTTTAAAATTATTGCTATTCCAGCAGAACCATTAAAATTAGAAATTAATTTTAATCTATCTTTAACAGCATATTCAGAAAAAAATTCATCATTTTTGGGGATTATGTACCCATCAATATTATATGTTTTAAATTTTTTTCTTAAAATTTGAATTTTTTTTTCAATCATTTAATTCTTTTTTGATATCTAGCCCATCCAGGGCTTGTGGTTCCTTCATCAATTTCAAAATCTTGGTTAAATTCAAAATCATCATCATCTTTAGTATCATCAAAAAATGAATTTTTTTCTAAAAATTTTTCTGGCAATTCTTCAATAAATCTTGAGGCCATACTGTCTATCCAATCCCCTTGATAAAATCTGTTCATAGAAAATGATATTAAAGCTTTTTTTTTTGCTCTTGTTATTCCGACATAGGCCAATCTTCTTTCCTCCTCAAGACCATTTTGACCCTTTTCTTCTATAGATTTTTGATGAGGAAAAAGACCCTCTTCCCACCCTGGAAGAAAAACAACGTCAAATTCTAACCCTTTAGAACCATGCATTGTCATCATATTGACCTTTTCTCCTTCCCAGTCTTGATCAATTGCAGTCGCAAGTGCAACATGCTCTAAGAAACTTTCTAAATCATTAAATTCTTTTAGAGCACTTAATAGTTCTTTTATATTTTCTAATCTATTTTCATTATCAACATCTTTTTTATTTTTTAGCATTGCTGAATAACCAGACTCATCTAAGACGAGTTGTAATAATTTAATATGACTAATCTTTTTTATATTTAAATCAGCCCTCCATTTATCAATTAGAAAAAGAAAAGAGTTTAGTCCAATTTTAGTTTTTGGTTTTATCAAATTAAGTTCAATCAATTTTTTCGAAGCAATTTCTAAACTAACATTATTTTCTTTAGAATGTTTGTGAATTAATTTTATAGTACTTTCCCCAATAGATCTTTTGGGGTTATTTACAATTCTATCAAAAGCTAAATCATCTTTAGGCTGATGGATTAGTCTTAAGTATGCTACACAATCTTTGATTTCCATTCTTTCATAAAATTTAGTACCACCTAAAATTCTATAAGGAAGTCCAATTTTTAGAAAACGTTCTTCAAATTCCCTTGTTTGAAAGATTGCGCGGACTAAAATAGAGATATTGTTATAAGAGTAGTCTTTTTTTAAATTTTGTTCAATTTCATCTGATATTCCTATTGCCTCGTCTTTTCCATTTTTAAAACAATTAAGTTTAACAAGATCACCTTCTTCCATTGTAGTTTTTAAAGTTTTTCCAACTCTATTTTGATTGTTTGCAATTAGATTGGATGCAACAGATAAGATATTTTGTGATGATCTGTAATTTTCTTCTAATCTAATTACTTTTGAATTTTTGTAAACTTGATCAAATTCTAAAAAATTTTTAATTTCTGCCCCGCGCCAACTATAAATAGATTGGTCGTCATCACCAACACAACATATATTTTTATATTTTTCAGATAGCAAATATAACCATCTACTTTGAATATAATTTGTGTCTTGATACTCATCAACTAATATGTATTTAAAATTTTTTGAATAAATATTTCTTATATCTGAGTTATTTTCTAAAATTTTAACAACATGTAATATTAAATCACCAAAATCACATGCGTTTAAGTCTACTAATTTTTTTTGGTAGATTTTATAAAGAGGTAATACAGTCTTTTCATAAATATCATTTTTATTTATTGAAACTTCATTTGGATAAAAACCTTTATTTTTCCATCTATCAATAATTGATAGAATATATTTTGGTGCAAGTTGTTTGATATCTATATCTTCAGCTTTACATATATTTTTAATTAATCTCACTTGATCGTCGGTATCTATAATTGTAAAGTTAGATGTTAGTCCAGCTGCACCAGCATGTTTTCTTAAAAGTTTTGCACATATGGAATGAAATGTACCTAACCATGATAGACCAATAGCGTCAGAGTTAAGTATTGAACTAACCCTATTTTGCATTTCTTTTGCAGCTTTGTTTGTGAAAGTAACTGAAAGTATTTGATTAGGGAATGCTTTTTTCTTTTTAATGATATGGGCAATTCTTGAAGTAAGAACTTTAGTTTTGCCAGATCCAGCACCAGCAACTATAAGCAAGGGTCCATCAAGGTGTAAAACTGCCTCTTTTTGTGCATTATTTAGATTATTTAGATATTCAGAGTTTATCATTTTTTAAATTTTCATTATAAGCTTATTAAATTTCAATAGTATGAAACAAATTGTCAAATATTTTAATTCTTTAGTCGAAAAGACACTATTCAAACTTAAAAATAAAACAAATTATTTTTTATTAAGTTTTATATTTTCAATATTATTTTATCTATCCTATTTATTGATACCATCTTTTTATAACAAAACATGGGTCAAAAATATACTAGAGAATAAGTTAAAAGAAGATTTTAAAATAGATTTTATCTTATCCAATGATATTTCTTATAATATTTTTCCAAGCCCACATTTTCATATAAAAAAATCAAAAATATTTATAACAAACAATGAAAAAAAGAAGGAATTATCAGAAATTAAAAGACTTAAGATTTATATTGGTCAAAAAAATTATTTTCAGAAGGAAAAAATTAGTGTTAATGAAATACTAATCTCTAATGCTAATTTTTCAATACAAGGGACAGATATTAAGTTTTTTAATAAAATAAGTCATAAAAAATTTGTAGACAAGAATATTAGAGTCAATAACAGCAACATTTTTTTTAAAGACAATCAAAATGAAACAATGGCTATTGCAAAAATTAAATTTGCATCATTATTTTATGATGATCCAAAAAAATTAAATATATTCGATTTGAAGGGAGAAGTTTTTAATATACCTTTTGATTTTTCTTTAAATAAAAATTTTACTTTAAATAATTTAAAAGAAATTAACTTTAAATCAAAAAAATTAAAACTTAATATAAATGATAAGTCAGAAAAAATATTAAATAATCGTACTAAGGGCATAAACACACTTTCATTTTTAAATACTGTTGCTGTAACTAAATACAGTGTCGATAAAAAAGTAATATCTTTTGAATTTGATAAGTCTAAAATAAAAAATCCAAATAGAGAATACAGAGGAATATTATCATTCGAACCATTTGAATTTAAAATGAACTTAAATTTTAAAAAATTTGATTTATTTAAATTGTTAGATTTTGACTCTCCTTTGGGAGAGTTATTTAGATCTAAGTTATTATTTAATGAAAATTTAAATACGAATATTTCTATTAATATAGGTTCCAATGTTAATGATGAAATTTTTACATCCTCTGAGGTTAAGTTTAATATAGTCAATGGTGCAATTAACTTTGATAAAACAAAGTTGACTAATAAAAAAATAGGATTATTAGAAATAAGCAATAGCAAGCTTTACTCTGAAAATAATAATTTAATTTTAAATGGTGATATTATGATTGATATCAAAAATTCTGATAAGTTATTTTCTTTTTTTCAAACCTCCAAAAAGTTTAGAAAACCAATAAAGGATATCCTTATTAATTTTGATTATGATTTAATAAGTAGAAAATTGACTATAAATAGAATTAAGATTGATGGGAATGAAAATAACAATGAAATAATAGATATCATTAATGAAACTAGTGATATAGAAAAATATAATTTAAATAAAACCAAAAGAGTAATTAATAAATTATTTTCTGTTTATGCGGGGTAAATCATTTTTTTAGGATTTACAATTTTGTTATAATCTTTTTCTTTAATAAGACCTGTTTTAAGAGTTTCATGCTTTAATGTTGTGTTATTTTTTAAGGCCTTTTTCGCAATACTCGCTGCATTGTCATAACCAATGTGAGGCGCTAAAGCAGTAACTAGCATTAATGAGTTATCTAAATGATCTTGAATTTTTTTTTTATTTGCTTTAATCCCTTTTACACAATATATGGCAAAATTTTTTGTACTATCAGCAATAATATCTATTGATTGTAATATGTTGTGAGCAATTACTGGTTTGAATACATTTAGCTCAAAGTGACCATGGGACCCAGCTAAAGTAATCCCCGCATGATTCCCTATAACTTTTACACAAACCATAGTAACTGCTTCACATTGTGTAGGGTTTACCTTTCCAGGCATAATTGAAGAACCAGGTTCATTTTCTGGTAATATTAATTCACCATAGCCAGCTCTAGGTCCAGAACCTAAGAACCTAATATCATTCGAAATTTTCATTAATGCTACCGCACAGGTATTCAGCGTTCCTGAAAAATTAACAATCGAGTCATGTGCAGCAAGCTCTGCAAATTTATTTTTTGCAGGTTTAAATGGGATCTTAGTATATTTTGCTATCTCTTTAATAATTTTTTTATCAAAACCTTTTTTTGAATTTATCCCAGTCCCAACGGCAGTACCACCCTGTGCAAGAAAATATATCTCTTTGAGTGCATATTCAATCCTTTCAATACATTTTTTTAATTGTTCGTGGTAACCAGAAAACTCTTGACCAAGAGATAGGGGAGTTGCATCTTGTAAATGAGTTCTTCCAATTTTGATAATATTCTTAAATTCTTTAGATTTCCTATTTAATTCTTTTTCTAAAATTTTTAAGCTAGGCAAAAGTTTTCCTAAAGTTTCTTGAGCAACAGATATATGCATTGCTGTTGGAAAAACATCATTTGTAGATTGAGATTTATTTACATGATCATTTGGGTGTACTGGTTTCTTAGATCCTTTTTTGCCCCCCATAATTTCAATTGCTCTGTTAGCAATTACTTCATTTACGTTCATATTAGTTTGAGTACCCGATCCTGTTTGCCAGACTTTTAAAGGAAAATTTTTATCAAGCTTGCCTTTTATAACTTCCTCTGAAGCTTTCATTATTGAATTACTAATTTTATTATTAATTTGTTTTTCTTTAAAATGCACTAATGCAGCTGATCTTTTGATAATAGCAATAGATTTTATTATTGATGTGTTAACTAAAATTTTTCCTATATTAAAAAACTTATTAGATCTTTGTGTGGATGCTCCCCAGTATTTATCATCTGGCACATTAACACTTCCTATACTATCGAATTCTTTTCTTAATTTCATTGATTAATATATAATAAACATTCAATATAGTTATACATTAAATTTAAAAAACTTACAGGAGCTAAATGTCAAATTTCAATAAAGTAAAAATTTTCATGGAAACCTTTGGTCAAGAGATTAAAAATAAACCTTCATTAAGCACTGATAAGATTAATAAACTTAGGTATGACTTAATTAAAGAAGAATTAGAAGAGCTTAAGTTTGCTATTGAAAATAAGGATCTTTTAGAGGTTGCAGATGCATTAACAGATATATTATATGTCACATATGGCGCTGGTCATGCTTTTGGTATCGACCTAGATAGATGTTTTGAAGAGGTTCAGAATTCAAATATGAGTAAGTTGGATGAAAATGGAAAGCCAATTTATAATGAAACTGGAAAAGTAATGAAGGGTCCAAAATATTTCAAGCCTAATTTAAGTAAATTTATAGATTATACAAAATTAAATAATAAATAGATGAACACAAAAAATCTTGATCTTTCTAAATCAAAAATTCTAGTAAATTCTGAAAATTTGCTAAGTGATGTTAACCTGTTGGCTGTTCAATTAAAAAATAAATTTCAAGATGAGCTGTTGTATTCTTTGGTTTTAAAAGGTGGAAAAACATTATTCAATTTGATCAGCAATACGCTAGGTAATAATTTAATAGAAATACCAATAAATCTATCCAAGATTGAGTCGAGTTATGACTTTGATTCAGATTGTTTTTCTAATGAAAAAATAAACAATAAGAATGTTTTATTGATAGATGGGATTATAATAAGCGGGATGACTCATTTAAATTTAATGAAAAAAATAGTAAAACATAACCCCAAGTCAATTTCTCTGGTATCTCTAGCAAAAAAAAAAGGACATGCAAATTTTGAAAAAATGAGTCTATACACAATTTACACTTTTAATAAAGAATTTGTTGCTGGATGTGGTATTGGCGAACCTCCTTTTTCTGATTCCCATTCTTTGTATGATCTTTCTTGATAAAAATATTTTATAAATGTTTGAAGCAAACTTTATAGCTGAAATTTAACGGACTACTAAATCTAATTTTTGTTTACCCAATCTCTCATTACCATGCTCTGTAACTAAATATGTTTCTCCTAAATTCATAGCTAGTTCATTTTCTGAGTCCATAAGTATCATGTGCATGAAAAAGACATTGCCAGGTTGAATGATATAAGGATTACCTTTGTAAAGCATTGGCCAGTCCATCCAATTTGGAGAAAATGTAGAGCCTAAAGCATAACCACAAGCATTCATTCTGGCTTTATTATATCCAAGATCGTCAAATGTTTTTGCATGGATATCAAAAACATCACCAACAGTTTTTCCAGGTATCAAAGTTTTTTCACAATTAGTTAATGCGTCTACACAGGCTTTGTGCATTTTAACTTGTTTTGAACTCACTTTGCCTATTGGGATTGTTCTGAACATTGCCGAATGGTAATGTTTGAAGGTTCCCGCCCATTCTATACTTAATTGATCTATTTTAGATAAGGTTCTTTTCTCAGATTGATATCTACAAAGTAAGGCATTATGTCCAGAGCCGATAATGTACTCATTAGCTGGATAATCACCACCACCCTCAAAAACAGCTCTTTGCATCTCCGCTAAA
>JACWDR010000060.1 GCA_014653975.1 Pelagibacterales bacterium SAG-MED20
GCTAATACTAGTTTTTTCATATATTTCCTCTAATTGTTAACAATTTATATAATTGTAAGTAAATCTTAATAGCAATTTTTTTCAACGAGAAAATTATCTAATTTTTTGAGCAAAAAACACAGATGTAATTACAATTATACCCCCGGTAACTGTTATTAAAGAGGGAATTTCTCCAAAGATGAAATAAGTGAGTATTAAACCAAAAACAGGAAATAAAGCATAGAAGGGCAGAACCATATCAACTGGATAAAATTTATAAAGGTAAAACATCATTAAATGTCCCAGCAAAGAAATTATTGCTCCAGCATACAAAACTGTAAACCAACTTCCTAAACTAATATTTCTAATAGTTTCAAAAGTATTTTTTTCAAATATTGAAGACAGAATTATTAAAATTAAAAATCCTGTTAAACTCATTATTGTATTTGTAAATTTAATATCTAAATCTTTTAAGTATCTCGAAAAAACTTGCGACATTCCGTAAAAAAAAGCCATACCACAAATTAATAGCGAGCCTAATATTTCTTCAACTACTTTTGGGTCAAATGCAAGTAAAACAATTCCAAAAAATGAAGTAGCAATTAATAACCATTTTTTATAACTTATCTTTTCATTTAAAAATACTGAACTTAGTATTATTCCAAAAGGAATTGAGAGCTGCGCACCTATAGTAATCGGGGCAAGAATACTAGAGGCATTTATAGATAAATATAAAAACATATTTACAGCAACTCCAAAACATACTGAAAATCCAATCAAAGGTATAATGTATTTTTTTTCAACTGTTTGAAATTTGAAAAATGGAATTAAACAAATAAATACAACTGACATTCTTAAAGCCCCAAATAGTATTGGTGGTATTGTATCATTCAGCCCCAGTTTACCAGTTGGGTAAGCACTTCCTAACAAAAATACTACGAATAAAATAAGTAAAGTGTGTTTTGCAGACAAAAATTATCTTATAGAGAAAGGATCTAAAGTTGGTTCATCAGATGTATAATACCAAGTTGTTTTAACTCTAGTATAATCTTTAATTGAGTCCATTCCTGCTTCCTTTCCATATCCACTATCTTTAATTCCACCAAAAGGTGCTGAAGGGGAAATTAGTCGATAAG
>JACWDR010000061.1 GCA_014653975.1 Pelagibacterales bacterium SAG-MED20
CTAATAATCAATCTTTATAAATTTTACCTAGATAACTATTAATAAATCTCTCATTTTTGACCAGATATTTTATTAAGAAATTTCTTAAAAAACTTAGTAATGGATTGTTAAGATGAAAAGCAAAATAATTAAACTTTGATTTTTTGTCTATCATTTTTGTTCTTTTGATTCTTTTGATGTTGAATTGATTAAGCTCATTTCCAAAATTTTTATATAATTCATGAGCGACCTCAATTGATTGAGAGGCTCCTTGTGCAAATGTTGGTGGAAAAGTAAAAAAAGCATCACCTATAAGAAAAATATTTTTATTTATTGGTTGATATATTTCTGAGCTTACAAAAATAGGGAATATCTTAATATTTTTTAAGATTTTTACAATATTGGGGTCTACTTGCTTTGATATTTCTGTTAATACCGATGAAATAAAATTACTACTGTGAAATAAGCTATAGTTAGATAATTCTGTATCATTAAGACTTTTTCTTAGAATACTAACAAAGTTAAACAGACCATTTTTATCAACTGGATAAACCACAGAGTGCAAATTAGACCCTAAAAATAGAGATATATTATTAGGATCAACTTTTTGAAGTTCATTTTGATTAATGGTTGCTCTCAATACGATAGAGTTAAAGTACTTTGGTTTAATTTCTCTCTCAGCAATTAATGATTTAGTTTTAGAAAAAACTCCATCAGATATAATTAGATAATCACATTCTATTTTAGACTTATCTTCAAAAAATATCTCTATACTCTCTGTTTTGTGATTAATACTTATAACTTTTTTGTTGTAGTTAATTAAATTACTAGGGAGTCTATCTTTTAAAAAATTAATTAAAGTTGATCTTTGAAGTGTTGTATATTTATTTTCACTATCATTAAAGATTGATATGTCTAAATCAGATATTTTTTTTTTACTTTGTAGGGAATAAAAATCAACTTTATTAGGATGAAACTTTTCTTTTAAAGCAATATTTTGAAAACCTATTTCATTTAACAATCTTATACTATTTACCGAAAGCTGAATACCGTAGCCTTTTTCTAAGTTCACAGAATTACTTCTTTCAAAAATTGTAATTTCATATTCAGGATTTTTTCTA
>JACWDR010000062.1 GCA_014653975.1 Pelagibacterales bacterium SAG-MED20
TATATTTAAATTTGTAAGAAGTATTCCTACTAAAACTAAAAACGTACTGATCCACTTTAGATATTTTTTTATAAACATATTTTCTCCTTCTTATTAATTATTACATTAATGTTACAAATTTATTAAGGCTTAACAGTATTATAGAAAATTAGTTATATATTTATGAATAAAGAAACCAATAATTAACAATGCTAGGCCTGCGCCATAAATCATTAAGAAATTCATATTTAAAGATTTTGCAAAGAAGAAGGGTAAAAAAAATAGGTAACTTACAGGTACAGCAACCAATATGCTTTTAGTAAATAGAATTGTTTTTTCTATATCATTGTGTTCATAATAAGAAAAAGCGATAGCTATAACCGATACAAGTGGAAGAGCTATAATAAATCCAGCTAATTTCGGATTTTGTCCAGATAACCAGCTCGCAAAGGCAATAATTAGAGCAGCACCAGCAACTTTAGCAATAAATAGAATCATAGATATATATTATATCATTTTTCTTGACTTATTATTGTGATGTTATAACATAACGTTATGTCAAATAAGGAATTAGTCTTTAATATTATTAAAAAATCATCAAAGCATTTAACGGCTTATGAGATATTAGATAAACTTCAAATGGTTAAAAAAACGCAACCTATGACAGTGTATAGAGCTCTTGATAGCCTAATAGAAGAAGAACGAATTCATAAATCTAATCAAACAAAAACTTTTATGCTGTGCAATCATTTACATTCAAAAAATCACAGTACAGCAATTGCCATATGTAAAAAATGTGGGGATACAGAAGAGTTAAAATCAAGTCTTTTCGAAAGTTTGTTCAAAAAAAACAACGTAAAAAAATATGATTTTAATACTTTTAATATGGAAGTTTTAACAACATGCAAAGGATGTAATTAATGAAAAAAATAACCTTCTTAACTTTTACAATATATATTTTAGGTCTTACTTTAGTTAATGCAGAAGAGGGTCATTCACATGAATTGCCAGAGTTTCTTCATTTTATGGAAGAACTTATTGAAGAACACAGCATATTAAGAGGTGCAACTTTTGGAT
>JACWDR010000063.1 GCA_014653975.1 Pelagibacterales bacterium SAG-MED20
TTCTATTACCAATAAATCTAATATAATCCTTAACCTCTTGTGCTTTAAGACCCTCCATTGGACCCATTTGGAAAGCTAGATCAATAAAAGCATCCTCATGTTCTATAATAGTTCTACAAGCATTATAGAGTTCTTTTTTTAGTTCAGGCGTCCAAATTTCAGGGTTCTCATTAATAAACTCCTTAAATAATTTAATCATTGAATTACAATGAAGAGTCTCATCTCTTACAGACCAAGTTACAATCTGACCCATGCCTTTCATTTTATTATGTCTTGGAAAATTTAATAAAATTGCAAAACTAGCAAACAATTGTAAGCCTTCAGTAAATGCACTGAATACAGCCACTGTTAATGCAATATCTTTTTTTGAACTCATATCAAAGTTTTGCATATAGTCATACTTGTCTTTCATTTCTTTATATTTCATGAAAGCTGAGTATTCAGACTCTGGCATACCAATTGTATCTAAAAGATGTGAGTAAGCAGCTATATGCACTGTTTCCATTGCTGCAAAAGCAGTCATCATCATTAGAACTTCTGTTGGTTTGAATACTGTTGTGTAGTGTCTTAAATAACAATTGCTAACTTCAACATCTGCTTGGGTAAAAAATCTAAAAATCTGAGTAAGTAAGTTTTTTTCAGAAGCTGTTAAATTTTTTTGCCAATCTCTAACGTCGTCTCCTAAAGGCACTTCTTCTGGTAACCAATGAATTCTTTGTTGTGTTAACCATGCATCATAACACCATGGGTATCTAAATGGTTTATAAACTGGATTTTCAACCAATAAACCCATTTTCTGTGGTTGAATAATCTCTTTTTTCTCAGGTTGAATAATCTCAGATTTCATTTTCTCTACTGACATGATAGGCACTCCTCATATTCCGGTTGTTCGGTTGTTTCTTTTTTTTTATAAACGTTTGCATTTACATCTGTTTTTGTAGCATCACTTACATTTTCTGCACGTTGAATTGATTTAGATCTGCAATAATAAAGGCTTTTTAAACCTTTTTTCCAAGCATCAAAGTGTATTCGATGAAGTTCTTTTTTG
>JACWDR010000064.1 GCA_014653975.1 Pelagibacterales bacterium SAG-MED20
ATTCAGAAATAGGAGAGAATGTTTTTCGATGATATTTTGTAATCCCAAATTTTTTTATAGCACCCAAATGTTCTTTAGTTGCATATCCCAAATTAGTTTTCCACCCATAATTTTTAAATTTTTTAGAAAGTGATGTTATAAATCTATCTCTACTAACTTTTGCAATTATCGAAGCAGCTGAGATACTTGGAATTTTTTGATCGCCTTTTATTACATATTTTAAATCATAATTTTTAAGAATGGGTAATTTGTTACCGTCAATTAAAACTAAAGAAGGTTTTTTTTCGAGCTTTATTATAGCTCTTTTCATTGCAAGTAAACTTGCATGTAATATATTTATTTTTTCAATCTCTTTTATTGATGCCTGGCCTATAGACCAGACGGAGTTTTTTTGAATATAGGAGTATAGCTCTTCTCTTTTTTTCTTAGATAAACTTTTTGAGTCTTTTAACAATTTTTTATTAATCGATTTATCTAATATTACTGCTGCTGCATAAACTGGTCCAATTAAACTACCTCGACCAACTTCATCAACTCCAGCAATAATTTTCATTTAATCTATTAAAAAGTGATAAATTAAAAATCCCAACACAGCACCTTTAAAGAAGGAAATCCACAACATTTCATAATTAGAGATACTAAATTTTTTCTCACACCAAGAAATATATTTTTTATGTAATTTGATCATACTTAATTTAAATTGTTATTTTCATTTCATTAATTTTTTTATCAATTTTTTTTAAATCCACCCAAGAATATTTTTTATTTTCAGGAAACCTAATTAAATAAGAAGGATTAAAAGTTATCATTAAAGGATAGGTTTTATTTTTTATTATTACTTCTTTCCATTTTCCTCTATTAAGGGATATCTTGCTCTTATGGCCAATTAAAGACTCCATAGCTGTACTACCCATAAGGACTATTATTTTAGGGTTTATAATTGAAATATGTTTTTGAAGAAATTGTGAGTACCTCTTAATTTCAGTAGAGGTTGGTTTTCTGTCTTCTGGAGGTCTAAAATTTAAAGCGTAAGCAGAATATATATTT
>JACWDR010000065.1 GCA_014653975.1 Pelagibacterales bacterium SAG-MED20
CTCTTAATGCAACTTTTTTAAGAATATCTTCCTCACTAATTAGTGACTTTTTCTTTTTAAAATTAAGCCAATCTTCTTTTGTTTCAGTTAAAAGACCAATAAAATTACATGCTGAAATAAACATTTTTTTTTCATTATCTTTTCCCTTTAAAGCTTTATCATAAAGGTGATGTAAATTAGCTATATAACCTGGTGTATTCAAATCATCATATAAAGGTAAAAGAATATCATCAGTGATTGTTGTAGGAGTTTTTAAATCTAAATATAGATCATACCATTTTTCAATAGTATTTTTACTGTCTTCTAAAAGTTTGTCATTCCAATCTAATGGCTGTCTATAATGTGCACTCATAAGTGCAAGTCTTAAAACTTGTCCATTAGTTTTGTTTTTAAAATCTTTTATTTTAAGAATATTTCCCTGTGATTTTGACATTTTTTCATTAGACATGGTAATAAATGCATTGTGTAACCAATATTTTGCAAAAAACTCAGTATCATTAGCGCATCTAGATTGAGCGATTTCGTTTTCGTGATGCGGAAAAAGCAAATCAATACCTCCTCCATGAATATCAAATTCGTTTCCTAAAAACTTTTTTGACATAGCGGAACATTCTAAATGCCAACCAGGTCTTCCTTTTCCCCAAGGAGAATCCCAAAATGGTTCTTGGCCAACTGATGGTTTCCATAAGACAAAATCTTCAGGGTTTTTTTTATTTTCTGAAACTTCAACTCTTGATCCAGCAATTAAATCATCCAATTTTTTATTTGATAATCTTCCATAATCTTCAAACTTATTGACTTGAAAATATACGTGATTATTATTTTCATAAGCAAACCCTTTGGCAATAAGTTCAGAAATCATTTTAATCATCAGGTCTATATGGTCAGTTGCCTTTGGTTGCTTTGAAGGTATTTCACAATTTAGAAAATTACAATCATTGGTAAAACTTTCAATTATATTTTCTGTTAATTCAGAAATTGGGATATTATTTTCTATAGATGACTTAATGATCTTATCATCTACA
>JACWDR010000066.1 GCA_014653975.1 Pelagibacterales bacterium SAG-MED20
TTAAGAGTGTATTGCTCTTTTATCTACTGATAAAGCTGCCTCTTTTACTGCCTCTGAAAAAGTTGGGTGAGCATGACATGTACGTGCTATATCCTCTGAACTAGCTCCAAATTCCATGGCAACGCCAATTTCAGCAATCAACTCACCAGCATGAGGACCTATTATATGAGCACCCAACACTTTATCTGTTTTTTCATCAGCTAAAATCTTCACAAATCCTTCTGCATCATCAATAGCTTTAGCTCTTGAATTAGCCATAAATGAAAATTTTCCAACTTTATATTTCATTTTAGAATCTTTTAATTGTTCCTCAGTTTTACCAATCGCTGCAACTTCTGGTGTGGTATATACAACACCTGGAATAGTATCATAATTGACATGCCCTGATTGTCCTGCAATGTTTTCAGCAACAGCAATACCTTCATCTTCAGCTTTATGAGCAAGCATGGGTCCTGATATTACATCACCAATTGCATATATATTCTCTAAATTTGTTTTAAATGATTTATCAGTTTTAATTCTTTTTCTATCGTCCAGTTCAACTCCAACAGTTTCTAAATTTAAGCCCTCAGTATTTGCCTTCCTACCAACAGAAATTAAAACTACATCACAATCTAAATCATTTTTATTTCCTTCTTTATCTACAGTGGATACTGTTGCTCCAGATTTATTTTTTTTAATTTTTTCAACTTTATTTTGCATATTAAACTTTATGCCTTGTTTCTTTAGAATTTTCATAAATTCTGAGGATATTTCTTTATCCATACCTGGTGTGATGTGATCTAAAAACTCTACCACCTGTACTTCAGAACCCAGTCTTGACCAAACCGATCCCATTTCTAATCCAATATAACCGCCGCCTACAACAACCATTTTATTTGGAACTTTTTCAAGCTTTAATGCACCAGTCGAAGAAACTATTTTTTGCTCATCAATTTCAATTCCTGGTAATGAAGTAGCTACAGATCCTGTTGCTATTATAGTTTTTTCAGATTGTATAATAG
>JACWDR010000007.1 GCA_014653975.1 Pelagibacterales bacterium SAG-MED20
ATATTTTTATCTTTAGTGTTATTTTAGTCTAAAGTTTAAGAGCCTTTGCAAGAGTTTTAAAAGGAAGCAATAAGCATTCTTTTCTAGAAATATTTTCTAGATTCATTATTTTTTTAAAATCTTTTAGATCTTTTTTATTAATTTTTTTTAATTGATCAAAATTTTTATCAAAGAAAAAATCAGCTTTTGAGACAAAATCTGAAATTTTTTCTATTGGGACTTGCATAACCCATTTTGAAAGTAAACTTACTGAGGCTTGGCAGTAGACACACGATCTGCATTGATACCCAATATCTTGAACCACATCATCTTTAACTATCAAACTAATCTCCAACTCATCACCACACAAAGGGTTCTTATTCTTTGATTGATGAGTGTAATTTTTAATTACTCTATGATTTTCGGTATTAGAAGCAATTTCTAAAATTTTTAAATCCATTATAATTCTTTAATTAAAAGTTTAATGTTTTATATTTTGATTTATGGAAGATAACAGTATTTTAGGTGTTGTACTAGCTGGCGGAAAATCCAAGAGATTTGGTGAAGATAAAAACCATATTAAACTTGGAGATAAAACATTGTTAGAGCATGTTTTATCTAAAATTAACAATAAATTTAAAGAGATACTTATTGTCTCAGGTCATAATCTAGAGTTAAAAAAATTTGAAAATATTACCGTAATACCAGATTGTCTTGAGGACTTTGGTCCACTAGCTGGAGTATTAAGCTCAATGAAGTGGATCAAAGAAAATAAAAAGCAGTATAGGTGGGTTGCAACATTTCCATCTGACACACCTTTTTTCGAAATATCAATTATTGAAGAGTACAAAAAAAAAACCTACATAAATGAGAGTTTATTATATTTTGTAAAGTCAAATAATAAGAGACATAATATTTTTGGATTATGGTCAATTGAATTATTAAAAATATTAGAAAACGATTTAATTAACAATAACTTTAGAAAAGTTGAGGAATGGGCAAATAAAATAGGTGTAAAAACAATAGATATTAAAATAACAAAATTTGACCCTTTTTTTAATATAAATACCAAAGAAGATTTTGAAGAAGCAAAAAAATTATTAAATGTAGACCAAAATGATTAATTATAAAAAAGCTATAAAAATTTTAACAAAATCTAAGATAAAGATTAAAGATGAATTGGTAGACTCATCAAAATCAATAAATAGAATTAATGTATTAGATATTTATTGTAGTGTGAATTATCCAGCAGGCACTAATGCTGCATTTGATGGTTTTGCTATTAATTCAATAGATACAAATAAACTTAATAAAAATAATCCACAAAACTTTAAAATTTTAAAAACTATATCTGCTGGAGATAATCCCAGAATAAATAAAATTAAAAGAAATGTTACAGTAGAAGTAATGACTGGTGCAATTATACCTAAAGGCTTTGATACAATTATTCCTATAGAAAAAATTACTTTTAATAAAGATAAAAAATATATTCAAATTTCTGAAAAAATTAAAAAAAATCAACATATAAGATTTGCAGGTTCAGATTATAAAAAAAAAGATTTAATAATAAAAAAAGGAACAATCATTCAATCATCTCATATCTTGGCACTTAAAACATTGGGAATCACAAAGATAAAAGTCAAAAAGAAACCTAATATTTTATTTTTTTCAACTGGAAATGAAATTTCTAATAATAAAAATATTGTTAATTGGAAAGTAAGAAATTCTAATAGTCATTATATAAAATCGTTATCTAGTAATTTTATGTTCAATTTTATTGATGGTGGAATTTTAAGAGATAAAGACGAAAAGCTTTTTAAAAAGAAAATAGAAAAAAATATTAATTCAAAAATCGATATTATAATTACTTCTGGAGCTGTTTCTGCTGGGAAACATGATTTTGTTCCAAACATTGTTAAAAAATTTAATCTATCCAATTTCTTTAAAGGAGTTTTGATTAGACCAGGCAAACCAATTCTTTTTGCTAAATTTAAAAATGTTGAAAAAGTAGTATTTGGTCTTCCAGGAAATCCAATTTCATCTTCAGCATGCTTTAGATTTTTTGTTTATCCTTTTATTCTAAATATTCTTGGTGTTAAGAGTGAAAAACCTTTTAAAGCAAAATTAAAAAATAATTTTTCGAAAAAAAAAAATTTAATTAGATTTTTAAAGGCTAAATTGACTTCAACTATTGATGGAAAATTACAGGTAGAGGTTTTGAAGGGTCAAGAGTCCTTTAGAATCAAATCTTTTGTAGAGTCTAACGTTTGGGGTTTTTTTAAAGATGGTCAGTCAAATTTCAAAAAAGGGGAGTTAATTGAGTGCTATTCTCCAATTGGATCAAATATTAATATTTTTAAATAGACTTCATTTTTATTGTAGTGCAAAATAATAACCATTAAATATCCATTATGGTTGAATTAAAAAATGAAAAAGTTGCTATACCCGTTGTATTATTGGCAGGGTTGATCTGGTCTTTTGGCCCACTAGTAGTTAGATACATGAATGATCCAAATCTTGTACCTTGGCAATACATTTTTGCTCGTGGCTCAACAATTTTTTTACTCATCAATCTTTATCTTTTTTTTGAAGAGGGGTTAGATTTTTATAAAAACTATTTAAGGATAGGTGTATCTGGAATTATTGGTGGAACTGGACTTGGTATTGCAATGATAACGTTTATGTTTTCGATAACAAACACCAGTGCGGCAATTACTTTACTTTGCTTAGCTGCAATGCCTTTTTTCACAGCATTATTAGGTTTTTTATTCTTAAAAGAGAAAATATCACTAAATGTTTGGGTAGCTATTCTTCTTGCAACAATTGGCATCATTATAATTGCAATGGGAAATATGGAAAAAGGTTCATTGATGGGACTTGTCTTTGGCATGACTTCTTCAATTGGGTTTTCAGTATTTTCAGTTAGTTTAAGATGGAGAAAAGAAACTCCAAAATTTACAACGGTAGCTCTTTCAGGTTTTTTTTGCGTTGCGGTTTCTTTTATAGTCATCTTATCAAATGGAATGCCTTTTTTATCTACAAGTTATAATGGCACTTTATTTTCTTTGCATGGGGTTTTGGTTTGTATGGGTTTAATTTTATATTCAATAGGATCAAAGGCTATACCAGCTGCTGAACTAACATTACTTTCATTAACCGAAGTAATAGGTGGCATCTTTTGGGTTTGGTTACCTTTATTTGGCATTAATGAAGTGCCATCCACCAATACTATAATTGGAGGGTTTTTTCTTTTTATGTCTATTATTTATTATAGTCTTACAATCAAGACGAATAGAAGATTTATAGCTTTAAATTAGTTCCAATGGAAAGACCAGATTTTTTTACATTAAAAAACGGTGACAAAGTAAAACTTCCTTTTACAGATAAAGAATATCAAAGAAGAGTAAATAATTTAAGAATCATAATGAGTAAAAATAATCTTGATATGGTTATATTAACTTCAATGCATAACATTGCCTATTACACAGGTTTTATTTATTGTTCATTTGGTAGACCTTATGGCTGTGTTGTTACAGCAAATAAGATTTCAACAATTTCAGCTAATATAGATGCAAGTCAACCATGGAGAAGGTCTCATTGTGAAAATGTTATATTCACTGATTGGAAAAGAGATAATTTTTTAAAGGCAATAGTTTCAATTATAGGAAGAGATGAGCCGCCAAAGAATATTGGTATTGAGAATGACCATGTAACATTAGATATTAAAGAAAAATTATCTGCTATTTTTACATTTTCAACATTTAGCGATGTGTCAAAAAGTTTAATGCAAACTAGAATGATTAAATCTCTAGAAGAAATAGAAATAATTAAAAATGGAGCAAGAATCGCTGACATTGGAGGAGAGGAGATAGTAAAAAAAATCAAAATAGGAGAGAGCGAACTTGAAATTGCAATAGCAGGAAGAGATAGAATGGAAAGAGAAATTGCTAAAACCTATCCTAATTCCGAATACATGGATACTTGGGTTTGGTTTCAATCAGGAATAAACACTGATGGGGCGCACAATCCAAAAACTTCTAGAAAACTTGTTTCTGGTGATATTCTCTCTTTAAATACTTTTCCTATGATATCAGGTTATTATACAGCTTTGGAGAGAACTCTTTTTGTAGATAAGATTGATGATGCTTCACTAAAAGCATGGGAAGCAAATATTAAAGTTCATAAACGAGGTCTAGAATTAATTAAACCAGGCATAAAATGCTCAGATATTTGCCATGAGTTAAATGAATTATTTTCTGAACTTGGTTATCTTCATTATAGAACATTTGGTTATGGACATTCATTTGGCGTGTTATCCCACTTTTATGGGAGAGAGGCAGGCCTCGAGCTACGTGAAGATATAGACACTGTGTTAGAAGAAAATATGGTTGTCTCTATGGAGCCTATGATCATGATACCTGAAGGAACTCCAGGAGCGGGAGGATATAGAGAGCATGATATCCTGGTTATAGGAAAAGATAGTTCAGAAAATATTACTAAGTTTCCTTTTGGCCCAGAACACAATATTATCAAATCATAAATTATGAATGAAAAAAAAACTGTAGTTAATAGTTGGAACGAGTGGGATCCTTTAAAACATGTGATTGTCGGCAAAGCTGATGGCACTTGTATACCAGCACCTGAACCGGCACTAGACGCTAAGGTTCCAGAAGATTCTGATATGCGTGGTCAATTTGGACCAAGAAAAAAAGATACGGTTGATAAAGCAAACCAACTACTTGATGATTTTTCTAATATGTTAATTAAAAGAGGTATTAAAGTAGATAGACCAGACCCAATCGATTTCAATCAAAAAACATCAACACCTGATTGGGAGGCAAATACAATGTTTGGATGTATGCCACCTAGAGATGTTTTGTTAACTGTCGGAAGTGAAATTTTAGAAGCTACAATGAGCTACAGATGTAGATGGTTTGAGTATCTTTGTTACAGGCCTTTGTTAAAAAAATATTATGATGATGATCCAAATATGAGACATGAATCAGCTCCAAAACCAAGATTAACTGATGCAGACTATAGAAAAGATTATTTATCTGATAAAATTGGAATTCAAAAAAGACTAGAATGGACAGAGGATAAATTTTTTGTAACAACAGAAGAAGAACCTTTATTTGATGCTGCAGATGTTTTGAGATTTGGTAAAGATTTAGTTGTGCAGCATGGATTTACAACTAACCTTAAAGGAATTGATTGGCTTAAAAGACACTACAAAGATCATAGAGTTCATGCAGTTAACTTCCCAGGTGATCCTTATCCAATTCATATTGATGCTACATTTACACCAATTAAAGAGGGATTAATTATCAATAACCCTCAAAGGAAGCTTCCAAAAGAACAAAGAAAACTTTTTGAAAACAATGGATGGAAAATAATAGACTCAGCACAACCTGCTCATAATGAGCCACCACCACTATGTTATTCATCTACTTGGCTGTCTATGAATGTTTTAGTGTTAGATCCAAAAACAGTTTGCGTAGAAAAAAGTGAAGTATACCAGGCTGAACAATTAGATAAATTAGGAATGGAAGTTGTACCAGTTGATATGAGAGATGCTTATGCATTTGGTGGAGGACTTCACTGTTGTACAGCCGACGTTTATAGAGAAGGTGAATTAAAAGATTATTTTCCAAAACAAAACTAGTTTGGGTTATCTCTAAGAAAATCAATATACTTTAAAACTTCATCAAACTGTTCATCAGGAATATCTTTATATGAGTTGCCAAACTTCTCTTTGACACATATTGCAACATGAGCGTAAGGATTACGACCTTGTTGAAACATTTGTTATATTCTTAAAAAAATTGTTATCAACTAAAAACCTATAAATTATATATTTTTTTTAATAATTTTTTTAAATTTGGTTTTTTAATACGGGCATAAATATCATAAAGAATAACTCTTAATATTTCTTTGTAGTGTTGATAGTTTTTTTCGTTACCAAATTTATAATATTGCATATCTGATAAAGAAATTTGAAATGAATTTTCAATAGAGGGAATTTTTAAATAAGTAGTTCCATCAGATATTGTGCTTTCTAATATTATAAAATTAATATCTTTCTTTTTTTCAGGCCATATTTTTTTTGATGATTTATTATTAATACTTTTTGCTATTCCCATATTATCGTCATAGGTTTGCGATTCTTCTTTTAGATTGCCTTCAATGTCTAATATTTTTGAATTTTTCTTAATTATTTCTAGAAAAAATTTTGGCTCAAAAATATTTAATGAATTAATAATAACTAAATCACTAAAAAATAATGATTTTAAATTAAAATTAATTTCTATTTTTTCAGCTTCAAAAATATTTTCAAAATTTCTTGGGTTAGAATTCAATATTTTAATTCCTTTAATTGATATGAAATTTGGATAGTTTATCTCTAGTTGATCAAAGGTCACTGTTCTTTCTACCCAATTTGAGAATTTATAAAGGTAGTATTTTGACAATATCTGCTTACTAAAAATAAAGGTAAGACTAAATATTAAAAAAATTACTAATAAAATTTTTTTTTTCATTTATTAAATATTTTTTGATATTCTCATTTTTTCAAAATTGTAAACTAATATTTTTGAGTTTATCCAAAGAATGAACGCAACAACTTTGTTCTGCTTCTTGTATTGCAAAATCTAAGTCTTCTTTTGTTAATTTTCTTGTTTCAAAATATTGAAAATTAACTTCTGTATTTTCAGAAACATTATTTGTATCTAAAGCCCATTTAGTAATTTCTTTACATTTAAAGCAAATTAAATAAAAATAATCTAAATTATTGATTGATTGTATTTTTAGATCAAGTTTTTTGAAGATAAAAATTGTAGAATGATGGTTGTTATTTAAATTATATAAAGAGTTTCCAACCTTACATTTAATGCACATAAGTTTTTTTTGATCATGAGATTTGTGATTACTGTTATAGATAGACAAAAATAAAGAAATTATACCAAATACAAAAAAAATACTGCTTATAGTGCTCCATTCAATTTTATATAGATAATATCCAATAAAAAAACTTACTATAAAGATACTCCAGAGCCAAAATTTTTTTGTACTACCTTTTTTCATAGTTAATAATTAATACTCACCTTTTTTTTCCGAACCTCTGTAAAAAATTTTTTGTAAATCACTATTTTCCTTTAACTTTAGTTTAATATCATCATTATTTAAAAATCCTGATGTTCTTTTAATGACATTATGATATCTAAATTGATCATTCCCTCTTGCAATTTGCACCCCATTTTTTCCAAGAACTTGTTTTACACTTGTACTTATATAACTTTGAATTACAAAGCCTATTCTTCTATCATTACTCTTGTTTAAATCAGAGCCATGAACAACCATTGGATGATGCAAAGACATTTGTCCTGCTTTTAAAATCAATGGTGTAGTTTTATCAGTAGGAACATTATTTACAGTTTGACCTCTGGTTAATAAATTACCCTTATTAAACATTTGTTTGTGGTTTTTAAGACTACCTTTGTGAGAGCCTGACCACATTCTCATACACCCGTTATGTTCGTTAGAATCTGTTATAGCAACCCAAGCTGTAACCCAATTATATGGTTTTAGTCCTATATATTTTGCATCTTGATGATAACTAACAAACCCTTTTTCGTTTGCATTTTTAATAAAAAGTGTTGTTCCACAAACAAGGATGTTTTTACCAATAACACTCTGAACAGCATCTAAAATTTTAGAATTATGAGTCACATCATCTAATAATGGGGAAATAAGATGAGCATTATATCTGCCTGATTTATTAAGTTCCCCAGGCATTTTTTCTTCAATGAGCTCTATTTCTTTTCTAATTTCATTAGCTCTATTTTTTGAAAAAATATCTATTGGAGAAACAAATCCTTTATCGTTATATTGTTTAAGTTGATTTGCTGAAAGATAAGACATATTATTTTAAAACTTTATATGAGCGCAACAATTTCTTCAATTAATTATTGTCCAGTTAAATCTGTATCATTTCAAACAATTGACAAGTGTGAAATTAAAAAAGATATTGGAATTATTGGAGATAGAATTTTTGCATTTGCGAAGAACCTAGATTTAGATCAAGCAAAATTATTTGAACAAAGCCCTCATGAACGAAAAGGTAAATGGAATAAAGTTTTAACATTGAAAAACTCTCCAGTCTTAAATAAATATAACTTTGTGTATAAAGAGGAAAAGCTAACATTTACTTTTAAAGATAAAGAAATTTTAACTATTGATATAAATCAATTAGATGAAAAAGAAGCACTGTCAAACAAGATTTCTGAATTAGAAAACTCATTAAAACAACCAATAGTTTTAATGAATAATAAAGAATCCCCTTTTTTTGATACTTCTATTTCAAATAAAATAGATTTTGTAAATTCAGTTTCACTTTTAAACATTCAAAGTGTAAATGATTTTCAAAAAAAAATTGATAAAAAAATTGAAACATCAGTATTTAGAGGAAATATCTATATTGATGGAATTGAACCTTGGAAAGAACGTGAGTGGATTGGTAAAACTATTAAGATTAATGGAGTTTCTTTTAAGGTTGAAAAAAATATACCAAGGTGTGTGGCAATTAATTTAAAACCACAGACTGATGATAATTCTTTCAATTTACTAAGGTTATTAAAAAAAACTTATAATCATTTTGAAATGGGAATTTATTTAACTGCTTTAGAAAATGGAAAGATAGAAGTTGGTAATAAAGTAGAAACCAACTAATGAAATTTTTTTATCTATATCAACCTAAGATTGAATATTTCATACTATACAAACTACTCTAATTTTGTTTTAATTATCAAAATAAACTTAACGAGAGGAAAATAATGAATAGATTTTATAAATCAATTGCAGTTTTTCTTGTAATCCTTTTTAGTATTTCATCAGTTAACGCGGCTACATTGACTGATAGATTAAAAGATGGACACAAGTTAAGACTTGGTTTTGGTACTGCTGTACCGTGGGCTTATGCTGGAGATAATGGTGAAGCTTTAGGATTTGTGAACATGATTGCACTAACAGTTCTAGAAGAAATGGGAATTACAGAGCATGAAACTAAAGTTTTTGAGTGGTCAGGATTAATTCCTGGAATTAATGCAGATCGTTCAGATATGGTAACTGGCGGTATGTATATTTTAAAAAGCAGATGTGCAAATATGAATTTTTCAGACCCGATTGGAGTTTTTGGAGATGCCATGTTAGTACCTAAAGGCAACCCTAAAAATATTAACAATTATGCTGATGTTATTAGCACAGGTGCTAAACTTGTAACTGGTGCTGGATTCAACACAGTTGAAGCCGCTAAGAGATATGGTGTCCCAGAAAGTCAAATGATGTTAGTTGAAGGTGAAGTAGGAATTCTTGCTGCAATGAAAGCAGGAAGAGCTGATGTAGCTGTACAAACATTTTTTGGTGCAAAAGAGCATGAAGAAAAAACTGGTGGTGCATTTGAAGTAACTGATCCTAAACTAATGCCTAAAGAAACCTTAAACGTGGTTGGTATTGGTTTTAGAAAAACTGATGTTGAATTTAGAGATAACTTTAATAAAGCATTAGCAAAAGTTATGGCTAATCCAGCTAAAATGTTAGAGAGAGCAGGTGAATATGGGTATGATAAAGCTCAATTACCTCCTCCTGAAATGAGCACTGAGTGGGCTTGTTCAACTAAATAATATTTAAAAATATTTAATCAGGCGATAAGTAATAAAATCGCCTGGTTTTTTTTAAATTTAATAGTAGGTCTTAAATTGTCATATTTTGCATTTTTATCTGAGCATGGAACAACAATGTTGCTTGGATCTGTTACGACAGTTAAAGTATTAATCTGCGCTACTATCCTTTATGTTATTATCTCGATTATTTTTGGATTGATGAGAATATCCAAAAATCCAATTATTCAGGGTGTTGCAACAGTTTATATAGAATTTTTTAGAGGAACATCTTTATTAGTCCAATTGTTTTGGTTTTATTATGTATTACCTTTTTTTGGGATTTCTTTAGAGGCATTTACTGCAGGAGTTGTTGCTATAGGAATGAATTTTGGTGCTTATGGAGCTGAAATTGTAAGAGGTGGAATTTTAGCAGTTCCAAAAGGTCAATGGGAAGGCGCCTTTGCACTTAATTTTACACCTGCTAAAAGAATGAGAAAAATAATTATACCTCAAATATTTCCAATAATATTACCACCTGCTGCAAATTTGACAGTAGAACTTTTAAAGGCCACCGCACTTGTTGCTCTTGTAACTGTTGTTGATTTAACATTTGAAGCAAAACAAATAAATGCGATCACTTGGCTTTCAGCTCAGTGTTTTGGAACTGCACTTTTAATTTATTACATAATTTCAAGATTTTTTCTTGTTCCATTTTTAAGATGGCTAGAAGTTATCGCGGCAAGAAAAGTTGGAAAGGAAAAAATTTAATATGAATGCAGAATGGAGATGGGATTTTGCAATTGAGATATTACCACAAATGTTATTGGCAACTTTAAATACAATATTAGCTGCTGGTATTGGTTATGCTATTGCTGCTATTATAGGATTATTATTTTTATTAGGTCAAAGAACACCAATCAAAATAATTAATATGATTAATAGGGAGATTGTTGAGTTTATTAGATCAACACCTCTACTTATTCAGTTATTTTTTGTATATTTTGTTCTTCCTCAATTTGGTATTACTTTATCCGCTTGGGTATGTGGAATGATAACAATTGGTCTTCATTTTGGAACTTATTTATCAGAAGTTTATAGAGGAGCTTTAGAAGGTGTACCTAAAACTCAATGGGAAGCTTGTAGAGCTTTAAATTTTTCAACATTTTATACTTATAGAAAAATAGTTTTGCCACAGGCATTTCCGATAGCAATTCCTGGTATGGGAAATTATTTAGTAGGAATATTTAAGGATACACCACTACTTTCAACAATAGGTGTTGCAGAATTATTTCATGCAGCAACAGCAGTAGGAGGATATCATTACCGTTATTTAGAACCATATACTATAGTAGGATTAATATTTTTAATGCTATCAATTCCAGCGGCAATATGGATTAGGAAAATTGAAAAAAATGTTAACCTATCACAAGGAAAAATAAAAAAAGAACAAATTTGATATGGAAAAAAATTCTTCAGATATAATCGTTAATTTTTCAGATGTTACTAAACAATATGGGGATTTAGTTGTTTTAGATAAATTAAATTTAGAAATTAAAAAAAACGAAATGGTCTCAATAATTGGTCCTTCAGGATCAGGTAAAACTACTGTACTGAGAGTTTTGATGACTTTAGAGAAAATTAATCAGGGCGTTATACATCTTGATAACGAACCTTTGACACATATGAAAGTTGATGGAAAACTAGTTGAAGCAAGTGAAAAATATTTAAGGGAAAGAAGATCTAAAATTGGAATGGTATTTCAACAGTTTAATCTTTTTCCTCACATGACAGCTTTACAAAACTGTATAGAAGCACCAATAGAAGTTTTAGGTATGAAAAAAGATGAAGCTGAGGAAAGAGCGCTTGATTTATTAGAACTAGTTGGTCTTACAGACAAAAAAGATGAACACCCATCAAGGCTATCAGGAGGGCAACAACAGCGTGTTGCAATTGCTAGAGCTTTAGCTATGAGACCAAAGGTCATGCTTTTAGATGAGATTACATCTGCTTTAGACCCTGAAGTTGTAGGTGAAGTGTTAAATGTAATTAGGTCATTAAATAAAGAACACAATCTAACAATGATAATGGTAACTCACCAAATGGGTTTTGCTAGAGAAATATCAGACCGAGTATGTTTTTTTAATGAAGGTAAAATTTTCGAACAAGGTCCACCAGAGCAATTATTTGGAGACCCAAAAAATGAGAGAACTAAACAATTTTTACACGCGGTTCTAGACGCTAATTAAGAAATATTATTATTCTCTTCAATTATTTCTGCTTTTTTAGGTTCTTCAATTGGTTCTGTTGTTGGATTTAATTCAATGCCAGCAGGAGTAATAGTTGAAGGCATTGCAACGAATTGTGAGTCTGGGTTGTCAACTGTTTGTCTCACCCTCATTCTATAAAGTCCAAAAATTCCAATAATAAAATGAAAGAAAAGTAAAAAAACAAAAAAACCGTTTGAACCAACTATATTCATAAATATTGAACAAAGGAATGGACCACTTATTGCTCCTAAACCAAAAGTAAACTGTAGACCAGCTCCGGCTGATACAAACTTTTCTTTTGGAATATAATCATTAGTATGAGCAAGAATTAGAGAAAACATTGGTAAACTGCAAAAAGAAAATAAGATTAAAAAAATAAAAAACCAGGTTTTACTAGTAGCCAAATCGCCAGGTAAATACATTTGCCCAGAGGATATAATTGCAAACAAAGCAAAAAGAGATGCCCCAAAAGTTGATATCACTATTACCTTTCTTCTGTCATAAATATCTGAAAGTTTACCAATAGGAAATTGTGAAATAGCACCCGAGATAGCTAATAAAAAAGTCACAAGCGAAATTTGAAATATAGTAAAATTCATTGATGCAGCATAAACTGCTAACAATGTAAATAAAGCTGATTGAATAGTTCCATAAAAAAGAGAACTTACCATTCCAAAAGGTGAGGCTTCATAAAGTTCTTTTAATGGCATCCCTTTAATTTTTTTGAATGTAGGAGGTTTTTTTTTAGTTAGTAGAATAGGTATAAGTGCAACTGAGGTGATAATTGAAACTAATATAAATGGTTGATAGTTTTCAGGGCTACTAAAATTTAGTAAAAACATTCCAATTCCCATTGTTCCATATAAAATAACCATATAGACTGACAATACACTTCCTCTATTTTTGTTACTTGATCTATCGTTCAACCAGCTTTCAGCTACGGTATAAATACAAACCATGCTTATTCCCGTTAGGACTCTTAAAAAAAACCATATTAAAGGATTTATGAATACTGAATGAACCAAAATTACTAAAGATGCTAAAGAAGCAAAAGCAGCGAAAACTCTAATATGTCCAACTCTAGATATAAGATTTGGGATCGTAATTGCACCAATAAAGTACCCTACAAAATATCCAGACATCATAAAACCAGTAGCTGTTAAACTGAAATCTTCTTGAACAGCTCTTACTCCAAGTAAAGAACCTTGAAATCCATAGGCCATCATCAAAAAGCCCATACCTAAAAATAATGCCCAAGAGTTCTTTAAAACTTTATTCATAAAAATTGACCGTATCTATTTGGCAATTACTTGTAAATCAAGTCTTTATTGTGACAGATCTATGAATTTCTTAATTTAATAAATGAGTGAATTGCGATGGTTGCTATAATCACAGCACCCCCTTGAATGGTCTCTAAACTTGGTTGTTCTTTGATAATCAACCAAACCCAAATAGGCCCAATAATTGTCTCCAACAAGAAGAATAGGTTTACTTCAGCAGCAGGTATAAATCTTGGAGCTATTGTTACTAAAACAAAAGGTATAGCAACACACATAACACACATAAGTGGAACAATTAATATATCGTTATTTATTAAAGTGAAACTTTCGATGAAAAAAAGAGCGAACAAAGCTACAAACAGTTTACCAACAACAGCAGCAGGAACTAAATTTTTATCCTTGGCAGATCTGATAGTTACCGCACCAATAGCAAGGCCAAGAGCTGTTATTAAACCTAAAATATCACCGAAAAAATTACCCAACTGCAAAGAGTCATAAAAAATATAGACCGCAGCCAAAAAGGTAATGAATATTGCAATCCAAGTTTTTTTATCTGGTAATTCTTTTAAAAATATTCCACCCAGTATTGCTGAGAGCATAGGTGCCATAGCAATCATTACAAGGGTATTTGCAACATTCGTATTTTGAATTGACACAACAAAAGTAATATTAGTTAAGGAGAATGTTCCAATATAAAGCAAACCATGATAACCACTGGAAAAAAGCATTTTAAAAAAATTTAGTTTATAAATCAGCAACATTCCTAAAAAAACAGTCACAAAAGGAATAATTCCTCTATAAAAAACTAAACCCCAAGTATCAACATTGGAAAGCCTAATAAACAAAGAGTCTGGTGTAATAAACATTACAGCAACAAATGCCATTAAAGACCCTTTTTGTTGAGCAGATAAATTTTTCAAGCTTTTAAACCTTTCCAAAAAGTTTTAGCTAGATTAATTCCGGATAAGTCAAATAGTGTTTTCAATCCAGTAGGAGAGGTAACATTTATATCTCCATTAAGTTTTTGATCAATAAAATCAATTCCTGAAAAATATATTTTTTTTTTTTTTAAATCTTGAGCAATTAATTTTGATATTTTATTTTCTAATTTACTTAATTTAATATTAATTGGCTTTGCTCCTTTACTCATATTGCTTAAAAAAGATCCATTTTTAGGAATTCTTGATATTGCACCACATACTTTTCCATTAATTAAGAAAACTCGTTTATCACCTTTAGTTATTTTGGGCAGATATTTTTGACATATTATATGATCATGTTTTTTAATAAATTTTTTAATTAATTTCTGATTAAACTTGTTTAGTAAATGAATATCATTACCGCTATAGCTGTGAATAGGTTTTAAAATTACTTTCTTATGAGTGTTAAAAAATTTTTTTATTTCATCAACATTTTGTGTGAAAATAGTACTTGGCATAAACTTTTGGTATTTAACAGAATATAATTTTTCAGAGATATTTCTTATTGATGTAGGATCATTAATAATTTTTACCTTATCCTTAATAGTGTCTAAAATATAAGTTGCCGAAATATATTCAAGATTAAAAGGAGGATCTTGACGAATTAAAATATATTTACATTTTGAAAGATCCAACTTCTTTTTTTTTGATTTTTTAAAAAAATTTTTTTGGCTGTAATTAAAATTAACAAAAAACCCTTCTGCAACCGTTTTAGCGTTTATTATTGATAGATTTTTTGGATCATAATAAAATATTTTATATTTTTTTTGGATTTCATGGGCTAGAAAAACACTCGTATCTGTAATAGGATTTAGTTTAGAAGGATCATTTCCTTGTATAGCAACAATTTTATTTATCATATAATTCGTTTAAATTTTCATTTTTAGAAAATTTATTAATCATATGATCTGCGTTTGTTAATTTATTATCAATTATTTTTTCTAAATGATTTAAATAGTGAGTTTCATTGTAACCAGTTTTTCCAATCAGATCTCTATTTTCTAAACCTTTTTTTGAAATTTTTAGCAATGCTGAAGTCCAATAATATAAATCCTTACCCATTAATTCTGTATTAAAACCTTTTTTTGGTGCTTCTAGATATGCATTTATAATTTCATTTTTATCCCATTTAGAGACTAATTCATAAGCTTCATTTAAATTTCCATATAAAATGCCAGTATTAAAAGCTGGACCAGAGCATAAACATTCCCATCCACAAGCATCCATTGATCTTAATTCAACATATTTTTTTAGTCTGTTTTCTGTAAAAATTGTGCTTAGGTGAGTAGTCAAATCGTTTTCTGTCGGTAGTCTACTTTTTATTTCTTTAATTTTACCATTCATAAAATCTTTAAATAAATATTTTTTCCCAGAAATATATTTTTTTTCATTTTGTATAAATAGAATTGGAAAATTTATTATAAAATTTGCATATTTTTCAAAATTCATATTATCAAAAAAAACTTCAGGTAATCCACCTCTCGATGTATTTTGCCAAACTTTGGATCGGTAAGAAAGATAGTTACTATTTCTTTTTTCAACAATTGATGAGTTTGCAAATAAAGCTATTGAAATAGGTACAATTGAATTAGCCACTTTAAATTTTTTGATAAAATCTTCTTCTGATTCATAATCAATATTTAACTGTGTCCCACAGGTTCGATACATCATATCTAAACTTAGCTTTCCACTTTTTGGCATATCTTTTGTCATTATTTTGTATCTTTGTTTTGGATTATTTGGAACTTCTGAGATTTTAGAAATTGGATCAAATCCAGCGCTAACTATCTTTAAATTCAATTTTTTTATGGCCTGTTGAATCTCAAATAAATAATCTTGAGACTCAGAACATGCTTCATGGATATTATTTAGTTGATCACCTGAAAGTTCGATTTGATTTCCTGGCTCCAAAGTAATACTTTTACCACCTTTTTTTAAACCAATAATATTTTCATTTTCCAAAATAGGCTTCCATCCAAATTCGTACAGATTCTTGAACATTTTGAGAATTTTTTGATAGTTAACTCTTTTATTCGTTGTTAAATCGAATAAAAATTTTTCATGTTCAATACCAATCTTAAATTGCTCAATATTTTTGATTCCAGATTGGAAATAATTAATTATGTGTTCTTTCGAAGTAATCATTGACATATATATAGTGATATAAAGATTAATTTAAAGGCATTAATTAATACTCATCAACATGCTATAGTTAGATGATTCGATTTAATTCTATGATTAAACAACTAATATCTAAAGATATAAAAATTTATTTGCAATCAAATTCAAAAAAAATCTTACTGGATGTAAGAACAGAAGAAGAGTGGAAAATTTATGGCAAACCAGATGCAAAAAAATTAGGTTTAAAGGTCTTTTTTTTAACAATTCAAGATGAAAATTTTTTAAAAGAATTTAAAAGCTTATCAATAAATAAAGATTTTGAAATTTTAACTATGTGTAAGATTGGTCAAAGATCTCAATTTGTTGCTCAATTATTGGAAAAAGAAGGTTATATATGTGTAAATATATCAGATGGTTTTGACGGTTGGAAATCTTCAGATTTACCTTGCATGTACTAAAATATTTTTCACTTCGCCAAATCTTACTTTATTCATTTTAATTGTTTGATGCAGTACTTAGCAAAGATAATTGAGTGATTTTGTCATCACCTAACTCATCTATAGGTTTAACAGGGTATTCACCTGTGAAATAGTGATCTGTTAATTGAGGGTAAGTTTTATCTCTATTTTCAAATCCCATAGCTCTATACATTCCATCTATAGATAAAAAATCCAGGGATTGTGCACCAATATATTCACAAATTTCATCATTAGTTTTATTTGCAGCAAGAAGTTCTTTTTTAGTGGGTGTATCAACACCATAAAAGTCAGGATATCTAATTTCTGGACAAGCTATTTTAACATGAACTTCTTTTGCACCAGCATCATACAGCATTTTAACTATTTTATGTGAAGTCGTTCCTCTAACTAAAGAGTCATCTACTAAAATAATCTTTTTATTTTTAATTGATGATTGATTTGCGTTTAATTTTAATTTTACACCTAAACTTCTTATTTTTTGACTTGGTTCTATAAAAGTTCTACCGACATAGTGATTTCTAATCAAACCTAATTCAAAATTTAAACCTAATTTTTGTGCAAAGCCAAGAGCTGCCGCATTTCCAGAGTCTGGAACAGGAACCACTATATCTACATCAATATCGTTTTCTTTAGCCAGCTCAATTCCAAATTTTTTTCTATGTTCATATGCTGATTTACCATTCAATAAACTGTCTGGTCTTGCAAAATAAATGTATTCAAAAACACAAGGTCGAACTTTTCTAGATGGGAAGGGCTTTATACTTTTTAGATTGTTACCTTCTACGTATACAACTTCACCATTTTCAACATCCCTTATATACTTAGCACCAATAATATCTAAAGCACACGTTTCAGATGCAAAAACATAACTATCTTTTATTTTACCAATTACCAAAGGTCTAATTCCATATGGGTCTCTTACTCCAATTAAAATATTTTGCGTAAGCATCACCAAAGCATAACCACCTTGAATTTGAAAAATAGCATCAATTACTTTATCAATTGTTTTGTTTCTTTTTGATTTTGCAATTAACTGAACAATTGTTTCAGTATCAGATGTTGTATGAAAAATTGATCCATCTTGAACCAGTTTAGTTCTCAGAGTAATTGAGTTTGTTAAGTTTCCATTATGTGCAACACCTATACCACCAGCATTAGTATCTGCAAAAAAAGGTTGAATATTTCTTAAAGTATTTTCACCAGTGGTGCTATATCTATTGTGTCCAATTCCATAGTTTCCAGGTAAACTTTTTAAAACTTTTTCTTTATTGAAATTGTCACCGACTAAACCAAATCTTTTTTCTGAAAAATATTTTTTTCCATCAAAAGTTACTATACCACAACCTTCTTGCCCTCTATGTTGTAAGGCATGAAGTCCTAAAGCAGTTAAAGCAGCAGCATCATTATTATTGCTTATACCAAATACACCACACTCTTCTTTTAACTTTGGGTTATAGTTATAGCTCTTCAATTTTTTCTTTAGAGTCTTGATATTTTTTTTCATTTGGAAACTCTTCAATGAGATAGTTACTACCTTTTTCTATGTAAGGAAAGGTATATGATTTATCCATATTAATGGGCCATTTATTATAATTATAGACAATATCAATAGCGGAAAAAAATAAAACACAAATAATATATCCCCTTATAAAACCAAAAAAGAATCCAAAAACAGAATCCAAACTACCTAACCCAGAGTATTTTACAGCTTTACCAACACCTTTATTGATCATCAAAATAACAAAAATAACTAAAACAAATATAGAAATACCAAGTGTTAAATCAAGCACATACTCACTATCAATTATATCTTTTAAATAAGGCTTTATTCTAGGAAATAGAATTAGAGTTATAACGTAAGCTAGAAGCCACTTTAAAGCTCCAAGTAAACTTAATACAAAACCTTTTCTGTAACATTTAATCATAGAAAGAATTGTAATAAGCAAAAATATTAAATCTATAATTGAGATTGCTTGATAAAAATTATTTAAAGTGTCTATAATATACAATTTTATTTCCCAAAAGGTTTGGTTATTAAAATTAGAGATGGAAGTAATGTTAAGACAGAGACCATAGCTAATAACATGGCAATACCAGTAAATACACCAAAATATATCGTAGGTATAAATTTAGAAAAAACTAAAATAGAAAATCCAAAAACAATTGTTATTGATGTATTTAGTATAGCAACTCCTACAGTCGAGTGACAAATTTTAAGAACGTTGTCATAATTTTTATTTTTTTTAAATTCTTCTTTAAATCTATAAATATAATGAATACTATTATCCACTGCTATACCTATTGTAATAGCGGCAATAGTTATTGTCATCATGTCTAATGGTATTTCCAACAAACCTATAATCCCTAAAATAAAAAATGCTGCGATAAAATTAGGCACTACTCCAATCAAAGATAGTTTGATATTCTTAAATAAAACTATGAACATCGAAAAAATTCCAATCATAACCAACCCAAGTGTAAGTATTTGTGATTTGAATAAGCTTTGAAGCAAATTATTAAATAATATAAGGACCCCTGCTAATTTAAACTCTTCTTCTTTAAGACCTAAGGTATTTTTAAGATCATAATTAATCTGTTTAATTAAATCATTTCTTCTTAAACCTTCTTGAGAATCTATAATTCTTAAGCTTATTCTAGCTTCATTATCTTTAATTGAAATATAGGGATCAATAATATCTTTTTTAATGTTTTCTGGTATTTTTGAGTAAAGAACCCCCATCTCCAATGTACCTAGAGTCTTGTTATTATTTAATTGAGTTGCAACCTCGATAATTGAGCTAAAAGACAAAACTTTACCTACTTGTGATAAGCTATCAAGATAGTTATGAACTTTTTTAATTCTATCAACCTTATCTTTGGTAAACCAATATTTTTCATCATTTGTATCTTCATTTTCATCCCAATCATCAAACTCATCATCAATATTAGCTTTAGACTTTTCTTTATTAGGGAATTTTAAAATAATATCTAAAGGTGTAGTGCCACCAAGTTTTTCATCAATAAGTTTCATACCTTTGTAAATTTCAGTTTTTTTATTAAAATAATTAATGAAACTATTTTCTACTTCAAGACGACTTATTCCAATTACACTTAGAATGATAACTAACCCAGTAAATGTAAATATTAAATTTTTATTATTAATTGAAATTTTTCCTAAAAAAGAAGTAATTTTAGATTTATTATCTCTTTCAATTTTTACATTATCATTTGAAACGAAACCCAAAAGTGTAGGTAGAAGAGTAAAGGTAATTATAAAAGACGTAATCAACCCAAAAGTCATCATCCAACCAAAATCAATAATTGGTTTAATGCCACTAAAAATTAAGGATAAAAAAGCACACACAGTAGTTAGGACTGTATAAAGAATCGGCCAAAACATTTTTTTTGTAGTCATTGAGATTATTTCTAAATTCTTTAGATTTGGAAAATCACTTCTTAATTGTAAAAAACGAGTACTCATATGAATATTCATCGCCATTGTTAAAATTAGCATTAAAGCTATAAAATTTGAAGAGATCACTGTTACTTTCCATCCTAAAATGCCAAGTAGTCCAGTCATTATTAAAACAGAAAAAAAACAACTACTGATTGGGACAATGATCCATATTAATTTTCTAAAAACAAACCAAAGTATTGTGATAATAAACAAAAGAACACCCAAGCCAAAAACTATAATATCACTTTTAATAAATGACATCATGTCATCTGCAATCATAGGGATTCCTCCCAAATATATTTTTCCTATATTATCATAACTTTTAATAACCTCTCTTATTTGCAGGATATTGTTATGATTTTTTTTTTTTAGATCATCCTTGAATCTATCAAGTTCTTTTTTATTTCCACTTTTTAATTTTTTTGGAAGTTCATTCTTATTTATATAAACTATAATCCCACTTGTATTTCCATCTTCACTAATTACAAAATTTCTGAAAACAGGACTGTTTAAAATTTCACTATAGCCTTTTTCTTTATCAACATCTTCATCTTTTAAAGTTTTAAAATTTTCTAATCTTTCTTGAAGTGGTGCTTCAGAATTGTTTAATAATGGAACATCAAGTAAGGTAATAACACTATGAACCCATTCAAAGCTTTGAATCTTATATTTTAAGCTTAATAAATTATTTATAGACGAATCAGAGATCATACTTTCATTTGGAGAATAAGTGAGAATAAGAAAGTCTTTAGAACCATATCTTTTATTCACTTCTTTCAAATATTCAAGGTCTGGATCTCCTTCAATTAAAAGTGTTTCAGATGAAGCATCCAATCTAAAATCTTTAGAAAAATAGCCAAAGCTTAATAAGGTAATAAGCAATAATATAAAAATCGATTTAGGATTTTTAAGAACTGTATTTTGATATAAATGAGAAAGCATCTAATACCGTTATATATTTTAAATTAGTATCTTTGAGTATCTTTATCTTTAAATTTAGTAAACATAGCTTCAAATTCTAAATCTATATTACCAGTAGGTCCATGCCTCTGTTTGGCGATTATAATTTGCGCTAAATGAGCTATTTCGCTCATTTTTGCCTGCCATTCAGCATGTTCAACGGTTGCAGCTTGTGGCTCTTTTCTCTCTAAATAGTAAGCAGCTCTATAAACAAACATAACCACATCAGCATCTTGTTCTATAGAACCTGATTCTCTCAAGTCAGATAATTGAGGTTTATGATCATCTCTTTGTTCAACTGCTCTAGATAATTGAGACAGCGCTACAACAGGAACTTTTAGTTCTTTTGCAATGGCTTTGAGACCTTGTGTTATTTGTGAGATTTCCTGAACTCTACCATCTCTATTATTTAGTGATCCAGTCATTAATTGAATATAGTCGACAACAATCATATCTAAACCAAACAATCTTTTTATACGTCTCGCCCTGTTACTCATCGCAGCAATACTAATTGCTGGTGTTTCATCAATGTACAGTGGTAGCTCAGCAATATCTTTTGATGTTTCAATAAATTTATCAAACTGTTCATCTGAAATTTTTCCCCTTCTTATATCATTAGATTTAATTCGGGACTGTTCTGCTAAAATTCTAGTTGATAATTGCTCTGATGACATCTCTAATGAAAAAAAAGCAATTGATGATTTTTTACCACTTTTTTGTAGTTTTTGAGCTGCATTAAAAGCTATATTGGTAGCCAGCGCTGTTTTACCCATTGAAGGACGGCCAGCAATTATAATTAAATCGGAGTTGTGTAAGCCTCCAAGCCTATCATCTAAATCTCTTAAGCCTGTTGGTACACCGACAATGCCTTCATCATTTTTGTAAGCAGCAGAAGCCATTTCAATTGTTAGCTTCATTGCTTCATCAAACTTTACAAGAGATGAATTAAATGAACCTTTTTCAGCTAGGTCAAACAATAGTCTTTCAGAATTTTCAATTATATTTTGTCCATTTACAGCAAGGTCATTTAGTTTTGCAGCGTCAATTGTATTTTCAGATATTTTGATCAATTCTCTTCTTACAAACATATCATAAATAATTCTTGAATACTCAATAGCTTGTCTTGAAGATGTTGAAAATTTAGTAATTTTAACTAAATATTCAGGCACATTTAATTCATCTTTTTCATTTTGAAAATAATTTTTTAAAGTAATAGGATTTGCAAGCATTCCTTTATAAATAAGATTTTCAATAGCAGCAAATATTTTTTGATGCATAGGGTCATAAAAATTTATACTTGATATGATAGTATTTATTTCATCAAAAATTTCATTTGATACTAATATTGAGCCAATAACAGATTGTTCTGCTTCCGTATTGTTGGGTAATTCTTTGAAGGTATCTTTTACTATGCTTAGATTATTTTCCATCAATAAATTTTAACTGAAAAAAATATAAAAAAAAATAATAAATATAAGCTGGGGAAAAAATTGTATAATTACTGAATAGTTTCTGCTGAAACTACATTGATTGTGATTTCTGAATCTACTTCAGAGTGTAATGTTATTTTTACTTTAAATTTACCTAGTGACTTAATTTCATTTACGGGTTGTATCATTGAAGGTTTAATGTCAACTTTGTCTTTTTCTAATATTAATTTAGAAATCTCAGTTGGTTTAACAGAACCATAAAGTTCTTTATTCTCTGTATTTAGTTTTTTAATTATATATTCTTTAGTATTAATTTTTTCTGAAATTTTTTGTGCTTCTTTCTTTTTTTCTGCGTCTTTTTTTCCTAGTTCAGCTTTAATTTTTTCTACTTCAACAATATTCTCTTTTGAGGCATAAAGAGCTTTTTTGTTAGAAATTAAATAATTTCTAGCGAAGCCTCTTTTTACTTCTATAATTTCACCTATTGATCCAATTCTTCTTAGATTTTCTAAAAGTATAACTTTCATTTAAATTAACGCTAAGTTTCTAGCTCTACTAATTGACAAAGAAAGCTCTCTTTGTTTCTTTTGACAAACATTTGTAATTCTTGAAGGTAAAATTTTTCCATTTTCTGACATATATTTTTTAAGTAATCTAATATTTTTATAGTCAACAGTTGGAGCTCCTTTAGCTGATAGAGGGCAATTTTTTTTGAATTTATATTTATTTGGCTGGAATATACTTAATTTTGCAAAATTGCTTTGTTTCCCTTTTTTATTATCACTTCTTTTTTTTGATGGCATAATTAATCTATATTATAATTTTTTTTTATATTCCTTTTTTTCATATTCTTCTTTTTTAGAAAAATACTTAGCTTCCAAATCAAATTTTTTCACTTTGACCGTCATATATCTTAAAAGATTTTTATCTATTACTTCGTTTTTTTCTAGCTCTTTAATAATTTTTCCAGGACCTTTAATCTTAAAGTGTATATAGCTGCCTTTTCTGTTTTTTTTAATCAAATAAGCGAGATTTAGAAGTCCCCATTCTTCTATTTGCACTATTTCACCCTCGTTCCCCTCAACAATTTTAGAATATTTTTCAGTTAATTGTTTTATTTGTGCAGGACTTGTGTCTTGTCTAGCTACAATTGTATGTTCATATAAATTCATATTTGTTCTTTAATAAAAAGTGAGGATATACTATTATAATTCTTGAATTACAACACTTAAAACCGTAATAAAATTTAAATATTTAAATGTTTTCTGTTATTTTTCCAGGCCAGGGCTCGCAATTAGTAGGTATGGGTAAAGACTTATATGATAAATACAGCCTGATTCAAAACCTATTTAAGGAAGCCGATGATACCCTTGATTTTTCACTATCTAGTTTAATTCTAAATGGCCCTAAAGAAGATTTAGATTTGACTGAAAACACTCAACCAGCAATATTTTTATTAAGTTACTCTATATTTCAACTTATAAAAAAAGAATTCAACTTAGATTTAAATAAAGCAAACTTTTTTGCTGGTCATTCCCTTGGAGAGTATTCGGCTTTAGCTTCTGCTGGCTCATTATCTTTCTCAGATACTTTAAAAATATTAAAAATAAGAGGAAGCGCTATGCAAAGCTCAGTCCCAAAAGGATTAGGAGGAATGGTAGCTGTTTTAGGATCTAAAATTGAAATTATAGAAAATATTATTGCTGAAAATAAAAAAAAATACGAGTGTTTTATTGCGAATGATAATTCAGAAGGCCAAATAGTTTTAAGTGGAAATACAGTAGACCTTGAAAAGATGATGCTAGATTTAAAATCAAATAGTATAAAAAATATCAAATTACCTGTAAGTGCACCTTTTCATTGTAAGCTAATGAATAAAGCTACAGTGGTGATGAATGAAGAAATTTCTAAGTTAAACTTTAAAGAACCTAAAAATACACTTATTTCAAATGTGACTGGAAAAGAAATAAGTGACTCAAATGAATTAAAGGAATTACTGGTCCAACAAATTGAAAGTAGAGTTCGTTGGAGAGAAAGCATTTTATTGATGATTAATAAGGGAGTTGGGCAATTTATAGAGGTTGGGCCAGGTAAGGTTTTATCAGGCTTAATAAAAAGAATTGACAAAAATGTTAAAGTTAGTGCTATAAATACTGATGAAGATATAAAGTTAATTAATATTAATGAATAGTTTAAAAAATAAAAATATTATAGTCACAGGTGCTTCAGGAGGGATTGGAAATTCAATAGTTGAGAAACTATATAATAATGGTGCTAATATTATTGCTACAGGAACAAGAGTAGAAAAATTAGAAGAGTTAAAAGTAAAATTTAGTAATATTAAAATACTAAAATTTGATATTTCTCAACACGAAAAAATAGAAGAGTTTATATCTAATGCTACAGATGAATTAGGTGGTTCTCTAGATTGTATAGTTAATAATGCAGGTATCACAAAAGATAACTTGACTATTAGAATGAGTTTAGAGGAATGGACAAAGGTAATTGATATTAATCTAACTTCTACTTTTTTAATGTGCAAATATTCGATAAAAAAGATGCTCAAAAATAAAGCAGGAAAAGTTATCAACATTACTTCTGTAGTTGGACATACTGGTAATCCTGGACAAGCGAACTACACTGCATCAAAGGCAGGGATTGTTGCAATGTCAAAAAGTCTTTCAATTGAGTATGCTAAAAAAAATATAAACATTAACTGTATATCACCTGGTTTTATACGTACTGCTATGACAGATAATATTGATGAAAAGTATAAAGAGACAATAATAGCTAAAATTCCCTCTAATAGACTAGGTAAGCCTGAAGATATAGCAAACGCAGTAATCTTTTTGAGCTCAGATCAGTCAAATTATATTAATGGAGAAACACTACATGTCAATGGAGGCATGTATTTGGGTTGACAAAACTACTTTTTGATCTATTAACGAAATATAACAAAAAGGAACAATATGTCAGAAGATATTTCGAGCAAAGTTAAAAAAATTGTTGCAGATCATCTAGGTATTGATGAAACTAAAGTTCAAGATGATTCGAGTTTTATTGATGATCTTGGAGCAGATAGTTTAGACACAGTAGAATTAGTAATGGCTTTTGAAGAGGAGTTTGGATCAGAAATTTCCGATAGCGAGGCTGAAAAAATTCTTACTGTAGGTGATGCAGTTAAATTTATTGAAGGCAAAGCAAATTAGAAATTAGAATGTCCACAAAAAAAGATGGGATAATGGTAATTTTATCATCCCCATCTGGGGCAGGCAAGACTACTTTAGTAAAACTCCTTTCAAAAAATAAAGATTTTCATATATCAGTATCTCATACTACAAGAAAACCAAGACCAAACGAAATTCCAAACCAAGACTATTATTTTGTTGACCATCAAAAGTTTGAAGTTTTGATTAAGAATGAAGAATTTTTAGAGTATGCAAAGGTTTTTAAACACCTTTATGGAACAAGTAGATCTCCAGTTATAGAAAAACTTGAAAAAGGAGACAATGTCATATTTGATATTGATTGGCAGGGTGCCGATCAAATTAAAAATAAAAAACTAAATTATAAACTAATTACTTTTTTTATACTCCCCCCAAGCAAAGAAGTTTTATTTGAAAGGTTATCAAATAGAGATATGAAAGATAAACTAATAGTAGAGGAGAGAATGAAAGAATTTACAAGAGATGTACTACATTGGATAAATTATGACTATGTTATAATAAATGATAATCTTGACGAATGTTACTCTAAAATTAACAACTTAATCGAAGCAGAAAAAAACAATGGATCAAAAGATTATGATAAAGAGTACATTAGAAATCATATAAATTTATTGACCTCTTAAATCTTCAAATTCTTTGGTGAGTCTATAATATATTTCAGGACTTAAGTTTTGTGGTCTTAAATTTAAATCAATATTAAATTTATCAGAAACTTCCTTTGCATTTTTAAATATTTGATTAAAAGGTTTTTTAAGCATTTTTCTTCGCTGACTAAAAAAAATACGTGTTATAGTTTCTAAATTTTTAGCATTTTCAATTTCAAAAAATTTTTTTTTAGGAGTAAATACTAATAATGTACTATCTATTTTGGGTTTCGGTTTAAAACTTTCAGGCTTTATATCTAAAATTTTTTTAACATTTAATTTCCAATTAGATAAAATTGATAATCTTCCATAATTAGCTGTATCTTGAATGGCAATAATTCTATCTGCAACTTCTTTTTGAAACATCAAAACAAGACTATTAAACCAAAATTGCTTATCAATATTTATAATCCATTTTGAAATTATTTCTGTAGAAACATTATAAGGAAGATTACCAAAAACAGTTAATTTTTCTTTTGAAATTTTATTTTCAGAAATTTTTAACACATCTTCATTTATAATATTAAGCTCATTATTAAATTTTTGATCTAATAATGTTGCTAAATTGTCATCCTTTTCAATAACATAAATCTTTTTAGGTTCTTTTTTTAAAATGTATGAAGTTAAATTTCCACTACCAGGTCCTATTTCTAGAATTTCTTTATTTTTAATCTCAACAGTGTTAACTATTTTTTCTAGAACATTTCGATCTATTAAAAAATTTTGTCCTAAGCTCTTTTTAGTTTTAATTGTATTCACTATTTATCTAAAAATTTTACAGCCTCAATTAAACTCTGTGGGTTAGATAGATTTTTACCCAACATTGAAGAATTAGGACCATGATCTGGTGAAATTCTAACAAAAGGTAAGCCTAAAGTTATATTGATTGAATTAAATCCAAACAAAGTTTTTACAGGTGATAATACTTGATCATGATACATACCAACAATTACATCATATTTTTTTGATATTTCCTTTAAGAAAATAGTATCAGCTGGAAAAGGACCGCTTACTTTAAATTTCTTTTTTATTAAATTTCTAATTGCAGGTTTTATTATTATATCTTCTTCACTTTTTTTATAGTTACTTTCACAATGTGGATTTAATCCTGTAATTGCAATTTTAGGATCTTTATTAAATCTTTTTATATAAAATGATCTTATTAACTTAACATGATTAATAATCTTTTTTTTAGAAATATTTTTGTACACTTCTTTTAAAGGTAAATGCGTAGTAATAGGGCTTACAGAAAGTTTTTTATTATAAATTAACATCGCTACTTTATTTTTTTTGTTTGTTTTGTGAGCTAGATATTCAGTAATCCCAAGATATTTTTTTTTTAAAAAATTTTTCTTTGATATTGGACCATTGATTAATCCCAAACAGTTTTGCTTCTTTAGAATCTGAAGCCCTAAATTAAAACAATTTTCTATATATAATTTTGATTTATCAGTAATTTTATCAAAAGGTCTTTTAAACTTAAATTCTACATTTATTAAATTAATTTTATTGTTCTTTAGTATGGATAGATCATTATTATAATTTATAAGGTTAATTTTATATTTAAATTTTAATTTTTTCATTTGATGTGTGATTAGTTTTTTTGAAGCAATAAGAATAATAGGATTTTTTACTCTATTATTAAGCTTAGCTTTAAAGAATATTTCTGAAAAAACACTATTAGGTTCTCCCGCAACAATAATTATAGGTTTAAAGTTCATCAATGAAAGTATTGATTTTTACTTTATTAAAAAGAATAGTTGAGTATTGATTCAGCTGTCTCTCTTCTTCATATCGTATTAACTTTTTAAGCATTTCATTTTTGTCGATTACAACTTTTTCTTCTTTTTTGTTTTCTAATTTTAATAATAAAAAATTTTTACCAACTTGAATTGGTTTAGTTATTTCTCCTACTTTCAAATTCTTTACATCATTAATTATCTTTTTTGATAAATTAATCTCATCAACCCACCCAATGTTACCACCAAATTTAGAACTATCGGCAATGCTATAAGTATTAGCTGTATTTTCAAAACCAATTTCATTAATGCTATCCTTTATTTTTATAATTTTATTCTCAAAAGTTTCATTAGATTTTTTTTCGAATATAATTTCAGATAACAAATATTTTGTATTTTTTTGTGACTCTTGATTCTTTTCTACAGTTCTTTTAAGACTTTTTATATCTATATTTATTTGTTTGTTATATTTATCAAAAACAAATCTGTTCCAAGTCGTTTCTATTTCAATTTTTTTTTTAAGTTTTTTTATATCGAGATTATAATTACTTAAATATTTATCGAATTCAGCTTCATTTTGCATTCCCAGCTTGATATAAAAATCTTTAATGATTTGATTTAAAAGAGGGTTTTTTTGATCTAAAATAAAAAATTTTTCAAGCTCACTTTTTTTAATTTTTTCTTTAATTATTGAAAGCGTTGCAATATTTGCAATTTTTTTTTTATTTAATTTTTTAAGTTGATTATTCAGTGCAATTAAATATTTAATTTCATTTTCTATATCAATATTTGTTATAATTTCATTATTAATTTTATATAGAATTTTAATATTTGCATTTGCATTTATATTTGTGCTTATAATAAACATCAAAAATATAATAATTGATAACTTTATTTTACTAATCATCTTAATAAATTTGTGGTGCTTGTTTCACCAAATGGAATTATTGTTAATTTAAAGAAAATATTTTCTTGTGGTTTGAGCTCTCCATCATCATAATAATCTTTATTATATTCTATAGCTGCTTTTAAACAATCATTCTTGTATTGATAGATTAAATTGTAGAATTCAGTGAGACCTGTTTTTTTATTTTCTCTAACTTCAAATATTAGATTGTTTGATTCATCTAGATCATATGATGTTTTATTTGTAATATATGTTGAGCCACTTTTTGTTTTGTTTTCATTTAAATATTCAAAAGAAGTTATGAAATTATTAACTTTAAACTCTGAGTTAATAAGCTGATAATTAGTATCATTAAGATTGTTGTCTAATGAAAAATCATAATTAAATTTTAAAATTTCATTTGGACTATAAGTTAAACTTCCAACTATATCTGAAGTTTTATCATCTAAAGAACTTTGGTTTGGTAAATTTTCATTTTCGTCAACCCTTAAAACATTAGCAAGATTTGCCTCAAGTATTTCCCTGTTAGATTTATTTGATTTTATATATTCAAAACCATAAGTTAGCGATGCTCCTTCTTCAACATTATCATCATCACCAATTCTATTTAAGCTATAAATATTAGCTAAATCTAATCTTCTATCATTATCTCTTATATCTTTTGTTTT
>JACWDR010000008.1 GCA_014653975.1 Pelagibacterales bacterium SAG-MED20
CAAAAAAAAAATTACCAAGTAGTACCAAGGTAGTTGTAATTGGAGGAGGTGTAGTTGGTTGTTCGGTTGCTTATCATTTAGCAAAATTTGGTTGGAAAGATACAATACTTTTAGAAAGAGACCAATTAACATCAGGAACAACTTGGCACGCTGCAGGATTGGTTAGTCAATTAGGTCCAACAGCAGCGATAACAAAGATAAGAAAATATTCATTAGATTTGTACAAAGAAATTGAAAAGAAAGTTGATCATTCAGCTGGATTAAGATTAAACGGTGCACTTTCAATTGCTGAAACTAAAGGAAGATGGCAAGAACTTCTAAGACAAGCAACAACTGCCCAACTTTATGATGTTGATGTTAGAGTTTTAGATAAAAAACAAATTAAAAAAAATTATCCAATTGTAAACACTAATAATGTATTAGGTGGAATTTTAATGCCAGGTGATGGCGCAGCAGATCCTTCTGGTGTGACCCATATGTTGGCTAAAGCGGCAAAAATGGAAGGGGCACAAATTTTTGAAAAATCTCCTGTAGAAGAAATTATAACAAAAAATGGAAAAATTTCTGGTGTCAAGGTTAATGGCCAAAAAATTGACTGTGAATATATTGTTTTAGCTTCTGGTATGTGGTCAAGACAAATAGGGGAAAAAGCTGGAGTAAGTATTCCTCTTTACCCTGCTGAACATTTTTATATTATTACTGAGCCAATAGAAAATCTTTCAAAAACCTTACCAACTATTAGAGACTTTGATAATAGAACTTATATTAAAGAGGATGCTGGCAAAATATTAGTTGGTATTTTTGAGGAAAATTCTATTCCTGCTTGGGATAAGACAAATAAAGTTCCAGAGGATTTTTCTTTTGGTGAATTTCCAGAAAATTTTGAGCATTTTGAACCTTATTTAGAATCTGCTATTAAAAGATTTCCAGTTTTGGAAACAGCAGGTATTAGAAAATTCTTTTCAGGTCCTGAGTCTTTTACCCCTGATACAAACACTTTATTAGGTGAAGTGTCAGAAGTTAAAAACTTTTTTGTATGTTGTGGATTAAACAGTATTGGCATAGGAAGTGGAGGAGGTGTTGGTAAAGTTACAGCTGAATGGATGATGACAGGTCATATTAATGAAGATATTTTTAGCTATGATATTAAAAGATTTCAAAAATTTCATTCTGATTTAGGATTTATTAAAAAAAGAATAACAGAGTCTTTGGGTGATTTATATGGAGTGCACTGGCCATTCAAACAACATAAAACCTCTAGAAATATTAAGAAATTACCTCATCATGAAAATCTAAAAAGTTTTGGAGCCTGTTTTGGAGTTTCTGGTGGATATGAAAGACCTATGTGGTTTGCATTAGACGGTAAAAAATCTGAGTATGAATACAATTATAATTATCAAAATTGGTATCCTTCAGCAGAATATGAGACAAATAATACTGTTAAAAATGTTGGTCTTTTTGATCTAACACCTTTTTCTAAGTTTGAAATTAATTCAAATAAAGCACATAAAGAATTACAGAAAATTTGCACAGCAAATATTAAAAATGAAGTTGGAAAATGTACATATACACATATGTTAAATACTGATGGGGGTATAGAAACTGATTTAACTGTTGTTTGCATTAATAAGAATCATTTTAGGATAATAAGTTCTGCAGCAACAAGAGAACGAGATAAATTTCATATAAAAAAAAATATTTCTAAAGAAATTGACTTAAAAGATATAACTGATGATTTTTGCGTATTTGGATTATTTGGGCCAAAAAGTAGAGATTTAATTAAAACTATTTGTAATGATAATTTTGAGAATAGTAGTTTTAAATTTGGAACGGCAAAATTTATTACAATAGATAGAGTAAGAATATGGGCTCAAAGATTATCCTACGTTGGTGAATTAGGTTATGAACTATATGTAGAATTTAAAGATGCTAAACAGATATATGAATTAATTATAAGTAAAGGTAAAGATTTTAATATTTCTAATTGTGGCATGCATGCAATGGACATTATGAGAATGGAAAGTGGTTTTTTACATTGGGGACACGATATTTCACCAAAAGAAAATCAGTATGAAGCAAAGTTAAACTTTGCAGTAAGCCTTAATAAGGATAGTATTTTTGTTGGAAAGGAAGCTTTATTAAAAATTAAAGATAAAAATTTAACAAATAGATTTGCAATGTTTTCATTAAAAAAAAGTGAACCTGGTTACCCTTTATTGTTACATGATGAGCCGATATATTTAGAAAATGAAATCATAGGAAGATCTACATCTGGAAATTATTCTTTTAATTATAATAAGAATTTATCATTTGGATACATAAACACTCAATTTTCTGATGAACAATTGGTAAATAAAAATTTGTTTATCGAGGTAGAAAAAGAAAAACACCCTATAGATATTCAATTAGAACCCCTAAAAAGTAAAAAAATACGTCTTTCATAAATATTTAATTAATTAAGTTGAATGAGATTTAAATTAATGATTAAATTATTTTATGCAAAATCCAAAATTAGGCCAAAAAAAGACTTTTAATTCAAGAGTGTTTGTAGAAAATTTTAAAACAAATAAAAAATATGTAGATATAAATATACTACTTAATAGAGTTAAACAGAAGGATTTGGATGAAAAGAAAAAAAAATTCTTTTTATTTTGTATAGCAACGTTATCGATCAGTATTACAGGACTGGTTATTTTTTAGTTTTAAAATTTATATAAAATATTTTTCATAAAATCTTTATTTTACTCAATGCAAAAATTATACATGATTAAAAATAGATCTTTTGACTTACTTAAATATCATGATTAAGTGGGGCGTTATAGGCGCTGGTAAAATGGGTAGAACTTTCGCTCATTCAATTAAAGAAGTTGATAATGCAAAATTAATTGCTGTTGCTAGTCTTGATAATAAAAGACTAAACACATTTGGAAGTGATTTTAATATTAATAAAGATTTAAGATTTACTAATTATGAAATGATTTGTAAGAATAGTGATATTGATGCTATTTATATCTCTACTTTAAATAATACTCATCTTGAATTAATTAAACTATGTGCCACATATAAAAAAAAAATACTTTGTGAGAAACCTTTTTGTTTAAACCTGAATGAAGCAGAAGAATTAGAGAGTATATTAAAAAAAAATGATATAAAGTTTTTTGAAGCTATAGCTTATGTATCTCATCCACAAACAGATAATATTTTAAACCTTGTAAAAAGTGGTGAAATTGGAGAGATAAAAAAAATTGAGTCATCTTTTGGTTTTAAAACTAAGAGAATTAAACCCGAATCTAGATTATTTAATAAAAAATTTGGTGGTGGTTCAATTTTAGATGTTGGCTGTTATCCCCTTAGTTTTGTTTCTTTTTTTTCAAATAAAAATAACGATATTAAATTTATAAATGTTAATGGAGAAATTTGTAAGACAAATGTTGATATTTCTGCTTCGGCCAATCTTCTAATTGATGATAAAATTGATTGTTCAATTAAGGTTAGTTTAAAAGAAAATTTTAAAAATAATTGTATCTTGTATGGATCAAAACAAAAAATAGTAGTGAATAATCCATGGCTTCCAGATAAAAAAACTTTTTTAGAAGTTTTTGATAAAGATAGATATTATAAAAAATTTATTGAAACAGATTTATCCGTATATGCAAATCAAATAAAAAATGTTTCCAAAAAATTTTTAAATGATAAAATAGAAATAAATAATCTTTTTGACATATCTAAAGCTGTCAAAAATATGAAACTATTAGATTTTTGGAAGAAAAATATTAATTAATAATAACTTTAACTGTCCCTAATTTTTCAATTTTTCCATAGTATTGTCCTTTACCTAAAATTGCCACAACCCCTACAGTGGAGCCAGTAAAAACATAAAAGTCTTTATTTAGGTTAATTTTATCTTTTTTGACTTTGTTAAGTACAAAAGAAAGTGAGTTTAAAGGATTAATATAAACTGTATTAGTATTCCCATTAACTCTTTGTTTAATCTTCTTATTTGAAATAATTGTTTTTAAATTCCCTATATTGATTTTTTTATACTTTTTCTTTTTTCCAATTAAAAACTTAACATTTGCACCAAAGTCACTACACAAGTCACCAAAAGATGTAATTCCTTTTTTCTTTGCCTATAACCTACCACTTCAATACATGGAGCCATATGAGAAATAAATTTAGAAACATTTTTCATATTTATCAGTCCTTTAGATAAAAAGAAATTTTTCTTAATTAAGTAACAAACTTCCAGTTCAATACCTAAAGTGAATTTATTAATTTTTACTTTTTTACCACTTTTTAAAAAGTTTCTTTTATAAACAGATGCATAAAAAGGTTCTTTTTCTTTTAATTTCCTAATAACTGGAATTCCGGTGCCAGCAGCTTTAAATCCAATTACTGGATCTTTAATTTTACTTTCACATAATTTTCGCAATTTTTGTGCTTCATTTAATTTTTTTGTATATTTTAAAGGAAGCGGTGCAATTATCTTATTTTTAAGAAATGCTTTAACTAGTTTATTTGCTGTTTTTTCTAATATTGTTTTTTTCATTATTGAATATTTAATATAGTAGCAGGATCCAGTCTAGTGCCAAACCAATTAAGTCTTATATCTAAGTGAGGCCCAGTTGATCTACCACTACTGCCAACTGTTGCAATAACATCTCCTTTTTTAACATTATCACCTTTACTTACAAAAATTTTATCCATGTGCATATAAAGTGTTGATACCCCATGACCATGATCAAATATTAATGTAGCCCCTGTATAAAATAAGTCTTTTTCAGCTAAGGTTACAATTCCATTATTCATAGCTTTAATAGGCGTTCCTTTTTTTTGTGCAAAATCTAATCCATAATGAGGCCACTTAGGAATGCCATTTAAAATTCTTTGACTACCATAAACTCCAGTAACTATAGCATTATCAAGTGGTAGAATAAATTTATCTTTAAAAAAAGATAAATCACTATGAACTTCTCTTGCATCTGCAATAAGTTTATTTTCTTTTTTTATTCTTGCATAAAATTCTTCTGGTGGGGTAACTTTCTTTTTTGATAATCCATCAATTCTTTGAATGTTATATTTTCTTTTTTGAATTTTCTTAATTATTTTTTTATCACCTTCAGTAATTACGATGTCAAACTTTCTATCTTTTCCAATTCCAAAAGCAAAGTATCCGTCTTTCGAAACTTTAACTTTTTTTTTATCTATAGTAATATTTGTATTTGGGTCTGTTTTACCGATGATAAAATGACCCTGAATAAATTTTCCATCAAATTCTAATGCAATTGCTTGGTTAATAAATAGAATTGATAAAAAAAATAAAATCTTTTTCATTACTTTGCTGTCCATCCACCATCAATAATTATATTAGTTCCAGTTATCATAGATGATGCACTAGAGCTTAAAAAAGTAATTGCTGTCGCAACATCACTCTCTGTTGCAATTCTTCCAAGTGGAATATTACTCAATGCATATTTTTTAAATGCCTTGTCAGCTAAATATTTTGTAGCTCTTGGGGTCGCAACAAAAGTTGGACAGACACTATTCACTCTTATATTGAATTTAGCCAAATCTATAGCCATTCCTTTTGTTAAACCTTCAATTCCAAATTTAGTCATACTATAAACTGTTCTATTAGGACCTGCCACAAGACCAAACATAGATGAGGTGTTAATTATAGAGCCACCAACCTTTTTTCTATTTTTAAGTTTTAACATTTTGTCTGTACAAAGTTTGGCTAAGTTAAAAGCAGATTTTGTGTTGACTTCTAATAAAGTTTCCAAAGAAGTTTTTTTAACTTTTAAAAAAGGCTCAGGTAAATTAGTTCCCGCATTGTTGACCAAGATATCAATCTTTTTTATTTTATTAATTGCTTTGCTAAGTTTTTCATAATTATTTACATCACATTCAATGGATTGAATTCTTATTCTTAACTTTTTTTTTAATGATTTGAGTTCATTTATATTTCTACCAATAGCAATGATTGAAGCCCCAACTTGATGTAAGGCAATTGCTGTTGACCTTCCAATACCTTTTGTTGCACCTGATACTACAGCAACTTTACCTTTAAGATTTATATCTTTTAAAAATTTAGTCATTATTTTGCAGTCCACCCTCCATCAACCATTAACGAAGTACCAGTAATTGAGTTTGAACTGTCAGCTGCTAAAAACGCCACTGCAGTTGACACATCATTTTCTTGAGCAACTCTTCCAAGTGGTATGTTCTCTAAAACTTGTTTTTTGAACTTTTTATTTCTAAAAAAAACTTTAACCATGGGAGTTTCAACAAATGTAGGACAGACACTATTAACCCTTATATTGTATTTTGCTAACTCCACAGCCATACCTCTTGTCAAACCCTCTAAGCCAAATTTTGTCATATTATAAACACTTCTTATTGGAGCACCAACTCTTCCTAGTTGTGAAGACATGTTAATAATTGATCCCCCAATTTTTTTTCTACTTTTAAATTTAACCATTTTTTGTGCACAAATTTGGCTAACATTAAAAGCAGCTTTCATATTTAGCTCAACTAAATATTCCATATTTTCTTTTTTAACTTTTGTAAAATGCTCAGGTCTATTGTTGCCAGCGTTATTAACCAATATATCTAATCTTTTAATTTTTTTTAAAACATTTTCAAATTTATTAAGATCAGTTACATCACATTCATACTTAATACTTGATCCTTTAGTTTTTTTGATTATTTTTTCAACTTTTTTTAAATCGGATAAAGTTCTACTAATTATGATAACTTTAGCCCCAGCCTCTGCTAAAGCTATTGCGCATGCTCTTCCAAGTCCTTTTCCAGCTCCGGTAACTAAAGCAGTTTTATTTTTTAGATCAATTTTTTTAAACATTTTACAAAAAGAGCGTCTTTACATCAGTATATATTAAATCAATGGCAACTATCAAAATAGCAAATAACCCAACCCACGCTATCCATTTATAATCGTTAATCCATTTTGAAATCAAAGTAGCAGCAGTTGCCATAAGAACAATTGATAAAGCTAATCCAAAAACTAATAATGCATAATGATCTCCAGCAGCACCTGCAACGCCTAAAACATTATCTAAACTCATTGTAAAATCTGCTAATAAAACTGTCCATATAGCTTTAATAAAACTTGAGCTGTCCACTTTTATATCTTCGTCTTTTGCATGACCTTTAATGACATCTGTATAAAGTTTGTAAACAATATAAAGTAATAACAGTCCACCGATTAATCTTAATCCTGTAATTTGAAGTAGATAAGCTGTTAATAATGTTAAGATAATTCTTAATATTACAGCTCCTCCTATTCCCCAAAAAATTACTTTTTTTCTTTGATCTTCAGGAAACTTAGAAGCAACCATTCCAATTATAATTGCATTATCTCCAGCTAAGACTAAATCTATGAAGATTATTTGGGTTAATATAGCAAGCTGTTCTGCACCGAATAATTCTGTAAACATCATCTTTTTAATATCATATCAGCACCTTTTTCAGCAATCATTATTGTTGGTGCATTAGTATTTCCTGAGGTAATATTGGGCATCACAGAGGCATCTATAATTCTTAAATTTTTAATCCCATGAACTTTTAATTCATCTGAAACAACTGAACTTTCATCATTACCCATTTTACACGTTCCAACAGGATGAAAAATTGTTTGCGTAAATTTACTTCCTTCATTAACAAGTTCTTCATCAGATTGAAATTGAAAACCAGGTCTAAATTCTTCAGGGGAATATTTTTTAAAAGTTTCACTTTCTAGAACAATTTTCCTTACTAACCTTAACCCATCAGCTGCTACTTTTCGATCATCATCAGTAGATAAGTAATTCATTTTAATTTTTGGGTTTTCGCGACTATCACTACTAACAATATTAATTTCACCTTTACTTGTAGGCCTCACATTAGCGACAGTTGGTGTAAATGCATGAAAATTATGGAGAGCTGCCCCACCTAGTTTATCAGTACTGATTGGCTGAACATGGAACTGTAGATTTGGTGTTGATCTAGACTTGTCACTTTTTGTAAAAAGACATAACTGACTTGCACCCATCGACATTGGACCAGAACGATTAAAGATATATTCTAACCCAATTAATAAATTGCCAAACAAACTATTGATCTTTTTATTTAACGATTTGATATTTTTTACTTTATAAACAGGTCTAAACATTAGGTGATCTTGTAAATTTTTGCCAACGCCTGAAGAATTCTTAATTATGTTTATACCAAGTTGAGATAATTTATTTGCATCTCCAATACCAGAAGTTTGCAAAATTTGAGGAGTTCCAATTGAACCTGCACTTAAAATTATTTCATTATTTGCAGTAACTTCAAATAGTTTATCATCTTTCCAGAAAGAAATACTAACTGCTTTATTATTTTCAAAATTAATCTTTTTTACATGACAATTTATTTCAATTTTTAAATTTTTTCTTCTTTTAACTGGATTTAGATAACCGACGGCAGCACTACATCTTAAACCATTTTTTTCTGTTACTTGAAAGTAGCCACAACCAAAGTTATCTCCTGTATTGAAATCATCTACTTTTGGAATTCCTTTTTCTTCAGCAGCATCCATAAATTTTTCAAGAAGATCTAATCTTATTCTTGTATCAGAAACAGATAAAGGTCCACCTGTACTATGAAATTTGCTTTCCCCTCTTTCTTGATTTTCTGCTTTTAAAAAATATGGTAGTACATCATCCCAGCCCCAACCTTTATTTCCAAGCTGTCTCCAAATATTATAATCTTCTTCTTGACCCCTAATATAAAGCAAACCATTAATAGAAGAACTGCCACCAAGTGTTTTGCCTCTTGGATAAGGTATTGATCTATTTGCATTAGTTTGATCTACTTCAGTTTTGTAACACCAATCTGTTTTTGGATTATGCATTGTTTTATAATATCCAACTGGAATATGTATCCATGGATAAGAGTCTTTGCCACCAGCCTCTATCAACAAAACTTTATTATTAGAGTTTTCAGATAGTCTGTTGGCAAGAACACATCCTGCAGATCCTGCCCCAATTATGATATAATCAAAATTTTCCATTAGTTTAGAATGTTTATAATAGTTAAACAAAAAAATTCCAGTGTTACCAACACTTATAATGATAAATTAATTTACATTTACTCTTGTTTTAAATTTATTTTTTTGAGAGAGTTATTTTTTTATAAAAACATAACAAGAGGGAAATATATAATATGAAAAAAATCATATCATTAGTTGTAGGAACTCTTCTATTAACAGTCATGACTGTTACAGGAGCAAATTCTGCACAAACTCTTAAGTGCCAAACTGTAATTAGTGCAAAAGCTGATGAAGTGAAAATGTTAAAAGATTTCACTGACACAGTAACTGAACTTACAGAAGGTTCACTTAAGTTTGAAATTATGCCAGCTGGATCAGTAGTTGGTGTTAAGGAAACTTTAGATGCAGTTGATAAAGGATTAATCGATTGTGGTTTTGCTTGGACTCACTATTGGTCAGGCGATCACCCAGCAGCTATGTTATTTGGTTCTCCAGTAGCAGGTGCAGGTGTTGGTATCGATAACATCGCTTTTTTATCTTGGTTCCAATATGGTGGTGGTAAAGAACTTTACGACCAATTATGGTCTGAGATGGGAAGAGACATCAAAGGATTTATGTTACAACCAGTAGGCCCTGAGGCTCTAGGTTGGTTCAAAGAGCCAATTAACAGTATGGCTGACTTTAGAAAATATAAGTTCAGAACTCCTCCAGGAATTCCAGGACAAACTTATAAAGATATTGGTGTAGCTTCTGTTGCAATGGGTGGTGGAGATATTTTACCAGCTCTTGAAGCAGGAACAATTGATGCTGCTGAATGGTGCTGTCCTAAGCCAGATATGACATTTGGTTTTCAGAAAGTTCTAAAACATTACTACCTACAAGGTCTTCACCAAGTAGTAGTAAATGCTGATTTTTATATTACAGGCAAAAAATATAAAAAAATGTCTGCTTTAGAAAAGAAAGCTCTAGAAGTTGCTGCGAATGCATCTTTATCAAAATCAATGAGTTACAGAATATACGAAAATGGAAAAGCTCTTGCAGAGTTAACTGGAAAACATGGTGTAATTTTACATGATACTCCGGCTGACTATTTCCCAGCGTATATGGCTGCTGCTAAGAAAAGTTTAGAGACTAATGCAGCAAAGAATAAATTCTTTGCAAAAGTATGGCAGTCTCAAAAAGACTTTGCAGATATAGCAGTACCTTTCTGGTCTGGATCTCAAATGTCAAATGCTAAGCTAGGAATGGCTCACGCAGAGACATTAAAGTAGTATTTAGATAAAAAATAATTATAACTGAAGCGGACTTAATAGTCCGCTTTAGTTTTTTTTTAGAGATTTTATTATGGCAAACGAACCTACTAAATTAGACATATCAGATGAAATGATAGCTGAAAGGCGAGGTGGTTCAGGGTCAATGCCTAAAGACATGCCTAAATGGATGGCATCAACTATTACAAAAATTGATTTATCAAGTAAATGGATTGGTAATGTAGTTTGTTGGATTACTATGCCTTTAATATTTGCAATGGTTTATGAGGTATTAGCAAGAAAACTTTTTAATGCACCTACTATGTGGGCTTATGACATGAGTAGATTTATGTATGGCGCTCTATTTATGCTCGGTGCCGGTTATGCTTTGTCAAAAGGTGTTCATATAAGAGCTGACTTTTTATATAGAAATTTCAAAACTAAAAATCAGGGCAGAATAGATTTTTGGTTATATCTTTTATTTTACTTTCCAGGCCTAACTGTATTTTTATATATGTCTACTGGTTTTCTTCAGGAATCTATTATGAGAGGTGAAAAGGGAATGGATACAGCTTGGATGCCTTTTATGTGGCCTATAAAAGCTTGTTTATGGTTTGGAATAATATTTTTATTAGTTCAAGGAATATCAGAATTACTTAAAAGTTATTGGGCAGCCACTAGAGGCAAATGGCCCGGGGAAGAAGATTAGAAAATGTTAGCCGAATTAATTGATCCAGCAATTTTAGGATTCATACTTATTGGTGTGATGTTGTTTTCAATTTTTGTTGGTTTTCCTATATCATTTACTTTAATATTTTTGGGTTTTGTTTTTGGTTATTTAGGTTTTGGTAAACTAGTATTTTATTTAATGACCTTACAATTTTCTATGGTCATGACTGAACAAACCCTTGCAGCCGTTCCCCTCTTTGTCTTTATGGGAATAATGATGGAGCAGGCTGGATTAATGGAAAGATTATTTTCTGCATTCCAACTAATGTTAGCTAAAGTAAGAGGATCATTATATTATGCTGTTTTGTTTGTATCTGTTGTTTTTGCTGCTGCAACAGGAATTGTTGGGGCATCAGTAACTATTCTTGGAATTATGGCCGCAAAATCAATGAATAAATCTGGTTACAATGTTAGATTGGCTGCTGGTACGATTACGGCAGGTGGGACTTTAGGAATATTAATTCCACCAAGTATTATGCTTGTTGTGATGGGTCCTATAATGGAAATTCCTGTTACGGATTTATTTGCAGCCGCAATCATACCAGGAATTTTATTAGCAACTCTTTATGCGGCATATACAACAATTAGATGTTGGATTGATCCAAGTTTGGGTCCAGTTTTACCTCCAGAATTAAGAGCAACCAGCATGAGAGAAGTTTGGATTGAATTCTTTTTAGGTTTAGTTCCACCAGCAGCGCTGGTCTTTGCTGCATTGGGAAGTATTTTATTTGGTTTTGCAACACCTACTGAAGCTGCAGGTTGTGGAGCAATGGGTTCTCTAATTTTAGCATTAGCATATAAAAAATTAACTTTAAGAAAATTACAAGATGCCTTGGTCAAAACTCTAGAAATTTCAGCTTTAATTATGGTTTTAGTAGCAGCATCAAATTTTTTTGGAGCAGTATTTTCAAGATTAGGAACACCGATGCTTTTGACAGAGTTTTTACTTGGTCTAGAAATGAATAAATACTTAATTTTAGCAATGATCATGGTTATGATTTTTCTTTTAGGCTGGCCTCTTGAATGGGTACCTATTGTAATGATTATTGTTCCAATTATATTACCATTGGTTGAGGCTTTAGGATTTAACTTAACGTGGTTTGCAATTTTAGTAGCAGTCAATCTCCAGACAGCTTGGCTTTCACCTCCTGTAGCATTGTCTGCGTATTTTTTAAAGGGAGTAGTTCCAGAATGGGATCTTAAAGATATATATTATGGAATGATGCAATTTATGGTAATTCAAGTTATAGGTTTAATTTTGATTGTAGTATTTCCACAAATTGCACTTTGGCTTCCAGCCTATCTATATGGACAGTAGAAATTATTAGTTTATTATAAGGTTTGTGATTCAAGATAAATCAAAAAGCAGTCTAATAAATTGGGAAATTGTCTCTATAAATCCTAACGATAAAAATTGGGATTGGAAAGATTTATTTTGTTTTTGGGGCAATAATATTCAAAGTATAATTGCCTTTTCTCTTTTAACATCGCTTTATCTTGTTTATGAATTAAGTTTTTTTGTAGTGTTCTTTGGTAGTTTAATTGGTTCATTTTTTGTTTATTTTTTTGCAAATATAATTGGAAAACCATCTCAAAAATCTGGCCTTCCTTTTTCAGTAATTTTAAGAAGCTCTTTTGGAATAAAAGGAGCAAAATATTTTGGTTTAATAAGAGGCTTAGTTGGAATTTTTATGTTTGGTATTCAAACATATTTTTTATCAAAGATAATTAGCTATTTAATTAGAATAGGTTTGTTTTCATACGATAGCATATTTCTTGATCAAGATATTTTTTTAGTTTTTCTTTTAGGTTTAAATATAATTGATTGGACTGCTTTTATTATAACAATTTTATTACAAGGTTTTTTATTTAGTCGAAGCCATAATTTTAATAGAAAGATAATAAATTTTTCTGCAATAACTGTTTATTCAGGGATGTTATTATTTTTTTTGGTCGTGCTTCTTTTTGATGTGAAATTTGTGTCTCAAGCTTTTGCTGATATATTTATCTTTAATAATATATTTGTAAAAAATAATATTATTGCTTTATTTACTGTCGCTGGAACAACTTTTGCATATTTTTCAATTGTATTAGTTAATTATGGTGACTTTAGTCGTTATGTTAAAGATGAAAATGAATTAAAAAAAGGTAATTTGAGTCTTATTTTGAATCTGTTTATTTTTTCTTTTTTTGCTGTGTTTATAGTTATTGGAGCTGATATTTTTTTAAATAAAAATTTAGAAAATATGGAAAGAATTTTGACCAATCCAACAGACATTATTGGCAAAATCGACAATATTCAAATTACCATAATGGTTTTATTTTTTATAGTTTTTGCTTCTGCATCAACTAATTTAATTGCAAACTATGTACCAGCTCAAAATACATTACTAAATTTTATTCCAAATAAACTTAATCTAAAAAGTTCAGCAGTAATTATTGTGTTTTTTGGTTTTATTGTTGGAGTTTTTTGGTTACCCTTGTTAAGCCAAATAGGGGCTTTATCATTTGTTGATACAGCTGGATCATTTTTTGGACCTATTTTTGGTGTTCTTGTCATTGATTATTATTTTATAAAAAAAGAAAATTTAAATAACAAAGATATTTTTTCTTTAGATAAAAATTCAGAGTATTTTTACTCTAACGGTTGGCATATTAAAGCTATCTATTCATCGGTTCTTGGTTTTATTTATTCTGCTGGAACTATTTGGAATGAAAGTTTAATGAACTTTCATTCTTTCTCTTGGATAATTGGTGCCTCTATCTCTTCTTTGACTTATTATCTTTTAGCTAGTAAATAGTTTTCATGCATGAATTTGATTTAAAGAAAAGAACAGCAATTATTACTGGTGGTGCCCAGGGTTTTGGTTTAGATATCGCTAAAAGGTTTTTAGACTCTGGGGCTAAAGTTATTATTTGGGACATTGATAATGATGAACTATCAAAAGCATCAAATGAATTAAATAACTCAAATCTTTCTTTTAATGTTGTTGATGTTTCTGATTTCAAAAGCGTTAAAGATACAGTTGATGAAATAGTTAAATCTACCAATATTGATATTTTGATTAATAATGCTGGAATTACTGGTTCCACTTCGACATTATGGGATTATAATATAGAGGAATGGAATAAAATTGTTCAAATAAATTTAATGGGCACATTCAACTGCTGTAAATTTATTGTTCCAAATATGATAAAAAATAACTATGGAAGGATTGTAAATGTTGCATCTGTTGCTGGCAAAGATGGAAATGCTAATGCAAGCGCCTATAGCTCAGCAAAAGCAGGAGCTATTGGCCTAACAAAATCACTTGGTAAAGAATTGGCAGACAAAAATATTGCTGTTAATGCAGTTACTCCAGCTGGTGCTAAGACTAGAATTTTAGACCAAATGTCAAAAGAACATGTTGCAAGAATGTTGTCAAAAGTACCAAGAGGAAAGTTTTTAGAAGTAGAAGAATTTACTTCCTTAATTTGTTGGCTTTCATCAGAGGAAAACTCATTTTCTACTGCTGCAGTGTTTGATATTAGTGGTGGTAGATCTACTTATTAACTATAATTACTTTTTTTTCCTTAAAAAAGTTATTTTCTTTAGAAATTACAGGTGCGAAAATTATTATTGACCAATAAATTAATAAAAAAAAAATTGATATTGATTTCATACATCTTATTTATTAATCAATATTGATTTTAGAATGTCTAAAGTATGTTCAAATATTGTTTTTTAAAAAAAAATAGATATAGATCTTGATATGTTTAAAAATTTTTTATTATTATTATTTTTTTCTTTTTTATCTCCAAAAAGTTTATTGGCCGAAAATGTTAAAGTTTTTGATTTTACTGAAATAGAACTTTCTAAATTAGAAGTAAGAAAAGTTAGAGGGGCAGACAACAAAACAATATATTCTACTGGATCTAATGAAAATGGAAATTTCTTAAAGGCCATAGCTGATAATGCTGCTTCTGGCTTGGGAAAAGAGATTAAAATAGATCTAAATAAAACTCCATTTATTAATATTACCTGGAAAATAGAGAGAGATTTGCCAGGTATAGAGGAAAGTACTAAAAAAGGACATGACTTTGCAGCACGTATTTTTGTAATCAAAAAAACGGGTGCAACACCACTATCAAATAGAGCTATTAATTATGTATTCTCTAGTAACAATGTGGTGGGATTTAACTCTAGAAGTCCATATACAAAAAAATCAGTTGATAATGTTCTAGCAAGTACGAAAAATAATTTAGATCAATGGATTACAGTTAAAGCTAATGTAAAAAAAGATTTTAAAAAATTTCATGACTTAGATGTAAATGAATTAGACGGAATAGCCATTATGACGGATACCGATAATTCAAAAATGAAATCGGTAGCTTATTATCAGAATATTTATTTTTCAGCCAATTAGTTAAAATTTAAAGTATTTTTTTAGACCCATACTTAAAAAAGATAAAAGTATAGCAATTATAACATCTTCAATTGGTGATGCACTAGGAACTCCAAAATTCCAAGCAATAACTCCAATTAACCAAATAATATAAACTTTCATTTATAATATAATAGCTTATTTTAATAAAAAATAATTTTAAATATATTATAATGCACCAAAATTTTAATCATAAAATTAAAGTTTATTATGAGGATACAGATGCGGGTGGTGTTGTTTATTATTCAAATTATTTAAAATTTCTAGAAAGAGCACGAACAGAAGCTTTAGTAAGTTTAGGTTTTAGTAATAAAAAAATTAAAGATGAATTTGGGTCTTTAATAATAGTAAAATCTTGTAACATTGAATATAAAAAATTTGCACATTTAGAGGATGAGTTAAGCATAAGATCTTTTATTAAATCTATTACAAAAACTTCATTTTTTATGAATCAATTTATAACAAAAGGTAACGACTTAATAGTTGAGGCAAAAGTCCATTTAGTTTTTATCAATGAAAAAGGAAAACCAATCAAAATACCTGATACTTTGTTACAAAACTTTAAACCTTACTTTTGTGATAGTATTAAAACTTAGATTATCTTTTTAGCTTTGATAAATAAAGACTTCATCATTTTAACATTTACAACTTTTGTATTCACATTTCTGGGGCTAGGGTGGTAGCTGGGCATTAAAATTTTCCCATCTGGAAGAATATACTTTTCACCATGTTTAAACAAAAATTTTTTATTAAGAGAATAATTTTTTTTATAAAAATTAATACAACTATCAAAAGCTACTTTACCCAAAGTTACAATAACTTTTAATTTTTTTAAATTATAAATTTCATTAGCAAAATGATTTGAACAGTTATTTAGTTCTTTTATGAGTGGTTTATCACCAGGTGGAACACATTTTAAAATATTAGTTATATAAGTTTTTTTAATCTTTAAGCCATCGCTAATATGTGTTGATTTTAATTGATTTGAAATATTTGCAGACTTTAAACATTTAAATAAAAAATCTCCAGATCTATCTCCAGTAAATGCTCTACCAGTTCTTGTTCCACCATGTGCAGCTGGAGCCAATCCAATAATCATTAATTTTGCATTTGTGTCACCAAATCCAGGAACTGGTTTACCCCAATAAATTTCATTAATGTTCTTTTTTCTTTTAATATTAGAAATTTTTTTACTAAACTTTATTAGTCTAGGGCATTTTTTGCATTTAATTATTGTATTATTTATTTTTTTAAATTTAATGCTCATAAATGAAGTTAATAAAATCAATTGTAATCATATTTGTATTCTTAACAATACCAATTAAAGCAAGTTCAAATGAACTATTAATTAAAAATTTAAAAGAAGGAGGTAAAGTAATTTTCATTAGGCATGCTTATGCCCCAGGTAATGGTGATCCTAAAAATTTTGATATAAACGATTGCTTGACACAAAGAAATCTTAATTACGAAGGTAGAAAGCAATCAGCTATTATAGGCCAATCTTTTATGAAACATAATATTCCTATTGATAATGTTATTTCAAGTGAGTGGTGTCGCTGCAAAGAAACAGCCTCCATTGCTTTTTTTGGAAAATTTCAAACAAAATTTTTTTTAAATTCATTTTATGATGAAAGATTTTCTAAAAATAAAAAAAATCAGATTATAGAACTTAAAAAGTATATTAATAATTGGAAGGGTAATGGTAATTTAATATTAATTACTCATTATGTTGTAATTTCTGAACTATTAAATGTATATCCTTCATCAGGAGAGATTGTTATTTCTGATAAAAATTATAAAGTAATAGGAAATCTAAATTCTAACTTTTAATATATGTCATCTAAAAAAGCATTGAAGCAGGCTCAAAAGCAAGCTTTTGCAAAGCACAGAAGCAATATTACAAATAATAAATTTGGATTAAAAAAATTCAATTTTTCAAAAAAGTTAAATAAAAAAAATAAAAAATCTTAACTTTCTTTTTCAAAAACTTCAACTTTGTCGCAGGAAGATATTTTTGAAATTCCCTCTTCATCATTAATTACTGTTTTTATTCTAATGTCGGTATTATTTTTTTCAAAAATTAATTGAGTATAAAATTGTGGGTATCCAACTCTATCCGTTAGTATTAAATTTTTTTCTTTATAAATAAATCTTTCAATTGAATTTTCCCTTTTTACACTTAAATCAGTAATTCGATATTTTTTGTAAGTTTCTTTGTTATAAATGTAATTTCTTACCATTATTGATTTATTTAGATCTAAAATATATTCATTTTTGATAAACCCATCTTTTATATTTTTACATCCCGTTAACATCATTATTTCAGAATAAATAGGAGAATGAAAAAATAAAATAAAAGATAAAAAAAAAATATTAAGTTTAAATCTATTTTTGCTCATTCTTATCAGTAAAAAAAAGTGCGATTAATAGTAAAGCAGTCCATAAAATTCCTATTAGAGCCTTAGGTCCAGTTTCGTGACTCCATAAATCTAGTACTAAAGCACCAAATAGAAGCCCTAACACGTAAACTATTATAGCCATTGTTGATTTGCTCATTTTTTCAAAGTTTATAACAATTATATTTAATTATTTATATATTTAATAATTATTGTCATTGGACAAATCAAATCAATAATATATAAAGCCACATGATTTGTGGGCGAATGGCGGAATTGGTAGACGCGTCGGTCTTAGGAACCGATAGAGCAATCTGTGTAGGTTCGAGTCCTATTTCGCCTACCAAAAAGATATGAAATTATGAAAGTAACTGTAGAAAACAAAAAAGGTTTAAATAAAGATATAAAAGTATTCATAGATAAAAAAACTATAAATACTTATATGGAAGAAAAATATGAAGAAATTAAAGCTACTGTTAATTTAAAAGGTTTCCGTCCTGGAAAAGTCCCAAAAGAAGTTTTAAAAAGACAGTTTGGTAAGGCCATTTTTAGTGAAGTGCTTGATAAAGTTTTAAAAGACACAACTACAAAAGCTTTAGAAGATAATAAAATTAAACCAGCTGGTCAGCCCAAACTTGACTTAAAAACCTATGGTGAAGATAAAGACCTTGAGTACATAATTTCAGTTACAGAACTTCCAAAGGTAGAACTTAAATCAGTAGAAAATATTAAATTTGATGAATATTCTGTTAAAATTGATGCTAAAGAAATTGATAGCAGAATAAAAGAAATAAGCAAAAGCCAGAATAACTTCAAAGATGTTGACTCAGACATTAAAGCTGTTGATGGAAATTTGGTAGTTTTTGATTATAAGGCTACCATTGATGAAAAAGATTTTTCAGGAGGAGAAGGTAAAAATACTCAGTTAATTTTAGGTAAAGATTTATTTATCAAGGGTTTTGATAAACAATTAATTGGTGTAAAAAAAGGTGATGAAAAAATTGTAGAAGCAGAATTACCTGAAAATTACCCCCAAAAAGAATTTGCTAATAAAAAAGCTAAATTTATATGTAAGATAATAGCTGTAAGAAAGGCGGAAGTGGTAAAGATAGATGATGATTTTGCAAAAAATCTTGGTGCAAAAGATCTTATAGATTTAAAAAAATTAGTGTCAAAACAAATCAATGATGAGTTTAAAAATTCCTTAGATAGATTAGTAAAAAATCAAATTCTTAAAGAATTGGAGTCATATAAAGTAGAAGAAATTCCTGAAAATTTAATTGAAGAAGAAATTAAAGTTTTATCTCAAGGTATGTCAGAAGATGATGCAAAAAAAAGTAGAAAAAACTTTGAAGATGTCGCTAAAAAAAGAATTAAAGTTGGTTTAATCTTAAATGAATTTGGTGAACAGAATAAAATAAATGTAACAGAGCAAGAGGTTCAAGCAGAAGTTCAAAAACAACTTAGAATGATGCCAGGTCAAGAAAAGATGGTTATGGATTTTTATCAAAAAAACCCCTCAGCTTTAGCAAGCCTAAGAGGTACTGTTTACGAAGAAAAAATTATAAATCTGATTAAAACTAAAGCTAAACCAAATAAAAAAGAAATTAGCAAAGATGAAGCAGAAAAAATATTAAAACAGTCTCAAAAATATGAACACAATCATGATCATAACCATGAAGACTCAAAAGAAAAAAAAGTATCTAAACCGAAAACATCAACCACTAAAGCCAAATCTAAAGCTACAGTAGCAAAAAAATTAACTACAAAAGTAAAAAAAGTTAGCAAAAAGTAATCACAAGTTGTATAACTTAAGAGAATCACAACTTATGATAAATAAATTTACAGAACACATGAACAATCTAGTTCCAATGGTTGTTGAGCAGTCTAACAAAGGTGAAAGAGCTTACGATATTTATTCAAGGCTTTTAAAAGAAAGAATTATTTTTCTAGTAGGCCCAGTAAATGACAATGTAGCATCTTTAGTTACAGCTCAACTATTATTCTTAGAGTCCGAAGATCCAAAAAAAGAAATATATTTTTATATTAATAGCCCCGGGGGATTAGTTACGGCGGGACTAGGCATTTATGATACTATTCAATATATCAAGCCCGAAGTTTCAACTTTATGTATTGGACAGGCAGCGTCAATGGGATCATTTTTATTAGCAGCTGGATCAAAAGGTAAGAGATTCTCATTGCCAAATTCTAGAATTATGGTTCACCAACCATCAGCTGGTTTTCAAGGACAAGCTACAGATATTGAAATACATGCAAATGAAGTCCTAGCATTAAAGAAAAGACTTAATGAAATTTATTCAAAACATACAGGTAAATCTGTTGAAGATATTAAAAAAGCTCTTGAGCGTGATAATTTTATGACCCCAGATGTTGCTAAAGATTTTGGTTTAATTGACGAAGTAGTAGAAAAAAGATCATAATACACAACATCTTGATCCAACCTAAACGCACACTTGATTAATACAAGTCTTATATATTAAAGTGATTTCATTGATTCGTTTTATAAATTATGACAACAAATAATAAAAATATTCTCTACTGTTCTTTTTGTGGAAAAAGCCAACATGAAGTAAGAAAGCTTATTGCAGGACCTACAGTTTTTATTTGTGATGAGTGTGTTGAACTCTGTATGGACATAATCAAAGAAGAAAGTAAAGACACTTTTGTAAAACATCAAGATGGCTTACCTTCCCCTAAAGAAATTTGTGCTGTTTTAGATGACTATGTGATTGGTCAAAAACATGCTAAGAAAGTTCTATCTGTAGCAGTTCATAATCACTACAAAAGATTAAATTATGAAAGCAAAACTAGTAAAACAGTCGAACTTTCAAAATCAAATATTTTATTAGTTGGACCTACCGGTTGTGGTAAAACTTTGTTAGCTCAAACTTTAGCTAGAATTCTTGATGTACCATTTACAATGGCCGACGCCACAACATTAACTGAAGCAGGGTATGTAGGAGAAGATGTTGAAAATATTATTTTAAAATTACTGCAAGCAGCAGATTATAATGTTGAAAAAGCTCAAAGAGGAATAGTCTATATTGATGAAGTAGATAAAATTAGCAGAAAATCTGAAAACCCTTCTATCACTAGAGACGTATCGGGAGAAGGGGTGCAGCAAGCTTTACTGAAGATTATGGAGGGAACGGTCGCAAGTGTTCCACCCCAAGGTGGAAGAAAACACCCTCAACAAGAATTTTTACAAGTAGATACAACTAATATTTTGTTTATTTGCGGAGGTGCATTTGCAGGCCTGGATAAAATTATTTCTCAAAGAGACAAAGGAACATCTATTGGATTTGGGGCAAATGTAAAAAATACAGAGGATAAAAAAACGGGTGAATGGATGAAAAGTTTAGAGCCAGAGGACTTACTAAGATATGGTTTAATCCCTGAATTTATTGGTAGATTACCAATGATAGCAACTTTAGAAGATCTTGATGAGAAATCATTAATTAAGATATTACAAGAACCTAAAAATTCTTTGATAAAACAATATCAAGAATTGTTTAAATTAGATGGGGCAAAACTAACCTTCAAAGATAATGCTATTAAAGAGGTTGCTCTTAAAGCAATTAATAAAAAAACTGGAGCAAGAGGTCTTAGGTCAATTTTAGAAAATATTTTGTTGAAAACAATGTACGATTTACCAAGTCAAGATAATGTTGAAGAGGTAATTGTTGATTCAAGTGCGGCCAAAGGTCTAACACAGCCAATTATAGTTCATTCGAAAAATAACAATAAAACTAAGACCGAAAAAACATCTGCAGCATAGTTTTTAACGTTAATAAATGCTAAATATCTATTGCAATATTTTATTTAATATCCATATTTAGGTCATGGACGTTAAAATTGAAAAACCATTATTGCCTTTAAGAGATATAGTTGTATTCCCAAACATGATCATCCCTCTTTTTGTAGGAAGAGATAAATCTATATCCGCTTTAAATGAGGTAATGAAAAAAGATAAAAAGATAATTCTGGTTACACAAAAAAATTCTGAAATTGATGACCCAAAAAAAACTGATGTTTTTATGTATGGATGTGAAGGTAACATTCTTCAATTACTAAAACTACCAGATGGAACAGTTAAGGTATTAGTTGAAGGCAGTAAAAGGGTAAAAATATTAGATTTTAAAGATAATGATAAATTTATTGTTTGTGAATACACCCATCATAATGATGTAATAGTCAAAGATGAGGATCTTATTCCTCTAGCAATGACAGCTGTAAGAAGATTAGAAAAACTTACTTCAATTAATAAAAAAATTTCAAGTGAAACGATAAATAATATTAAAAAATTGACTGATGCTTCACATATTGCTGATAATATTGCATCACATTTAAATGCAACTATTTCAGAAAAACAACAAATTTTCGAAACAACAGATGTTAAAAAAAGACTTAATGCCATAATTAAAATTATGGAAAATGAAACTAGTATAATGGGTGTTGAAAAAAGAATTAGAGGTCGAGTTAAAACACAAATGGAAAAAACCCAAAGAGAGTACTATTTAAATGAGCAGCTTAAAGCTATTCAAAAAGAATTAGGTGAAATCGAAGAAGGTAAAGACGAAACATCGAGTTTAAACAAGTCAATATTAAAAGCAAAAATGCCAAAAGATGTAGAAAAAAAATGCTTGGGTGAACTAAAGAAGTTAAAAAATATGAGTCCTATGTCTGCTGAAGCAACCGTTATTAGAAATTATCTTGATTGGATGATTGATTTACCTTGGTATAAAAAAAGTGAAGTAGCTATAGATTTAAAAAAAGCACTAGCTGTTTTAGATGCTGATCATTTTGGTTTAGAAAAAGTAAAAGAGAGAATTATAGAATTTTTAGCAGTTCAAAAAAGAATGGATAAAATTAAAGGTCCAATTTTATGTTTAGTTGGTCCTCCAGGTGTTGGAAAAACTTCATTAGGTAAATCAATTGCTAGGGCAACAAACAGGGAATTCGTGAGAGTTTCAGTTGGTGGTATGCGTGATGAAGCAGAAATTAGAGGTCATAGAAGAACATACATAGGTTCATTACCCGGTAAAATAATTCAAATGATGAAAAAAGCAGGCACTAAAAATCCTTTAATTTTACTGGATGAAATAGATAAAATTGGAAATGATTATAGAGGAGATCCCTCTTCAGCTTTGCTTGAGGCCTTAGATCCTGAACAAAATACTTCATTTAACGATCATTATTTAGAAGTTGATTATGATTTGTCAGATGTAATGTTTGTTACAACAGCCAATACCTTAAATATTTTACCACCCTTGTTAGACAGAATGGAAGTTATTAGACTAGCTGGATATACTGAAGATGAAAAAATTAATATTGCTAATAAATACCTACTTCCAAAGCAAATTAAAGATAATGGTGTTAAAGAAAAAGAGATGACTTTGTCAGAGGATATTATTAAAGAAATTATTAGAAGTTACACCAAAGAGTCTGGTGTGAGAAATCTGGAAAGAGAAATTTCAAAAGTTGCTAGAAAAGTTGTAAAAAAAGTTGTAGCTGGTGAAGAACAAGAAGTAAATATTGATTTAAAAAATCTTTCTGATTATCTAGGTATCAAAAAATTCAAATTTGGTGAACTAGAAAATGAAAATAAAGTAGGTGTTGTTACAGGTTTAGCTTGGACTGAATATGGTGGAGAAATTCTTAAAATAGAAACTGTTACTATGTCAGGCAAAGGTAAAATGCAAATTACTGGAAAACTTGGCGATGTTATGCAAGAGTCTGTGAAAGCTGCAAAATCATTTATTAGGTCTAAAAGTTTAGAATATGGGATTATACCTCCAATATTTGAAAAAAAAGATTTTCATATCCATGTGCCTGAAGGTGCGACACCTAAAGATGGACCATCTGCAGGAATTGGAATGGTTACATCAATAGTATCAGCAATTACAAACATTACTGTAAGAAGAGATGTCGCCATGACTGGTGAAGTAACTTTAACAGGCCAAGTGTTACCTATCGGTGGATTAAAAGAAAAACTTCTTGCTGCGCATAGAGCAGGAATAAAACAAGTGTTAATTCCAAAAGATAATGCAAAAGATTTAGCAGATATGCCAAAAAAAATTACTGATGATATAAAAATTACACCTGTAGAGCACGCTGATGAAGTATTAAAAATTGCTTTAACAAAAGAATTAAAAAGAGTTGAGTGGGTAGAGGTCGATAAAATTTCCAAATCCCAAGATAAATCACAAGCAAGTATTCAATAATTAAAGAGACTGATCAAGAATATAATCTGCTAAAACACTAATTCCATATTTATTTAAGTGAGTGTCATCTTTAAAAAATAATAAATTTTCTTTTAAAAGATATTTTTTAATATTTGATTTTAAGGGTAATGTTAAATCAACTACATCAATATTTTTTTTACTATATGATTTTTGTAAAAATAAAAATTTATTAGAATCATAATTTATTAAATTTTTTGTGTACTTTTTATAAACAGTTGATTTAGTAGGAACAAAAAAAACTTTATTAATTCTTTTTAAAATTTCAGGATTATTTATAATGTGTGTTTTATAAATATATTCCTTATTTCTATTTGCCCAAAGAAATCCAGTTAATTTATTATCTATGAAGTCATACTGAACATCACAGGTATTTGTCCATTTAGACATGGCCCTTTTAAAAAGTCTTTGGCTTTTAGGTCTGATTTTTTTATAAAAAAAATTTTCATAGTTTAAATTTTTAATAAATAATTTATCTTTCTAATCTTTCATATCCAAATCTGATTTTGTATTTATATTTTTTGATTTTAATATTGTTATAAGAATATTTTGGTATTATATCAGCATTTGAAACTTCAAAATCATTTCCTTCAAAATAAAAAATAAATATTTTCGAATTTTCATTTATTGTTTTTAAATATTTTAACAACATAGACTCATAATCTACTGGTCCTGTGCCACCTACAGCTATGTTTGCTGTTTTAAGACTTGATTTATTATTAATCTGACTAGATAAAATATCATTGTCTGTTAGTCCACTTCCTGAAACAACAGAGTCTCCTACAAGTATTAAATCTGCATTTTCTATTTTTACTGTTGAATTTCTAAAACCATAATCATCAGTTATAAAAATTTGTCTTCTTTTTTCTACTAAATATTCTGTATCTTTAATGCAAACATCTACAGCTATAATATCACCATGTGGAATATCTATAACTTCGTTAACATTTGATTTGTAGGAATTATTATTTTTAAAAAATTTCTCATGTCCTCTATAAAAATTTTCGATATCTTTATTTTTAAAAAAAAATGATACTAATATTATTGATAGGATAAGTATTATATTTGTATTTAATATTATTAATTTGTTTTTCTTAATAAAATTTAACAACAATAAAATCAAAATAATATCGAAAAAAATAGGAAATCCAAATGACGCTATATTTATGAAAGTTAATAAATAAAGAGATATTAATGTTAATTTTGTATAAATAGGAATTTTTTTTCCAGAAAACATTTCTTAAATGTATCTATATTAGTTTAAAAAAATTTGATACATTCAAGACACACATCTTCACAAAAATTTTTTTTTTAGCCATTTTTAACATGTAATAGATCTTGACGTTAATGTACCAAAAGATATAAAACACAATGTTTTTGGTTTAGGGCGGTTAGCTCAGTTGGTAGAGCATCTCGTTTACACCGAGGGGGTCAAAGGTTCGAGTCCTTTACTGCCCACCAAAACAACAAAAGTGGGGGTGTAGCTCAGTTGGTTAGAGCGATCGCCTGTCACGCGATAGGTCGAGGGTTCGAGTCCCTTCACTCCCGCCACTTTTTGTTAATTTTACTTGTTAATATTAATTAAAATGTGACGTAATACCCCTTCAACATGATATAAAAGCGACTATATAGATTCAAATGCTTTCAGATTTTTTAAAAGATTATCTTCCAATCATGTTATTCTTGATTATTGCTCTAGGATTGAGCTGTGCTTTTGTAGTAGTTAATTTAATTTTATCACCTAAACATCCTGATCCAGAAAAATTATCAGCTTATGAATGTGGTTTTGAACCTTTTGAAGACTCAAGGATGGAATTTGATGTTAGGTTTTATTTGGTTGCAATACTTTTTATAATCTTTGATTTAGAAATAGCTTTTTTATTTCCTTGGGCAATTTCATTAGGAAATATTGGTCTACTAGGTTTTTCTTCAATGATGATTTTTTTATTTATTCTTACCATAGGTTTTATTTATGAATGGAAAAAGGGAGCTTTAGATTGGGAGTAAATTAGAAAACTATGAATTTAGAACATAAAAATAAACAAATTCCAGAAGAATTTAAAAAGCTTTCTGAGGATTTCAGTAAAAATGGATTTATAACAACATCTTTAGATAATTTGATTAACTGGTCTAGAGCAGGATCGTTACACTGGATGACTTTTGGTTTAGCTTGTTGTGCTGTTGAGATGATGCAAACAGCAATGCCAAGATATGACCTTGAAAGATTTGGAGCAGCTCCGAGAGGTTCACCAAGACAATCAGATGTTATGATTGTTGCTGGAACCTTAACAAATAAAATGGCACCAGCACTTAGAAAAGTTTATGATCAAATGCCAGAACCAAGGTACGTTATATCTATGGGTAGCTGCGCTAATGGTGGAGGTTATTACCATTATTCTTATTCGGTTGTTCGTGGATGTGATCGAATTGTTCCGGTTGATATTTATGTTCCCGGTTGTCCACCTTCAGCAGAGGCATTGTTATATGGAATTATGCAACTTCAAAAAAAGATCAGAAATAAAGGATCATTTGAAAGATAAATTACATGATTAACTTAATTGATTTAGAAAAAAAAATTAACTCTGAACTGACAACTAAAATTAGAAAATCTGAGATTAGACATGATCAGCTTTATCTAGATATTGATAATGAGCATTTAATAGATGTATCATTGTTTATCAAAACTAATGAAAATACTAAATTTAGACAATTAATAGATATTACAGTAGTTGATTACCCTGAACAAACTAAACGTTTTAAAATGGTTTATTTGTTTTTAAGTCATGAATTTAATCAAAGAATAATATTAACTTATTTAATTAACGAAAATGAATTAATTCAATCTCTTACATCAATATATCCAGCTGCTAATTGGATGGAACGTGAGGTATTTGATATGTATGGTGTTAAATTTAAGGATCATCCTGATCTAAGAAGAATATTAACAGATTATGGGTTTGAAGGTCACCCACTTAGAAAAGATTTTCCTTTAACTGGCCAAACAGAAGT
>JACWDR010000009.1 GCA_014653975.1 Pelagibacterales bacterium SAG-MED20
TGCTGTTAGTAAAGAGTGCTGCCTATCAATGGTTAAGAATTTAAGCAAGATTAGTAGAGCCAATATATCAGTTTCCATCACTGGGATTGCGGGACCTAAGGGTGGAACTAAATTAAAACCTATTGGATTAGTTTATATTGGAATTAAAAAAGGAAATAAAATTATTATTCAAAAAAATTTATTTAATAATAAAAACCGAATTTCAATTCAAAGAGCTGCTACTAATAAGGTTTTGAAGACTTTATTGCTCATTAAATAATTTATTTGCTCTTTGTTGAAAAGCATCAGCTATTTTATCTAGTCCATATTGAAAAGATGTAGTCATCAAAATATTTAAAAATTTATTTTCAATTTCAAAATCTACATCAAAGTTAATTTCTGTTCCTTCAATATGATCTTTGAAATTCCACTTATTAACTAAATATTTAAGAGGTCCGTCTATATTTGTTACATAAATAGAACTATCTTTTTTATTAAGTCTTACATCACTTTTATAGGTGTCTTTAAAAGGACCCTTGCCTATAGTTAAATCTGCAATAATATTAATATGATCATTTGTATCTTTTTTTTCATGTACTTTTGCATCAACACAATAAGGTACAAAATCTGGGTATTTTTCTATATCAAGGACTAAATCAATAAGTTCATTTTTATCACATTCAATTAAACGCTTAACTGAAGCTTTTGGCATTAATTCTTAAATCTATTTATTTGAAGTTTTGCAAAGTCTTCATCTGCGTGATACGATGATCTTGTTAAAGGAGTTGATGAAACTAATAAAAAACCTTTTGACTTTGCAACTTTTTCTAGCTCTTTAAATTCATCTGGGTGATAATAACGATCTAAAGGATGATGTTTTACAGAGGGTTGTAAGTACTGACCGATAGTTAAAAAATCCACATCAGCTGCTTTTAAATCATCCATTACTTGAACAATCTCATCTTTACTTTCACCTAACCCAACCATTAAACCAGACTTCGTGAAAATATTTTTGTTAACAATTTTTACATTTTTCAGAAGTTCTAAAGAAGAAAAATATCTAGAGCCTGGTCTTACTTTTAAATATAGTCTTGGAACTGTTTCTATATTGTGATTAAAAACATCAGGGTTGGCTTCTAAAACTTTTTTATAGGCATCACCTTTTCTGAGAAAATCCGGTGTTAAAACTTCAATAGAAGTATTCGGATTTTGCTTTCGTGTTTGTTCAATAACCTCATAAAAGTGCTTTGAGCCACCGTCTTCAAGATCATCTCTATCAACTGAGGTTATAACAACATGTTTAAGGTTTAGCTTAAACACTGCTTCAGCAATTTTAAGAGGTTCTAATAAATCTAGTTTTCCTGGTTTTCCAGTTTTAACATCACAAAAGGCACATGCTCTTGTACATGTGTCACCCATAATCATAAAAGTTGCATGTCTTTTACTCCAACATTCGGTAATATTTGGACAGTTTGCTTCCTGACAAACGGTTACTAAGTTATTATTGTTAACAACTGTTTTGGTTAAAAAAAATTCTTTACTGTTTATTAGTTTTGACCTTATCCAAGTAGGTTTTTTTTTAATTGGATTTATAGGTTTGTTTACTTTTTCTGGATGTCTAACTGTCATTATTATTAATTATATAAAGGGTCTCATCTACTTTGCCAAATAAAAATTTTTCTCTGATTAATATCTCTATATAATCAAGATCAAGCTTATCACTTAATAAAGAGTTTTTTGAATTAAAATCGTTAATTTTATTCTTTAATTTAGCCTCTTTATTTTTTAAATTAATTAAAATTTCTTTTTTTTTGAAAAAAGAAAAAAGACCTCTTTCACCGTCTAAAAGATTAAAAAAAAAGTAGAGTACCAAGAAAGTAGAAATTAATAAAAAATAATTTTTTTTAATTTTACCAAACATTAGTTAACTTTATTCATTCTTGCTTTTTTTCCAAGCTCTTCTTCTATACGTAATAATTGGTTATATTTAGCAACTCTTTCAGATCTTGCCAAAGAACCAGATTTGATTTGGTTTGAATTTGTGCCAACTGCTAAATCGGCTATAAATGTGTCCTCGCTATCTCCAGATCTATGAGAAATGATAGTATTATAACCTATAATTTTTGCAAATTTAATCACTTCAAGAGTTTCAGAGACAGTGCCAATCTGATTAAGCTTGATTAATATAGAATTTGATGAGTTGTTTAAAAAACCTTTTTTAAGTCTTTCTAAGTTTGTAACATAAAGATCGTCTCCAATAATCTGGACGCTATTTGTTTGTTTTATCAATTTATTCCATGCAATCCAATCGTTTTCTCCAAATGGGTCTTCAATAGACTTAATTTTATATTTTTTTATCATTTTTTTATATTTTTTAATAGATTGGTCTACAGAAATAAATTTATTTGAATGGATTGAATATTTTTTCATTTTAATCAATTCATTTGCTGCTACGTCCAAACAAATAGAAACATCTTTGCCATTTTTAAAACCTGATCTTTTAATTGCAGCTACAACTAAATCTAAAGCTTTTTCATTACTGCTAATCATTGGTGCAAAGCCACCTTCATCACCTACAGATGTTGATAAGCCTCTACTTATAATTAAGTTTCTTAAATTACTAATTACAACAAAACATATATGCATAGCCTCAGAAAAACTCTTGGCTTTATCAGGTCTAATCATAAACTCTTGAATTCTTAGTCCGTTATTAGCATGAGCTCCCCCATTAATAATATTCATTAATGGGTAAGGTAATTTATAATTATTTTTAATTAAAAAAGTTTTGTATAATGGTACTCCTTTAATCTTTGCAGAAAGTTTTTTAGCTGCCATAGATACAGATAAAATAGCGTTAGCGCCTAAGTTTTTTTTTTGTCTAGTGCCATCAAGATTAATTAAAATTGTATCTATGCGCGTTTGATCATGAATATTTTTACCTTTTAGTTTTTTAGAAATTTTTGTATTTACTAAGTTGACTGCATTTAAAACACTCTTGCCCAAATATTTTTTGTTTTTGGTATCTCGTTTTTCAAATGCTTCATAAGTACCCGTTGAAGCACCTGATGGACAAATAGCAGATGCACTTAAATTTTTTGAATAAATTTCTGTTTCAATTGTGGGGTTTCCTCTACTATCAAAAACTTGGCGAGCTCTTATCTTCAAAATTTTACTCATTTATTTTAATCAAATTATCAATTTCAAATAATTGAGATAGTAATTTTTCTAATTTATCTAAAGGAACCATGTTAGGTCCATCTGATGGAGCATTATCTGGATCTTGGTGTGTCTCAATAAAAACACCTGCTACGCCAACTGCAACTGCAGCTCTTGCTAAATATTCTACAAATTCTCTTTGACCACCACTAGTTTCACCTAATCCACCCGGTTGTTGAACTGAGTGTGTCGCATCAAAAATTACTGGGTATCCATTTTTTGCCATTATAGGTAATGACCTCATATCAGAAACAAGAGTATTATAACCAAAGCTTGCACCTCTTTCTGTAACTAAGATATTATTATTACCAGAGTCAGCAATTTTTTTTGTAACATTAATCATGTCCCATGGAGCAAGGAATTGACCTTTTTTAACATTTATAATTTTTTCTGTTTTGGCTGCAGCTATCAATAAATCTGTTTGCCTACATAAAAATGCTGGAATTTGTAAAACATCTGCATGTGGTGCTACAATAGAGCATTGTTCCGCATTGTGTATGTCAGTTAATATTGGAACGTCTAATTCTTTTTTAATCTTATCAAAAATAGGTAAAGATTGTTCAAGTCCAGCACCTCTTTGTCCTTTTAAGCTAGTTCTATTTGCCTTATCAAAAGATGTTTTATAAATAAAACCCATATTAAACTTAGAAGTAATTTCTTTAATCTTGCTAGCCATATCCATAGCATGCTGCTCCGTTTCAAGTTGACATGGACCAGCAATAATACAAATTTTATTATTATTTGAAATTTCTATATTTCCACAATTAACTTTTATATTTTTCATTAATGATTTTTAGCTGCTTTGATAAAAGATGAGAATAAAGGATGTGGCGCTAAAGGTCTAGATTTAAATTCAGGGTGAAATTGAACTGCAACAAACCAAGGATGATTTTTTAACTCAATAATCTCTGGTAATTTGTTATCTGGGGATAGTCCTGAAAAGATTAAGCCATTTTTTTCAAATTGATCTTTATAATTAATATTAACTTCATATCTATGCCTGTGTCTTTCTTGAACTGATTTAGATTTATAGATTTTTCTAATTAATGAATCTTTTTTAAGTTTAGCCACATAAAGGCCAAGTCTCATAGTGCCCCCTAAATCTTTATCTGTTCCTTTAATTAATTTGCCATCTCTATTCCATTCAGTGATTAAACCAATAATTGGAGTTCCTGTATTTCCAAATTCACTTGAAGTAGCTTTTTTTATATTCATCTTATTCCTAGCAAACTCAATAATTGCCATTTGCATACCAAAACAAATTCCTAAGAAAGGTATCTTGTTTTGTCTTGCGTACTTAATGGCTTCAATTTTTCCCTCAGTGCCCCTTCGACCAAATCCACCTGGTATTAAGATACCTGAAACATTTTTTAGTTTTTTCTTAATTCCAGAAACTTTTAATTTTTCAGAGTCTATTCTGATTAAATTTACTTTTAAATTATTACTAATACCCCCATGTGTCAGAGCTTCATCTAAAGATTTATAAGCATCTTTTAGCTCAACATATTTTCCGATGATTGCAATATTGATTGACTTTTTTGTATGTAAAACAGTTTTTGTAATTTTTTTTCCACGGATTTAGGTTAACTTTTTTTTTAGTTTTAATTTTAAAATATTTAAGAACTTGTGTATCTAAATTTTCTCTATTAAAGCTAATAGGTGCTTCATATATAGTTTTTACATCAATAGTTTGTATTACATTTTCAATACCAACATTACAAAATAAGGATATTTTTTTTCTATGATCTAATGGTATGGGTCTTTCAGATCTGCAGATAATGATATCTGGTTGAATACCTATGCTTCTAAGTTCTTTAACAGAATGTTGAGTTGGTTTCGTTTTGATTTCATCGGATGCTTTTAGATATGGAACCAAAGTTAAATGGATAAATAAAGCATTTTTCTTACCAACATCATTTGAAAATTGTCTAATTGCCTCAATAAAAGGAAGGCTCTCTATGTCACCAACGATTCCTCCAATTTCGCAAATTACAAAATCCTCTTTTGATGTATCATTTTTTATAAAGTCTTTAATACGATCTGTTATATGAGGAATAACTTGAACTGTTTTTCCTAAATAACCACCTCTACGTTCTTTTTTTAAAACATCACTATAAATTTTACCTGTTGTAATGTTGTCTGATTTTTTTGAGGTAATACCAGAAAATCTTTCATAATGTCCTAAATCTAAATCAGTTTCTGCTCCATCATCTGTTACATAAACTTCACCATGTTGAAATGGACTCATTGTTCCTGGATCAACGTTCAAATAAGGATCAAGCTTTCTTAACCTAACTTTAAAACCCCTCGATTGAAGTAAGTAAGCTAGTGAAGCTGAAGAGAGACCTTTACCTAAAGATGAAACCACACCGCCGGTGACAAATATGTATCGCGCCATGGAATTACCTTATACCGATTAATTTAGGAATTGGAAAGTATTAATTGTTATTTTCCGGGATAGAAGGTGTATCAACTGATTTTTCCTCAATTTTATCTAATACAGATGAAGTCGGTGTTAATTCACCTCTTGAAATTATTGTAAGTGCTAGGCTGCAAATAATAAACAAGGTTGCGACTACAGCAGTCGCTTTAGTCATAAAATTTCCAGCTGTTCTAGAAAACATAAAATTATCCTGTGAAACTCCGATACCAAGTGCCCCACCTTCTGATTTTTGAACAAGTATTAAAAGCACAAGTATTGCAGCTAGTATCAAATTAAATACTAATAAAATATTTTCCATGAGGGTTAACTATATGTTTTTTTGACGATATCAATAAATTTTTTTGCGTTTTGAGATGCTCCACCAATCAAATAACCATCTATATTATTAATTTTTCTTATGTTTGTAATATTATTGGGATTTACAGAACCTCCATATAAAACTTTTGGAGTTTTATCTCTAAATTTACTTTTGATAAATTCTACTATTTTAAAAAGATCTTGAGATTTTGGAATAAGGCCACTACCTATGGCCCAAACAGGCTCATATGCTAAAAAAATATTTGATTTATTTTTAATATTTTTCAAACCAATTTTAATTTGATTAGATAAAACTGAGTGTGTCTTTTTATTCCTTTTTTCACTTAAAGTTTCACCAATACAAAAGATAACTTTTAATTTAGCTTCTAAAGCACTTTTTATTTTTAAATTAATTAGTTTATCACTTTCACCTTTTTTTCTATTTTCTGAATGACCAATAATCACAAAATGAGCGCCAATATTTTTTAACATACGAGAATTTATATAACCTGTGTGTGCACCGTAATCTTCACTTTCATGACAATTTTGACCACCTATAGCAATCTGGCAGCTTTTAAATTTCTTTGAAAAAGAACTTATTAAAGTATATGGAGGGCAATAAATTAATCTGCCTCCCTTTATTTCTTTAGATTTTGAAAATTTAATAACTTTATCTAATGTATTTAAGGAAGACAAATTCCCATACATTTTCCAATTAGCTACAAAATAGATATATTTATTTGTCATAATGAAAATTTTAATCTATAGCTTGGTATTTTAAAGATCAATAAATTAATGTAGTAATGATAAACCCTTTTACAAATTTTTCAAAAAAAAAGATAGGTGGCTTATTACTAATTCTAGTAATCATTATAGCATTTGGCTTCGGTGGATTCGGTGGTGGCTTCCAAACTGGAAATCAAAATAATATTGCTAAGATAAATAATACCAATATATCTACTAAAGATTTTATGGATTACCTAAACCAATCAGGCTTAAGTCAACAAGTAATAAAAGAGAATATCGATAAGAATATACTAGAAGAACTTTTATCAACATTGGTGTCTAAAACTTTACTTGACCTTGAAATAAAAGATCTAAATCTTGAAATGTCAGAAGATGTAATTATCAAAAGACTTAAAAAGAATAAAAATTTTCAAGATGTAAGTGGTAACTTTCAAAGAACACTCTATGAAAAATTTTTATTAACAAATAATACTACTGCTCCAATGTATGAAATTAGATTAAAAAATAACGAATTACAAAAACAATTATTCACATATGTTAGTGGTGGAGCTAAATCACCAAAGTTTTTAGTTAATAAATACTACAAGCAAAAAAATAGAAAATTAGATATTAATTATATAAATTTAAATAAGTTTTATAAAAAAAAAGACTCATTTACAGATAAGGATTTACAAATTTTTATTAACGAAAACTCAGATAAACTTAAGCAAGATTATATAGATTTTTCATATGTGGTTTTATCACCTAAAAATTTAATAGGTGTGGATGATTATAATCAAGCTTTTTTTAATAAAATTGATGATATTGAAAATAAAATATCGAAAAATATAGATTTTAAAACAATTGTTGAAGAGCTAGATATTAAATCAATTTCAATAAAAAATTATATAAATTTAGAAAATAAAAAGACAACAGAAAATATAATTTATAATTCTAGAAAAAATAAAGTAGAAATTTTAGATCACGATGGATCATTTATTTTTTACAAAATCGATAAAACTAATACTAAAATACCAAATATAAGTGATAATAATTTTAAAAAACAAATTAAAAATCTTTTATATCAAAAACAAAAATTTGAATTTAATAGGAATATCCTTGACCAAATAAATAAAAAGATCTTTACTCAAAATTCTTTTGATAAATTTGGAAAAGATGAAGTTGAAATAATTAGATTAAACTCGATTCAAGATGATAAAAAATTTGAAATTAATTCTGTTGAAATTTTATATTCTTTGCCAATAAACACTTTTACTTTGATAACAGATAATGAAGATAACGTATTTATAGCCAAGACAGTTGAATATGAAGATTCTACTATTTCTCAAAATTCTGATGAATTTAAAACTATTTCTAATGAAGCAAGTGCGCAAAATAGAAACAGTATACTTAAATCTTATGATTATCTTTTAAATGACAAATATAAAGTTATAGTTAATGAAAAAACACTTAATAGAGTAAAAAATTACTTTAGATGATTCTGAATAGAAGCTTTAATAATTTTAAGTTTCAGCACAAGAGAAAAAAAAATCAAATAATATATAATTCAAAAAAAATAAAAGATGATCGTGAAATCTTAAATTTAATTGATAATTTTCTTAAAGAAAAAAATAGTTTTATTTTTGAGTCTGTTGAAAAAGGAAAAATAAAAGGGAGATATACTATTTTTGGAAAAAACCCTGACAAAATATGGGAATTTAATAAAAAAAAATCATACTTAATTAAAAATAAAATTAAAAAAAAAATTAAAGGAGATCCTGAAAAAGTTATAGAGAATATAATTGAAGAATTTAAATTTAAAACACCTTCTAATTTGCCACCTATTTGTTCTTTAATATCTGGTTACTTTTCCTATGATACTATCAGATATATAGAAAAAATTCCTGATAAATGTAATGATGATTTAAAACTACCTGATGTAAGACTGTTAAGGCCAAGAACTTTAGTTATACATGATAATTTAAAAAAAAAGATATATTATATAATTAATATTTTTAAAGATGAAAAAATTACAAACTATAAAAGAAAATATACTGAGGCTAAATCAGAAATTAATGATTTACTGAGTCAAGCATCTACAAAAAAAATAAAATCAACGATAAGTACAAAAACTAATATAAAAATTAAATCAAATACATCTAAAAATAAGTTTCTTAATATGATTAATAAAGCAAAGAACTATATTAAAATTGGTGATATTTTTCAGGTTGTACTTAGTCAAAGATTTGAAGCTAAACTATCTAAAAACCCTTTAGAAATTTATAAAAAATTAAGAGTTAGTAACCCTTCACCATTTATGTACTTTTTTAATTTTAATGATTTTCAAATTATTGGCGCTAGTCCAGAAATTTTAGTTAGATTGAGAGATAATAAAATTACTGTAAGACCTATCGCTGGAACTAGACCTCGAGGTAAAAATCTTAAAGAAGACAATTTTTATTCCAAAGATCTTTTACAAGACAAAAAGGAATTATCTGAGCACCTAATGTTATTAGATTTAGGCAGAAATGATGCTGGTAAAGTTTCTAAAATTAATACTGTTAAAGTAACTGAAAGTTTTATTATTGAAAAATATTCTCATGTAATGCATATAGTTTCTAATGTAATGGGCACATATAATAAAAAATATTCAAAATTTAAGTCATTATTAGCTGGCTTTCCTGCAGGAACTGTGTCCGGAGCACCTAAAATCAGAGCGATGGAAATTATCGATGAACTTGAGAACACAAAAAGAAAAGTTTATGCTGGAGGTATTGGTTACTTTTCAGCAAATGGTGAGTTTGACACTTGTATAGCTTTAAGAACAGCTATAGCTAAAAACAATAAGTTTTATGTGCAAGCAGGAGCTGGAATAGTAGCTGATAGCAAACCCACTAAAGAATATGAGGAAACGGTTAATAAAGCTAAAGCTTTGTTAAATGCTTTAAGATAATGAAAATCATACTAATAGATAACTATGATAGTTTTACTTTTAATCTTTATCATTACCTATCCTCTTTAAAAACAAATGTGGACGTAGTAAGAAATGATAAAATTACTGATAAAGCAATAATCAAAAATAAATATGATAAAATTGTTATTTCACCAGGCCCAGGCAATCCTAACCAATCAGGAAACTGTTTAAAAATAGTTAAATCTTTATACAAAAAAATTCCAATTTTTGGTGTTTGTTTGGGGCATCAAATCATTGGGCAGGTTTTTGGTTCAAAAATTATTCAAGCTAAAAAGTTAATGCACGGAAAAACTAGTAAAATAAAATCAAAAAGAATCGGTTTATTCGAAAATCTTCCCATCAGATTTGAAGCGACTAGATACCATAGTTTAATTATCGATAAAAAAACATTATCTAACGAACTTGAGATTACCGCTGAAACACAAGATGGAATTATCATGGGTGTAAAACATAAAAAATACAATATTCATGGTGTTCAATTTCATCCTGAAAGTATAAAAACTACTATAGGGATAAAAATATTAAAAAATTTTATCAATTATAAAGATTAATGAAAATATACATAGAAAAGCTTAAGAAAAAACATGACTTATCATTTAATGAAAGTAAGGCGGCTTTTGAAATACTAATGGATGGTAAAGCTTCAGATGATGAAATATTTAGTTTTTTAACATTACTCTCAATAAAAGGTGAAGTTTCAGATGAAATTGCTGGGGGTGTTTATGTGTTAAGAAATAAATCTAAAAGGGTTAATATTAAAGACTGTATAGACACTTGTGGCACTGGTGGAGATGGCATGAATACACTTAATATATCTACCGCTTCTGCGTTATTATTATCTAGTATGGGTATCAAAGTAGCAAAACATGGCAATAAAGCTGTTTCATCTAAATGTGGATCAGGGGATGTTTTAGAAGCTTTAAATATTAGAATTGATTTAGAACCAACTGAAGTTAAAGAACAAATCAACAAAAATAATTTTGGCTTTATGTTTGCACCGAACTATCACAGTGCAATGAGGTTTGTTGGGCCAACTAGGAAAAAGATAGGTAAAAGAACAATATTTAATATGATTGGACCGCTAAGTAACCCCGCATTTGTAGATAGACAAGTTGTTGGTGTCTTTGATAAAAAGTTATTAAAAATTTTTGCTAATGCTCTAATAAATTTAAATATTAAATATGCTTGGATTGTCAACAGTGAGGATGGATTAGATGAAATATCACCTTACACAAAAACAAATGTTGTTCAATTAAAAAATGGTAAAATTTCAGAAATCGTAATAGATCCTATAGAACTAAATGTCAGTGCAAATAAAATTGATGATTTAATAGGTCTTGATGCTAAATTTAACGCAAACAAAATGACTGATATATTTAAAGGTGAAGATAATGATTTCTCAAAAGCTGTTTGTTTAAATGCTGCCGCAGGACTTATAGTTGCAGAAAAAAATTCAGAATTTAAAGATGCTTACTATGCGGCAAGGTCTCATATATTATCTGGTAAAACGTTAAAAAATCTTAAAATTTTACAAAATGTCTGAAAGCGTATTAGATAAAATTATAAAAAAAAAGATTGAAAGGATCAACTTGATAAAGAATTCAATTTCATTAAGTTCTCTGAGTGAGAAAATAGATGAAAACAAATCATTTATTAACTTTAAAGATAAAATACAAAATAATATCGATAATAATAAAATTTCTTTGATTGCTGAAATTAAAAAGGCTAGCCCTTCTGCTGGTATAATAATAGAAAATTATAATCCCTTAGATATTGCGAAAATTTATAATAACAATAACGCAACCTGTTTGTCTATACTTACTGAAGAAGATTTTTTTTTAGGTAATCTAATTCATATCAGTAAAGTAAAAGAAAAAATAAATTTACCTGTTCTTTGTAAGGATTTTTTTATAGATAAATTTCAAGTTCCCCTTGCAAAAAGTTATGGTGCTGATGCTATATTAATAATAATCGCTGGTGTCTCTGATGACCTTGCATATGAACTATATGAAGAAGCACTAAAATATAACATGTCTGTAATTGTTGAAGTACACACTGTTAATGAAGCAAAAAAAGCTCTTAAATTTAAAGAGGCATTAATAGGAATTAATAATCGAAACCTTAAAACTCTTATGACAGATATTAATACAACTTATAATATCCACGATGTTTTAGTTAGTCATAACGGACCACTAATTTCTGAAAGCGGGATTAAAACAAAAGACGAACTTCTATCGTTAAGAGATAAAACAAAAATTAAAACTTTTTTAGTTGGTGAATCACTTTTAAAAAATTTAGATAATAATTCAATTTTTTCAATTTTTTAGTTAAATAAACCCCTATTTCATTCACTTTTTAGCTATTGTTTATCAAGAAGAACTTTTGTAGAACATATTTTGTACGATATTTGTTCTTATGCTTACAAAAAAACAAAAAAACCTACTTTTATTTATCAACAAGAAGTTGAGAGCTTCTGGTGTTTCACCTTCATACGAAGAGATGAAAGAATCATTGAATTTAAAATCTAAATCTGGGATCCATAGATTGATAAGTGCTTTAGAAGAAAGAGGATTTATTAGGAGATTGGCTCATAAAGCTAGAGCTTTAGAGGTAGTAAAACTTCCAGAAACAGCTTCTGCTAACGATATTTACAATACTTTTTCACCAAGCGTAATAAAAGGTGGATTAGATGAAGAAAAAAATAATACTAACGAATTAGAAATACCTGTATTAGGTAAAATTGCAGCTGGAACTCCAGTCGAAGCAATTCAAAATGAAGTTGCAAGAATTCCACTTCCTAACAACTTAGAAAAAAATGGCCAATACTTTGGATTAAAAGTACAAGGTGACTCAATGATCGAAGCTGGAATTAATGAAGGCGATACTGTTATTATTAAAAGGTCTGATACAGCGGACAATGGTAAAATTGTTGTAGCTTTAATTGATGAACATGAAGCAATGTTAAAAAGAATTAGAAGAAAAGGTAAAACAGTAGCTCTTGAAAGTGCAAATAGGAACTATGAAACTAAGATATTTGGTCCTGATAGAGTAAAAGTTCAAGGTGTTTTAGTATCTTTATATAGAAACTTCTAGAAAAATAGTCTAAACATTCCAAATGTCTAAAGTAGCAACAAGATTTGCTCCCTCTCCTACTGGAGCTTTACATATTGGAGGTGTAAGAACGGCGCTATTCAATTGGCTTTATTCTAAAAATCAAAAAGGCACATTTCATCTTAGAATTGAAGATACCGATAAAGAAAGATCAAAAGATGAATATAAACTTCAGATTATTAAATCTTTAAAATGGATTGGAATAGAGCATGATGGTGATGAATATATTCAATCAACTAAAATCAATGACCATATTAAAGTTGCCAATGAATTGATTAGGAATGGTAATGCTTATAAATGCTATTGCTCAAATGAAGAAATTGAAGAACAAAAAAAGAGAGCTAAACAAAAAAAACTCCCTTATGTCTATAATAGAAAATGGAGAGATCTACCTGAGTCAGATGCTCCAGATAATATAAAACCTGTAATTAGATTTAAAAGTAAAATTGAAGGATCATCAACACTAAAAGACTTAGTCCAAGGTGATATTGAAATTGAGAATAATACAATAGAAGATTTTATTATATTAAGAAATGATGGTACACCAACGTACAACTTATCTGCAACAGTTGACGATCATCTAATGAATATGACACATATTATTAGAGGCGATGATCATAAAATCAATACCTTTAAACAAATGCAAATATATGTAGCCATGAAATGGACCCTGCCATCCTTTGCTCATATTCCACTGATACATACCATTAAAGGTAAAAAGTTATCAAAAAGAGATAACGCATCTACATTAGATGATTATTCAAAAATAGGCATAATGCCGAATGCTTTAAGAAACTATTTATTGAGACTTGGTTGGTCTTATAAAGATAAAGAAATATTTACATTAGAAGAAAGTATCGAACACTTTAACCTAGAAGGTATAGGCAAATCTCCCTCTAAATTAGACATGAGCCGTATTTTATCGATGAATGAACATTATATTAAAACTATCAATGAAAATGAGCTTTATATTCAACTAGTACAATACTGTGAATTATTTAAAGAAAAGATTGAAGCAGACAAAGAAGAAAAAATTAAACATTCTTTAATATTTCTAAAAAACAAAGCTAAAACTTTAGAAGATATATATAATAACGCTAAGTATATTGTATTAAGCAAAGTTGATTTTGATAAAAATGACTTAAATCTTATAGATGCTAAAGCAAAGACAATAATCTCAGAATTTAAAAATAATATTAAAATTTTAAAAGTTTTAAACAAAGAAACATTGGAACCAATTATAAATAATCTTATAAAAGCACATAAAACAAATTTTAAAGGTATTGGACAACCATTGAGGGTGGCTTTGACAGGTTCTAAATTTGGGCCAGGAATTTATGATATAATCATATCTCTAGGTAAAGAAGAGGTTGAAAAAAGATTAAGTGACAAGGTACTTGCTTAATACCGAAGAGGCTTCTGATGAGGATGAAGATTTTGATCTAATTTCATTTAAAGTTTTATTGCAAGTATCAACTTGATTTTTCATAAGTTTTGGATTTTTTAAGAAATAAACAACTGAATTGTAAATTTCTTTTGCATTGCATTCACCTTGTAATAATTCTGGAATAATTTCTTTATTATTTATAATGTTAATTATATTTGCAAATTTAACTTTAACTAATAGTTTCATAATTAGATAATTAATCAGATTAATTTTATAAATTATAATAGATGGTATACCTGCATTACAAATTTCAAGTGATACAGTACCCGATTTTGCTACAGCAAATACAGATTTAGATAAAATTTGTGATTTTATATTATCATCTGAAATTACTTGAAAATTTTTTAATAAACTATTTTTGAAAAAACTAATAATTAACTCCTTATTTTCATTAGTAGCATGAAAAATAAATATGAAATTATTAAATTGTTTATTCATCAATTTAATAAAATCTGATAAAATTGGTAAAAGAACATTAGTTTCAGAATTTCTACTACCAGCAAAAATAGATATAATTTTTTTATCTTCGTTTATTAATGAAGATAGATCAATTTTAGGTCTTTTATTATACTCAAGTAGAGGATGTCCCACAAAAGTATTTGGAATACTTTCTTTATCAAAGTATTTTTTTTCAAAATTGAATAAAAGTAGCATGTGGTCCACAAATTTTTTGAAATTTTTAACTCTACTTTCACGCCATATCCAAACTTGTGGTGCTACGTAATGAATTATCTTAATATTAATATTTAATTTTTTGACTTTTTCAGCAACTCTCAAAGTAAAATCAGGACTGTCCACACTAAATAAGATATCAGGATTAAACTTAATAATTTCTTCTACAGTTTTATTAATTTTATTTTTAATCTTAAAAATATTTAATAAAACACTTGTAAAACCTATATACGTGATTTCTTTTAAATCAAATATAGATTTTATACCCAAAGTATTTAAATGTTGTCCTCCAACACAAGAATATTCAATATTAGGATTAGACTGTTTCATTTTTGATATAACGGTAGATGCTAACTTGTCACCTGAAGGTTCTCCAGTAAGTATAAATATTTTTTTCATATAATGTTAATAAAAATCTTATTTTTATTTGCATAATTTATGCATTTTTTTTTATTAATAAATATATTTTGATTAGATTTTAAAACTATTCCTTTCAAATTTGCTTTCTTACAATCTTTCAAGGTATCTAGACCCACAGTTGGTAAATCGGCACGCAAATCTTGTTTTTTTTTAGGAAATTTAATTAAAATGCTTCCTTTAATATTTATTTTATTGATGATTTGAAGCATTTCTTTTGTACCTTTTGTAGTTTCTTTTTTGATAATAACATTATCTTTAATCACTAATCCCTGAACATGGTTATGAGCATTCAAATTGTATAAAGCTTTAATTCCTTTTTTGATATTAACAAAATCTATTTTACTAGGTTTAGTTTTAGTAATATTTCCCTTGGAAACAGTTAATTCTGAATTATAGAAATTAGACTTAATTACTCTAATTTTGTTTTCAGCTAAAATTTTTATCAATTCTTTCAAAATGGCTGCATCTCCTAATTTTGATGCCTTAATAATTCTTGGTAAATAATAAATACCTTTTACATCAAATTTAAGATTTGATATTTTTGGTTTATCAATTTTTCCTGCAAATAAAACTTTTTTGCATTTTTTTTCTTTAATTAAATTAAGAATTTTTCCAAATTTGCCTATACTAATAAAGTGACTATTCTTATCTTTTTTAAAAGTATTTTTTTTAGTTAAATCAATTATAAAATATTTTTTCTTTTTTTTTTGAATTGTATTAAGTATTATTTTTGGAAAATCTGTACTGCCTAAAAATAAACCAATCATTTATTTTATAAATGGGGTACAAATTGGTCTTTTTTTATCTTTATTGATAAATTCAATTACTTCTTTCACTAGGTTATTTTCTTTGAACTCACCATTTAATTTATTCAAATTATCATTCAAACTTTTAGTTTTAAATATTTCTTTATAGGCTTCTGTTAGACCTATAATTTCCTTATTAGGTATTTTGCTCCTTCTTAATCCTACTACATTAACTCCATTTAAATAATTTCTATTTCCTGTAGATAAACCATAAGGAATAACATCTCGTGAAACTCCAGTCATACCGCCAATCATAGCCATTTTACCAATTCTTGTAAATTGCTGTATACCACAATTTCCTCCAATGACTACATGGTCTCCTATTTCGGCATGCCCTGCTATGGCAGCACTATTAGCTATAACAATATTACTCCCAATAATACAGTCGTGAGCAATATGAGCACTAATCATGATTAAATTATTATTACCAACATGAGTAATTCCACCTCCTTGAATTGTTCCTGGATTAATTGTTACATACTCTCTTATAATATTGTTGTTTCCAATTAGAAGTTTTGTTTTTTCTTCCTTATATTTCATGTCTTGAGGATTACTCCCAATAGAGGCAAACGAATAAATTTTATTATTTTCATTAATTGATGTATGGCCTGTTATATTTACGTGTGATTGAATGATGGTATTATCTCCAATCTCAACATTTGGCCCAATAACAGAATAAGGTCCAATTTCTACTTTGGTAGAAATTTTAGCATTAGGATCTATAATTGCTGTCTTATGTATCATTTATTTACTATCTTTTATGAAAGATTTTAAGTCTTTTGCCGGATATCCCATTACTCTAGAGTTGTCTGGTATACTTTTTATCACACCGCTTCCTCCTGCTATTTGAACATTGTCACCTATCTTTAAGTGTCCTGAAATTCCAGCTTGACCACCTATCATTACATTATTACCCAATGTTGAACTTCCAGCAAAACCAACTTGACCAGCAATAATACAGTTATCTCCAATTTTATTATTATGTGCAATGTGAATTTGATTATCTAAAAAGGTATTTTTGCCTATAATCGTATTAGAGATAGATCCTCTGTCGATCGTTGACCCACAACCAATTTCAGCGTTATCATTAATTATTACAATTCCAATGTGTGGATACCTTATGTTTTTATTTTTGTTAGGAAAAAAACCAAAACCTTTTTTTCCAATTACACAGTTATCTAAAATATTAACAGAATTATTTATAATAGTGTTTCGAATTATTACATTTGAACCAATGGAACAATTGTCGCCAATGACAACATTGCTTTCAAGGATTGTATTATGACCAATTAAGCATTTTTTTCCAATTTTAACATTTTTTCCAATTAAAACATTTTTTCCATATTTAACTGTATTTTTATAAGAAGATTTATTTATATATTTGACGGTACTATCAAAATCATCTGTAACTGAATTTGGGTAAAAAACTTTTGTAATTTTAGAAGTGCTTACTAATACATTATCAACAATAATTTTTTTACAGGTTTTTGGTAAAATATGTGCAAGATTACTTGTAGTTAAACAGAATGAGGCTTTAGTGTTTGATGCTATTAATTCATATTTTTTGGAGTGAAAAAAAGTTATATCTTTTTTTGTAGATAACAATAGATCTTTTATATCAAAAATTTTAGTTTTAATGAAATTTTTTTCATTTTTAATCACAGCCAGATTTAATAATTTTTCAATAGTAAAAGGACCTTTGTTTCTAAAAAATGGATTAATCATTGATAAATATTTTTATCAAAAAAATCATTAATTACTTATCAAGAATTATTACAAATTATTTTCTATCAACAACAGTAGCAGACCATTGAGCATCAGCCATTTTTTTTCCTTCAACAAAAGCTTCACCTTTATACTTCCAAACTCTTCCATGAGATCTAGTCGCTTCAATATTAAGTTCAAGTTTACAATCAGGTATAACAGGGTTCCTAAATCTAGCTTTATCGATACCCATTAAAAAAACTAATTTATTCTCATATTCTTTTTTATCAATACCATGGGCTGTCAATGCAGCGGCTGCTTGACCAAATGCTTCAACAATTAAAACTCCTGGCATAACCGGATTCCCTGGGAAATGTCCTTGTACAAAAAAACTATCCTTTTTAACATTAACAATTGCCGTAGCTGAAAAAAGTTTTTTTATATTGATAAGCTCCTCGATTAATAACATTGGTTCTCTGTGAGGTAAAAGGTCTATTATTTGTTTTTTATTTAAAGAATCTGAATTCATTTAATATTGTCTAGTTTAATTTCCTTAACTTTTTCATTTAATATTATTATAATTTCATCAGTAATATCTAAATCAGTTTTACCTATTACTACATTTTTTTTGTTTAGTATCAAAGATGTAGAATTATTTTTTGCATAATTGGACAAAATTGGGGTAAGCTGCTCTAAAATAAAAGCTCTAGATTTAATTGTCTTGTTGTTAAAATCTTTATTAAAATTTTCTATAGACTTATTATGTTTGGAAAAGTTAGTCTTTATTTCTTCATATTGTTTTTTAAATTCATTTTCATCGAGAATGTTTTTTTGAGATATCAATTTTTTTTCTTGAGCTTGTAAATCATCTATATTTTTTTTAAATTTAATTGTATTGTCTTTATTATACTTATCTAATTGAATAGAAACAGATTTAGCAACTGACGAACTAGTCATTATCTTATTCATATCTATATATACAATTTTTTCATCTGCTTGTAGTAATTTAAAATTAAAAAATAAAAAAAAAACAATTAGTATCTTTACAGCTTTTTTTGAATTCATTAGAATGTTGTTCCAAGATTAAACCTAAATGACTGAGTTACATCTGTTGATTTTTTTGTTATCGGTTGACTAAGAGAAAAACTTAATGGTCCGATCGGTGTTAATACATCCATAGCTAAACCAGCAGAAGATCTTATTTTGTTGGAGTCATCGAGATTATCATCATAATCAACTCCCCAAATATTTGCTGCATCGAAGAATAATGATATATCTAAATTTTCAATAGATGGTAGTAATTGAGGTAGTGTTGAGGATAAGTTGACTGTTGAAACATAATTACCACCTATATAATCTTTTTTATCTTTTGGTCCAACTTTGCCTTGTTCAAAACCTCTAAGTTTATTAGGTGGCACGTAAAGTCTTTTTGATATACGAACATCATCATCGCCTAATGAGTTTACTGCTTGTGTGAAAAAAGAAAGCCTGCCTACCATTTCGTAAGATGGTAACTTTTGATAAATAGAACTTTGGAATGTGTTTACTAATTCTGGATTTTCTGAATATAATGGCAACTCTTGAGCAAAGAAATTCCGATAACCATCTGATGTTTGGTACCTTTGGTTTCGTAAATCATAATCTAATGAGTAATTAAAATTTACATCTGAATAATTTCCTTCTTGTTTTTTTAAACCTGCTGAAGCACTATCAGTGGTTTCTAGTCTTTCTAAGTTTGTTGCAATTGTAGGTCTGAAAAACAAATTTTCATATTGTTCAAAACGAGTTCCAACTGAAAAACCTGTATTACTTGATTTATATCCATAATCAGACATATGATCTGTCGTCGTTCTCGTTAAAGCGGTATATAAAGTGTTATCCGTATAATTAAAATTTGGTTTTGAGTATACAAATTGACCTTTAATTGTACTTTCGCTGATTGCAAGGCTAGTATCTAAATTAATTCCTCTACCTAAAAAATTATTCTCTTTAACACCAAATGCCAACGTACCACCTTGAGAACCAACACCAGCACCTAAAGAAATTTCACCTGTAGGTTTTTCTTCAACTGAAATATCAATTATTTTGAGATTTGCTTTCGAACCAGGTTTAATATTGGGTTTGACTGTTTTAAAAATCCTTTTGGATTTGATATTATTTATTGATTTATTAAAAAGAAGCTCATTATAGGGGTCACCTTCATCAACTATGAATGAATTTCTTATAACCTCTTCTAAGGTAAATTGATTACCCAAAACATTTATTTTTTCAACATAAAATTTTTCTGACTCATTAATATTTATTGATATGTCTAATTTATTATTATCTAAAATATTTTCTTCTAAATCAGCGTTTATAAATTCATATTTTCTTAGCAATGCGATCTTGTCAATTTCATCTAGTACTTTGTTAATTCTATTTAGTGAATAATCTTTATCTTCGAGTTTTGAAATATATTTACTAACTTTTTCAAAGTGTTTAGAGTCAAAATCTTGAGGTAAATTTAGTCCGACTTTGTTAAAAGTAAATTTTTCTCCTGCATTAATCTTAAAAACAAGTTTAAAAGAACGTTCATTTTGAAATTCAACAAAAGAATTTTCTATTTTTACAGAATAATAACCATTGTTTTTATAATAATTTTCTAGAAGTCTTTTATCAAGATTTATTCTCTCGTTATCTAAATAAACCTTATTAGAAATAAATTTCCAAAATTTACTCTCCTCTGAAGCAATGATGTTTTTTAATTTTTTATCTTTAATTTTTTTATCACCAATAAAAATTATATTTTTAATTTTTGCTCGTTCACCAAGTTCAATATCATAAGTTAATTGAATTGAATTTTGTGTATCGTTTTTTGTTAATGACGTTTTAATTTCACCAAAGTAATAGCCATTAGTTTTGATAATGTTTTTAATTAGATTGATATCTCTTTTCTGTAATGTTTCTATGTATGGCTTCCTATCTTTTAAACTTAATGCGTCAACTATAGCTTTTTTAAAAGCTTTATTCTTAACGCCGTTAACTTCAATATTTTCTATAATTGGGTTTTCTAATACATTTATTTTTAATACTTTATTCTCTATATTTATATCTATTTGTTTAAAAAAATCAGTTTGATACAAATCTTTTAGTATTATGTTTAAATCTTCGTTTGAATAATTTTTATTAATATCAATTTTACCAAACATTAAAATACTTTCTCTGGAAAGTCTTTTATTGCCTGTAATGTCGATAGAATTAATAATTGCAGAATAGGAACTTGCAGTAAATAACAGTATTAAGAAAAATATTTTTACAATTACTTTTAACATATTGTTTTATACACTTAAAGATTGAATTTTTAAACTTACATATTTGCTCAATTTAATAATTTCACCAATATTTTTGGGCTTTAATCTCTTATATTGTATGAATTCTTTATTTTTAATAACTTTTAAAAGAATTTTTGAAATATCTAAAAATTTAATTTTTTTATTAAGAAACATTTTTACAAGCGCATCATTAGCACTAACAATTACTGTTTCAAAAAGTGAATGATTATTAGGTAAAATATCTAAAATTTTGATAACTGGAAATCTTTTCTCATCAACTTTTTCAAAATTTAAATTATTTAAGATACTAAAATCGATGTTTTTTGTTAAAATTTTTTTTTCATGATTAAGATATAAAGAATTGAAAATGGGTATAATCATATTGGTGTCATGGATTAATATCTTTGTTAAACCATTTTTAAATTTTACCATTGCATGAACATAAGATTTTGGGTGGATTAATATTTCCAGTTTTTTATAATCTAAATTAAATATTTTTTTTGCTTCAATAATCTCAAAAACTTTATTCATTAATGTTGAAGAGTCTATAGTAATTTTTTTTCCCATTTTCCAATTAGGATGCTTTAATGCTGAATTTAATTTAATTGATGAAAATTTATTTAATGGTAGGTTTTTAAATGGACCTCCAGATGCTGTAATAAATACTTTTTCAAAGTCTTTGCTTTTTGATGAATTTATTAATGAATAAATTGAAAAATGCTCAGAGTCTACTGGTATAAATATGGTTTTGTGCTTTATTAACTTTTTTTGAATTAATGGCCAAGCACAAATAATTGTTTCTTTATTAGCAATAGCTATTTTTTTTGTATAAGGAATAATTTCAAGAGTTGGTTTTAATCCCTCTAAACCTGAAATTGAGCTCATAGTATAGTCAATTTTTTTATTTTGAACAATCTTATTTATTGATTCAAAATTATTATAAATATTAATTTTTTTATTTCTTAAGATTAATTTTATTTTTTTAAACTTATTTTGATTGGTAACTATAATATTTTTAACTTTAAATATTTTAACTTGTTTTAATAGTCTATTGATATTTTTATTTGCTGAAAGCAACAATATATCAAAACTTTTTTTATCTTTTTTTAAAACATCAATAAGTGTTTTTCCAATTGACCCTGTAGATCCAAATATAACAACTTTTTTTTTCATATATTAAAAACAAACAAACCAATTGGTAACGCTATAAGAATCCCATCAATTCTATCCAGGAATCCTCCATGACCTGGCAGTAAATCACTTGTATCCTTAACTTTTGCTTTTCGTTTAATTAATGAAATTAATAAATCACCAACTTGAGATGCTAAAGAGATAAATAGAGTAAATAAAATAAATGTCACAAAATCATATTTAATAAAATATTGATAAAAAAAAGTAGATAAAACTAAAGAAAACAAAAATGATCCAATGGAGCCTGATATAGTTTTATTTGGGCTAATTTTAGTTAATTTTTTTCCTTTAAAAGTTTTTCCAATTATTAACCCTCCTATATCTGACATAACTGAAATAAGAATTGAATAAATAACAACTATTTCAAAATATTGATCATTTATTTTTGGGACTATTATCAAATAAATTAATATTGATAAATATAATAAAGACACAAATTTATAAAAAAATTTTAATATTATTGTTTTAGGATCTTTTTTTAAAAAAATTTTTGATATTAGTGCATAGAATTCAATCCAGCTAATAATTCCAATAATTATTAAAGATATAATCAAAATAAAGTTATAAAAAAACATCAATGTTAATAATGATAATAAAAAAATAGATGTGATTATTCTTTTTTGTATTTTTGAATTCATTAAATAGCTCCAAAATTTCTTTTTAATAACCTAAACTTATTAAGAATTTTTCTATAATCTTTATCTTTAAAGTCTGGCCATAGCTTTTTTTCAAAAAAAATTTCTGTATAAGCAATTTGCCATAACAGAAAATTACTTAGTCTATGAGTATTACCTGTTCGTATCAATAAATCTGGATTTGGAATATTTTTGGTATAAAGGTTTTCTGTAATATTTTTTTCTGTTATTTTGTGTTTTTTTTTAATGATTATTCGTAAAGTATTTAATATTTCTTCTTTTGAACCATAATTTAGAGCAAGGTTAATCTGTAATTTTTTGTTTTTATTGGTTTTTTTTTCTGAGTCGCTTAATAATTTTTGTAGTTGTGCAGAAAATTTTTTTTTATTTCCAATAATATTTAGTCTTATCTTATTTTTAACTAGACTGTTTATTTTCTTTTGTAAAAAGTTTTCTAATAAGGTGAATAAAAAAGATATTTCTTTTTTTGGTCTTTTCCAATTTTCTGTAGAAAAAGTGTAAAGTGTTAGGTATTTAATTTTTTGATTTAATGTTTCTTTAATAATACTTTCTAAAGTATTAAGGCCAGCTCTATGACCTAAGTTTCTTGTACCTTTATTCTTAATGCCCCACCTCCCGTTTCCATCCATAATGATGGCAACATGTTTAATTGGGTTCATATAGTCATTATTTCTTTTTCTTTAGAATCAACTTTTTCATCAATTTTTTTTATATGATCATCTGTTAAATTTTGAATGTTCTTTTCAAATTTTTTCTCTTCATCTTCACCAATATCTTTTTTTTTAAGTAAATTTTTAAGTTCATCATTAGCTTCTCTTCTAATATTACGGATTGAAATTTTACATTTTTCACCCATAGATTTAATGACTTTTTTAATTTCAGATCTTCTTTCTTCACTTAGATCTGGAACGGGTAACCTAATTAATTGTCCATCTATTTGAGGGTTTAATCCTAATTCAGATTTTTTGATAGCTGAGTCAACGAGCTCAACATTATTTAGATCCCACACCTGAATATTAATCATTCGTGCTTCTGGGGTAGTTATGCTTGCTACTTGATTTATTGGCATTAACTGGCCATATACATCAACCTTAACTAGATCAAGCATACTAGCGTTTGCCCTACCAGTTCTTAAAGAAGATAACTCTTTTGTAAAAACCTCAATGGTTTTATCCATTTTTTGGCTGTATGTTTTTTCATTAAACATTTATTCACCAATTTTTAATCTATAAAAATCTTTAATTTTTAAGTCAGTTATACTAAGATCTTTTACTATATCTTGCACCTTTTTTTTAGGCTCCATTACCCATGCTTGTGACAGAAGTGCATTTTCTTCTTTAAATTTATTGATTTTACCTAAACTAATTTTTTGAGCTATCTCTTGAGGTTTACCTGAACTTTTTAATTCTTCGGTAATAAGATCTTGTTCCTTTTGTAAAATATCTTTATCAATTAGATTTGAATCTAGGGCTATAGGGTTAGATGCAGCAACATGCATAGCAAGTTGTTTGCCAAAAGACTTGATTGTATCAGAATCTTCCTTAGTCTCCAAAGATACAACAACTGCTAATTTAGATAAATTATCTTTAACAATTGTATGTAAATAATTAAAATTTTTTGAACCCGAATGGTTAAAAGTTTTAACTCTACCTATTGTTATTTTTTCACCCATTTTTGAAATTAATGCAACAAGAGACTCCTCCACAGATTGACCATTTGACATTATAGATTTATTTAATTTATCAATTTCTGAGTTATTTTTATTGTTCAGTTCACTCAATTCTTTAGCAAAGTGGACAAAATCATCATTTTTTGCAACAAAGTCTGTTTCACAGTTTAATTCAATAACTGAAATTTTATTTTCATCACCACTAGTTGCCACAACGCCTTCTTTTGCGTCTCTAGACATTTTTTTTGAAGCCTTAGAAATTCCTTTTACTCTCAAAATTTCAATTGCTTTATCTAAATCACCATTGGATTCTTTAACTGCTAAATTACAATCTTTAAACCCTGCTCCAGTTGCTTCTCTTAACTGCTTTACTTTGTCTATATCGCTCATGCTAATTAACCTTTTTCTTTTTTGAAAATTTTTTATCCAGTTTTTCTCTATCTAGCTCTTGAACAGTTTTAGTAGAATCTTTTTTTTCTGTTAAGGATTCTAAGTCAGGTTTTTCTTCAGATTTAGTTGGAGTTGCTTTTTTAGCATTCTCAATTGTTTCTTTAACTAAACTACAATAGAGATCTATTGATCTTCTAGCGTCATCATTTCCTGGAATCGGAAATTGTATTCCATCGGGGTTTGAGTTACTGTCTAAAATAGCAATAATTGGTATACCTAATTTGACAGATTCTTGAATTGCTAGAGACTCATAATTTGTATCAATAATAAAAACTAAATCTGGTATTTTTTTCATTTCTGCTATTCCACCAAGAGATCTTTCAAGTTTATCTTTTTTGACACTCATTTTGAGAAGTTCTTTTTTTGTAAAACCTCTATTTTCTGAAATTAAATCTGTCTCATACTTTTTCATCTTTTTAATTGAACCAGAAATTGTTCCCCAATTGGTTAGCATTCCACCCAACCACCTATAATTTACAAAGTATTGATCAGTTTCTTTTGCAAGTTCTGCAATTGCTTCAGAGGCTTGTTTTTTAGTAGATACAAAAAGTATTTTACCATTATTTGCAATAGTGTTGTAAACTTTTTCTAATGCAACGTTTGTTAGTTCCAATGTCTGAGTTAAATCAATGATATGAATTGAGTCTCTTTTTCCAAAAATGTACTTTTTCATTTTTGGGTTCCATCTTAAGGTCTTATGACCTAGGTGTACGCCTGCTTCTAATAATTGCTGAATAGTTAAACTTGGTATTTTCATATTTATTCCCGGTTAAGCCACCACAGTAATTTCCACTTAAGGACCGGAGGTTTAAAACCACAAACTGTGTGCGTGTTAATTTAATTTATAAGCTATTTACAAATTATTTGAAAAACAAACAAGTCTTTTTTACTGAATAACAGCAGAAATATCATTTTTTCTTATGATATTGATCGATTTTCTATCAATAAACCTTTTAGTTTTAAGTTTAAAGCTAATATTTTTCTCTTTATTAATGATATTAATTTTTACTTCTGTCGACCCTTCCTTTTTAACTAAATCTGATATTCTGTCCATATCTTTTATTGACTTAATATTAAGTATAATTTCTGATACCGGCTTATTAAAAAGATCTTTAAGTGAGGCTATTTTCTGAACATTCACTCTTTTAAGTTTATTTTCATCATTTGAAATAGTTTTCGTTAAAGTAATAATTAATGAATTACCCTCAACTAATATTTCTCTATTTGACTCTAGGACGTCTGAAAAAATAAAAAGCTCAAACACACTTGTTAAATCAGTAAATTTAATAACACCGTAAGAATTTCCTTTGGCTGTTTTTCTTTCTGTAATTTTTAATAATGTGGCTGCAATATTCGCTTCTTTAATAGTGTCATCTGTATTAAATTTAACATAGTCAACTACTTTATAATCATCAAAGATTTCTTTAAATTGGTTTAAAGGATGATCTGATATAAAGAAACCTATCGCTTCAAATTCTCTAGATAATCTTTCTTCAAATTTCC